>JACPYV010000138.1 GCA_016195825.1 Burkholderiales bacterium | reverse complement strand
GGGCTCAGTGTCGATGTGCTGGTGCCCGACAGCATCCGCCCGCGCCATGCTGCCTACCGCGAGGCCTATGGCCGGGCGCCGCGTTCGCGACCGATGGGCACGCAGATGGAGCTGGTGGCCAAGCGGCGCGACGGCTCCGAGGTGATGGTCGAGATCGCGCTGAGCCCGCTGCAAGATCATGGCCTGCCCTTCGTGGTGGCGGCCATCCGCGACATCGGCGCGTACCCGCGCGTCAAGCAGGCGCTGCAGCGTGCGCGCTACAGCGAGCACCTGGCCCAGCTGGGCCGGCTGGCCGTCGACGCACGCGACCCGCAGGTACTTCTGCAACAGGTGCCTGCCATCGCCGCCGAGGCGCTGGAGGTCGAGGTGGCGCTGGTGTTTCTGCTGGAAAGCAACCGGCTGGAGCTGCGTGTGGCCGGCGGCGTGGGGCTGATGGCGGGCGAGGCGGTGGGTAGCACGGTGGCGAACCGCATCGACACGCCGGCCGGCTTCGTGCTGGCCCAGGGGCGGCCGGTGGTGGTGGAGGACTACCGCCGCGAGCAGCGCTTCGTCGTGCCGCCGGCCTATCTGGCAGCGGGCCTGGTCAGTGCGCTGGCCGTACCGCTGTCGGACCGCGGGCGCGTCATCGGCGCGCTGACGGTGCGTTCGCGCCAGCCGCAGCGTTTCGGCGACGACGAGCAACGCTTTCTCGAGTCGCTGGCCAATCTGCTGGGCACCTGCCTGCAGCGCGCCCAGACCGAAGAGGCGCTGAACCACGCCCAGCGGCTGGAGAGTGTGGGCCAGCTGACGGGGGGCATCGCGCACGATTTCAACAACCTGCTGACCATCATCCAGGGCAATCTGAAGGTGCTGGAGGAACTGCCGGCGCTGGCGCTGGACGCCTTCGGCCAGCAATTGGTGGGCGCGGCGATGCGCGCTTCCAAGCGCGGCGCGGAGCTGACCGGCAAGCTGCTGGCGTTCTCGCGCCGCCAGGTGCTGCAGCCCACCGCGGTCGACGTGCATGCACTGCTGCATTCGCTCTCCGACATGCTGCGGCGTACGCTGGACCAGCGCATCCACATCGTCGTCGACGTGGCGCCGGACTGCCCCGGCGCGCTGGCCGACCCTGGGCAGTTGGAAGCCGCGTTGCTCAACATCGCGATCAATGCGCGGGATGCCATGCTGGACGGCGGCACGCTGCGCTTCTGCGCCGCTGCAGCGGGGCCCCTGTCGACCGAGCTGCGGCCCGAGCTGGGCGACGGCCCGTTCGTCTGCATCGCAGTGGCCGACACCGGCACCGGCATGCCCGAGGCCGTGAAGGAGCGCGCGTTCGAGCCCTTCTTCACCACCAAGGAGGCGGGCCGCGGCACGGGCCTGGGGCTGAGTGCCGTCTATGGCTTCGTCAAGCAGTCGCAAGGTGCCGTGGTGCTGGTCAGCGCGCCGGGGCAGGGCACGACCATCAGCCTTTATCTGCCGGTGCCTGGCGCGGCGCGGCCTGGGGTCCAGGACGGCGAACACGGCGGCGACGGCGTGCCGGCCGGGCTGAAGGTGCTGGTGGTGGAGGACGATGCCGAGGTGCGTGCGGTCGCGCAGCACTTCCTGTCCAGCCTGGGTTGTGTGCTGAGTGTCTGCGCCAGCGCCGAGGAGGCGCTGCTGCTGCTGACGCCCGACGCCGACTTCGACCTGCTGATCAGCGACATTGCGCTGGGCGCGGGCATGCGCGGCACCGAACTGGCCCGCATCGCCCAGCAACGCCGGCCCGAGCTGGCCATCCTGCTGATGTCGGGCTTCTCGGCCGAGCTGCTGGACGCCGACCGCGAGTCCCCCGTCGACTGGGAGCTGCTGCCCAAGCCCTACAGCCGCGGCCAGCTGGCGCAGGCGATTGCGCGGGTGCTGGGGTCCTAGGCTGCGCGCAGCCGTGCCGCGCGGCGCAGGCCGACCGCATCGGGCAGCGATGCGGCCGCGGCGGGGACGCGCTCCAGGCGGAACACGCGCAGCGCGGCACTGACTTCCTCGGACTGCGCCAGCATCTGCTGGGCCGAACCCGACAACTGTTGCACCAGGCCGGCGTTTTGCTGTGTGAAGCCATCCATCTGCTGGATGACCTCATGCATCTGCGAGATGCCTAGCAGCTGCTCTTGCGCACCGCGGTCAATGTCGCCGATCAGCGTCGCGAAGTTCTCCACCGAGGTCAGCGTGGTGTCGATGCTGGCGCGCGCATTGCCCGTCTGGCGCTCGGCCGCCTGCACCTGCTCGGTGGAGGACTGGATCAGCTGCTTGATCTCGCGCGCCGCGGTGGAGCTGCGCTGGGCCAGCGCACGGACCTCGCCCGCCACCACGGCGAAGCCGCGGCCGTGCTCGCCTGCGCGGGCGGACTCGACGGCCGCATTGAGCGCCAGGATGTTGGTCTGGAAGGCGATGCTGTCGATGACCTGGATGATGTCGCCGATCTGCTTGGACGAGCGAGCGATGCCGCCCATGGTTTCAGTCACGTCGTGGACCACGGTGGCGCTGCGGCGTGACACGTTGCTGAGCTCGTTGGCCACGCCACTGGCCTTGTGGGTGCTGTCGCTGCTTTGGCGCACGGTGGCGGTGATCTGCTCCATGCTGGCCGCGGCCTCCTCAAGGCTGGCGGCCTGCGATTCGGTGCGCTGCGCCAGGTCCTGGTTGCCCTGCGCGATCTCGCGGCTGACACGGTTCATCTGGTCCAGCTCTGCGCGTGTGTCCGAGACCAGCGCGCGCATGTTGACGGCCAACTGCGCCAGCGACACTTCCAGCCCGCGGCCGTGGCTGCTGCCGCTGGGTTCGAGGTTGCGGCTGAGGTCGCCCGCAGCCAGCCGGTTGGCATAGCGTTCGATGTGGTCCATGCCCTGGCGCAGCCGCTGCTGGCTCAGCACCGCCGCCGCACCCGCCGCCAGCGCGACGGCCCCGGCGGATACCCAGGCAGCCTGGTCAGCCAGCATCAGGCCGAGCGCGCCGACACCGGCGTAGCCCGCCGCCTGGCCCAGCCAGGGCAGCAGCGCGGACAGGCGGCCCAGGCGACCGCGCCAGTCGCTGCGCCGCACTTCGCCGCGGTGCAGCGTGTGCACCAGCCGGCCCGCCTCCTGCTCGTCGCGCATCTGCGCGTAGAGAGCCTCGGCGGCCTGGATCTCCGGCCGGCCGGCGCGGGAGCGCACCGACATGAAGGCCACGGGCTGCCCGTCCTCCATCAGCGGCGTAACGTTGGCGCGCACCCAGTAGTGGTCGCCGTCCTTGCGGCGGTTCTTCACCAGCCCCGACCAGGGCTGACCGGCGCTGATCGTGGCCCACATGTCGCGGAAGGCCTCGGGCGGCATGTCGGGGTGCCGGATCAAGTTGTGTGGCTGGCCCAGCAACTCGTCGCGCGTGAAGCCGCTGACCTCCACGAAGGCGGCATTGCAGTGCAGGATGCGGCCCTTGAGGTCGGTGGTGGAGACCAGGTTGCGGTCCGTGGGAAGCAGGTATTCCTGATGGGTGACGGGCAGATTGCTGCGCATGGGAGGCTCCTTGCCGCGATAGGGCGCGGCGACCGGGGGAAGAGGGTGGTGAAGGCTGCGGCCATCGCCGGCTAGGTGGGGTCGTGGCCGCACGCGTCGGCCGCCAGCCGCTGCTGCAAGGCGTCGGCTGGTGCCGGGTGTGCGAAGTGGTAGCCCTGCATCTCGTCGCAGCCGTGCTGACGCAGGTAGTCGCGCTGCTGCGGGGTCTCCACACCTTCGGCGACGACGCGCAGGTGCAGGCGGTGGGCCAGCGCGATGACCGCGTCCACCAGCGCCGCGCCGTCCGGCTCCTGGCCGATGCGGCGGGTAAAGGACTGGTCGATCTTCAGCGCGTCCAGCGGGAAGTGCTGCAGGTAGGCCAGGCTGGAGTAGCCGGTGCCGAAGTCGTCCAGCGACAGCTTGACGCCCAGCGCCTTGATTCGCTTGAGCATGCTGATCGCGGCCTGGGGCTCGGTGATCAGCATGCCCTCGGTGATCTCGATCTCCAGCCACTGTGCGTCAACCCGGTGGCGATGCAGTGCCCGGGCGACGACCTGGTCCAGATCGCCCGCCGCGAACTGCCGCGCCGCTACGTTGACGGCTACGCGCACCAGCGGCTGGCCGGCGTCCATCCAGGCGCGCAGTTGTCGGCAGGCCTCGTCGATGACCCAGGCGCCGATGGCCAGGATCAGGCTGCTCTGCTCGGCCACCGGGATGAACTGGCCAGGCGGCACCAGGCCGACGCCCTTGCGGTTCCAGCGCAGCAGGGCTTCGGCGCCGGCGACGAGGCCGCTGCGCGCATCGACCTTGGGCTGGTAGTGCAGCAGCAGCTCGCCACGTGCCAGGGCGCGGCTCAGCGCGGCCTCGAGCTCCAGCTTGGCGATGGCTTCGGCGTTCATGTCGCTGGTGTAGAAACAGAAGCAGTTGCGGCCTTGTTCCTTGGCTCGGTACATGGCGGCGTCTGCATCGCGCAGCAACTCCACCACGCTGCGGCTGCCGTACACCGGGTGCAGGCTGATGCCGATGCTGGCCGTCACGTAGGCATCCTGGCCGCAGCTCAGCGGCACCGGCGCGGCCACGGTGTCCAGCAGGTCACGCGCCAGCGCGGCCACCTCGGCCGGCGTGGCGCAGCCCTCCAGCGCCACGAGGAACTCGTCGCCGCCGAGCCGGCCGAGCAGGTCATCGGTGCGCAGGCGGGACTGCAGCCGTGCGGCGATGCAGACCAGCAACTCGTCGCCAGCCGGGTGCCCCAGGCTGTCGTTGACCGTCTTGAAGCCGTCCAGGTCGATGACCAGCACGGCCGTCGTGCCGTTGCGGCGCTCGCTGCGGAGCAGCACCTGTGCCAGCCGGTCGATCACCAGGACGCGGTTGGGTAGCTCGGTGAGCGGGTCGTAGTGGGCCAGACGCTCCAGCTGCGCCTCGACGGTCTTGCTGCGGCTCACGTCGGTGAAGACGCCCACGTAATGTGTGACCCGGCCCGCGCCGTCGCGCACCACGTTCAGCGTTAGCCACTCGGGGAAGACTTCGCCGTTCTTGCGGCGATTCCAGATCTCGCCCTGCCATCGGCCCTCGGTCTGCAGCGCGGCCCACATCTGCTGGTAGAACTCCGGCGCGTGGCGGCCGGACTGCAGCAATCGGGCCGACGCACCGATGGCCTCATCGGCGCTGTAGCCCGTGATGGCGGAAAAGGCGGCGTTGACGGTCTGAATGCGGCAGTGGGCGTCCGTGATCATGACGCCGTCGCGGATGTGCTCGAAGGCCATCGCCCATTGACGCCAGCGGGCCACCTGGGCCTCCGACGTTTCGCGATTGTCTTCGTGGCGCGGCGCGCCGATTCGCCGGTTGGTGCCGGACCCGCCGTCGACGTGCTGCGGCGGCAGCGAATGCCGGTCGCGACGCATCAGCAGGCCGTACAGCAACAGGCCCGTGACCAGCACGTAGGCGAGGCCTTTATCAAGCCCGATGCTGGCCAGCAGGGACGCATCCGGCACCATGGCCAGCAGCAGGTTGTCGGAGTAGAGGATCCAGGCGGCGCCCAGCGCTACGTAGGTGAGTGCCACCTGGGCCGGCCTGCGCAGCGGCGTCTCGGGTGAGCCGTGGGCTCGTGCCGGTGCGGCTCTGAAAATCTGCTCGTTCATGCGAGCCTCCCTGACTGGTTCGCCCGACCGCCGCCGGGCTGACGACGCGTTACTGCAAGGTGTGCCCCACCGGCGTCACGCTCTGCTGGATGAAGGCTTCCAGCCGGCCCACGTCGGGGATGGCGATGTCGCGCCGGCCCTTCTCGGGGAAGCAGATCAGGTCTTTGCGCGCCAACCGGGACAGCGCGCGGCTGACGGTCTCAAGCGTCATGCCCAGGTAGTTGCCGATCTCAGCGCGGGTCATGCACAAGGAGATCTGGTCCGTGCGCAGGCCGCGGCTGGCCAGGCAGTCGGCCCAGTAGCGCAAGAAATCGGCGACCCGGGCGTCCGCGGGCAGGGTGCAGACGGACATCATCGAGTCGCGGTCGCGCACGATCTCGCCGCTCATCGCCTGGTGCACCAGGCCCAGCAGCTCGGGGTGGCGGGCGCAGGCAGCGAGCAGCGCGTCGTAGCGGATGGCCCAGACTTCGCCGGTGTCCATCGCGACCGCGTCGCACATGTGGTGCCCCTTGGCGATGCCGGCAAAGCCCAGCCAGTCGCCGCGGAACTTCAGGCCCACGACCTGTTCGCGGCCGTCGGCCGACAGACTCAGCAGCTTGCAGATGCCGGAGTTGAGGATATAGAGGTGACTGAAAGCATCACCGCTCTGGTAGATGGTGTCGCCGGCATGCACCACGCGGCGTTGCGGGTTCAGCGTGCTGGCCAGCAGCTGCAGAGTCTCGGTGATGTGCTGGCTGGCGCGCCGGTTGGCGGTACTGGCTGTCAGCTCGGGCACGGGATGCGGCCGCCGCTCGGCCGGCACGGGGCGCGTCGGGGTGGTCGGCAGGCAGGTGTTGCAGCTGGGCATGGCCATCTCCTTGTTTGGATGTGTCCATGCTAGGAAGCGCGCGCAAATGCCGTGGCAACCCGCAGCGTCGCTCGGTGACGCTGTGCAAATGAATTGCAAACGCTCGGTAAGCCCCCGCTTTCAGTGGTGATCCTGACGTGTCTACGCTTGCGGCCCTTGATCGCGATCAAACGCCGGGCATGGGTCGCTCACTAGGCTCTCGGTCATTGCAAAGACGCGTCGGCCTACAAGGCTTCATCCATGTATCCCGCCTCCTGGCTGTGCCAAACGGCATCCGCCAAGCCTCCATCACAAGAAGAACAGCAGGCCCTGCTGGCTCGGGCGCGCCTGCTCCGGCAAGGGCCCGAGGCGAGCCGTCCCATGCTGCTGGGCAAGCGGCTGGGGCTGATGTGCGCAGATGCGTCCGGGCCGGACGCGCAACTCTTCCAGCAGGCGGCGAAGGAGCTTGGCGCCCATGTCGCGCTCATCCCCGTCCCGGCCGAGCCTCCCGCCGAGCAGGCGCAGCAACTGGCTGGCATCGGCCGGCTGCTGGGGCGGCTGTACGACGCGGTCGACTGCCAGGGCCTGGGCCCGAACGCTGTGGAGCAGCTGGCTGCGGCCGGCAACATCCCGATGTATGCAGGTCTGGCCTGCCGGGAGCACAGGATCTTCGGCCTGGCCCAGCAGTGGGATGCGGCCGAGCCCTTGATGGACCGCTGGCGCTGGCTGGTCCAGGCTGCGCTGCTGGTCACGCTGGTCTAGGGTCTGCTGCTGCCGTGTGAAGAGGCCCTGGCGGCTGGCGCCGTCGTGGGCTCGCCCCGGGGGCACCCCCATGCGCGAGGGGATTCACGCACGGCGTGCCTAATTTTTCCGGTTTTCTCCGCGGCGGCCTCAATCGAATCTACCTTTTGCAAATGATAAAAATGATAATTGCGGCAAAGGTAGTGAAGAAACGGACCCCGCATGAACAAGATTCTGATCGTCGATGACCACAGCGACATCCGCAAGCTGATACGGATGACGCTGGAGTTCGATGGCTACGAGATCCACGAGGCAGTCGATGGCGAATCCGCATTGCAGGTCGCGTCCGCCGTGCGGCCGGACCTGGTGCTGCTGGACGTCATGATGCCCGGCGCCGTTGACGGCCTGGAGTGCTGCCGCCGGCTGCGCGCCGATCCGGTGCTGGCCGGGGCCCATGTGATGCTGTTGAGCGCCCGCGGACATGCCCGGGACCGCGAGGCCGGCCTGCAGGCCGGCGCGGACACCTACCTCGTCAAGCCCTTCAGCCCCTTGCAGCTGATCGACTGCATCGCGGCGCTGTGCTCCCAAGTCTGAAGGAGGCATGGCCATGAGCTACACGACGATGGAAGTGTCCGACAAGGTCTTCGATGACGCCGCCACTGCGCAGATGGAACGCATCGTGGCCGACCTCGGCCGCATGTACCACGAGCGCAACGAGGCGCTGCGGGAGGTGACCCGCGCGCATCACGAGGCGTTGCTGCGCCTGTCGCTCGCGGCAGACTTCCGCGATGACGACACCGGCGTTCACATCATGCGCATCGGTTATCTGGCCGAAGCCCTGGCGCTGGCGTTGGGCGAGGCGGCGTCCTTTGCCCACACGTTGAGGCGAGCCGCTCCCATGCACGACATCGGCAAGATCGGCGTGCCCGACCAGGTGCTGAAGAAGCCCGGCGCCTTCACGGCCGAGGAGCGCGAGGTGATGAACAAACACCCGGTGATGGGTGCAGAAATCCTCGGGCGCTCGCGCATCCCGTTGTTCCAGCTGGCCGCCGAGGTGGCATTGACCCACCATGAGCGCTGGGACGGTGGCGGCTATCCGAACGGACTGAGCGGCGAGGGTGTGCCATTGTCCGGTCGCATCGTGGCGGTGGTGGACTTCTTTGACGCGCTGACGATGGATCGCTGCTATCGCCCGGCCTTCCCGGATGACGTCGCGCTGGAGATGCTGGCCCAGCAGCGCGGCACGGCGTTCGACCCGCGCGTGGTCGACACATTCATCGCCCATGCGGCCGACATGATCGCGCTGCGCGACCGCATCAACACCGAGCCTCCCACCTTCGAGATGCTGGTCGGTGCGGCCTGAACATGAGGAGCAAGACCATGAGCACCCCTTTTTCCGGGCTCCGGCCGGGCAGCTCGCTGATCGCCGTGCTGGTCGCCACGGCCCTGCTGCACGCGGCGCCGGCGGCCGCGCAGACCGGCTCGGTGCTGGCGCGCGTGCAGGCCCGCGCCAGCGTGCGCGTTTGCATCTGGCCCGACTACTACGGCATCACCTACCGCAACCCTCGCAACCAGCAGCTGACGGGGCTGGACATCGACTTGTCGGCCGAGCTGGCCAAGGACCTTAAGGTCGGCCTCGACCACGTGGAGTCGTCCTTCCCTCAGTTGATCAACGATCTGAAGACGGACCGCTGCGATGTTGCGATGTTCGCCGTCGGCGTGCTGCCGCAGCGCAAGGAGCAGCTGAGCTTCACCCAGCCCTACCTGCAGAGCGACATCTACGCCGTGACCACCGTCTCCAACCGCATGGTGAGGCAGTGGAGCGACATCGACAAGCCAGGCGTCGTCGTCGCGGTGCAGGCCGGTACCTTCATGGAGCCGGTGATGCGCGAACACCTGAAGCAGGCGCGCATGCAGGTCGTGCAGCCGCCAGCCACGCGCGAGCAGGAGCTGGAGTCGGGCCGGGTCGACGTGTTCATGACCGACTACCCCTACAGCCGGCGCCTGCTGGACAACGCCGACTGGGCGCGTCTGGTGGCGCCGCCCAAGCCCTTCTTCGTGTTGCCCTATGCCTATGCCACCCGGCAGGGCGACCCGCAATGGCTGGCCGTGCTGGACGAGTTCGTCGCGCGCATCAAGCGCGATGGGCGGCTTAAGGCAGCGGCGAAGCGCCATGGCCTGTCGGACATCGTGGTGAACTGAGCCATGCACGCCGCGCACACGCGCCAGCGCGGGCGCGCCCTGGTGTTAGTGCAGATGCTGTCGGGGCTGCTGGCGCTGGGCGTGGTCGTCGCGCTGCTGGCGCTGGCCGAGTACCAGCGCCGCGCTGCGCTGGAGGCGGCGGGCGAACGCGGCGAGCTGATGGCGCGCGTGCTGGAGGACCATGCCACGCGCGTCGTCGAGTCGGCCTCGCTGACGCTGCGCACGCTCGCCGAGAGCATGGCGCAGCAGCCGCAGGTCGAGCCTGCGCGGCAGCAGGCGTTGCTGACACAGGCGCTGGCCGGGCTGCCCTTCCTGCGCGGCGTGGCGGTGCTGGATGCCCAAGGCCAGGTGCTGGCCAGCTCCAGCGCCGCTGAACAAGGGCTGCGGCTGGACCTGGGCCGCATCGGGCGGCCGCCTGCCAGTGCGCGCGAGATGCTGCTGCCGCTGCTGCCGGGCCGGGGCCTGGCAGACCTGCGCACCGACGCAGCCTCACCGCGCGCGGCGGGCGTAAACATGCTGCCGCTGATGCGGCGAATGACCGGGCCCGCCGGCAAGGAGTGGTTGCTGCTGGCGATGATCAACCCCGGCGCGCTGGCGAACTACCAGCAGATCGCGCTGTCGGATGACGATGGCATCGCACTGCTGGCCAGCTATGACGGCGTGTTGATCACGACCACCGACCCCGCGCTGCCCGCCCCAGGCAGGCGTTTCGCCGAACACCCGGTCTTTAGTCACTGGCTGCCGGCCAGGGAATGGGGCGGCTACATCGGCCAGGGTGTGCTGCCCGGTCCGCAGGTGGTGGCCTTCCGCGTCTCGCGCTCGCGGCCGCTGGTGGTGCTGATCGAGCAGAGCGAGGCCGCCGCGCTGCAGCGCTGGCGTGCCAGCCTGCCCTGGCTGGCGGGGCTGGGCGCCGGCGCGCTGTTGCTCATCGGCTGCGCGGCCACCGTGCTCCTGCGCGCCATGAGGGCGCGTGAGAACTCGCGCCAGGCGCTCGACCGGGCGCATGAGCAGGTAGCGCTGCGCGAGCGTGAGCTCAGCGTGGTGCTGAAGAGCGTGCAGGAGCTTATCTTCCGCACCGACGTCGACGGCGTCGTCACCTTTGTCAACGCGCCCTGGGGCGCCATGAGCCGTCGAGGCGAGGCCGGTGTGCTGGGGCGCAACCTGGCGTCCATGGTGGCGGGCGCCGACCGCGAGCGCATCGCGGCGCTCTTCCGGCCCGACGACCGGGCCGGCGTACGCGGCGTGGAGGTCTCAGCACGCACGGCCGATGGCCGCCTGCACCGCTTTGCGGTCAGCGTCGTGCCCCTGCATGGCCGCGGTCGGGTCGTGGGCTTTGCCGGCAGCGCCGTGGACGTGACCGAGCGCTACGTGGCCCAGCAGAAACTGCAACACCAGCTCGCCTTCACTGGCTTGCTCCTGGAAATCAGCCCGCTGCCGACGGCGATGTTCGATGCGCAAGGCCTGTACGTGACAGTGAACCAGGCCTGGGAAGATTTCAGCGGCCTGAGCCGTGCCGACGTCATCGGCACTGAAGTCGGCTTTGCGCTGCGGCCCGAGGAGCTGAGGCTACCGGCTGGCCAGGCTGCGCGGTGGATGGCGCAAGGCGGGCGGCAGCGCCACGAGACGCGTGTCCGGCACCGCGACGGCTCGCTGCGCGACATCGTCATCACCCAGGTGCTGGTGCCGGGCGAGCGCGGCGACACGGCCGGCACCCTGTGCACGCTGATGGATGTCAGTGAATTCCGCGACGCCGAGCGCGCCACCCGCGAGGCGCGCGACGTGGCGGAAGAGGCCTCGCGTTCCAAGTCAGAGTTCGTTGCCAACATCAGCCACGAGCTGCGCACGCCCTTGCAGTCCATCTTGGGCTTCTCGGAGCTGGGCCAGGCGCGTGGCTGCAACCAGCCCCGCATGGCCGCGGGCATGTTTGCCGACATCCACGCGTCGGGCCAGCGCATGCTGGCGCTCGTCAACGATTTGCTGGACGTGTCCAAGATCGAGAGCTCGGTGGGCACCTTCGACCTGGAGCGCTGCGACCTGCGGGGGCTGGTGCAGTCCGTGCTGCGGGAGCTGGAGCCGCTGGTGACTCGCCGCCGGCAGCAACTGGTGCTGCAACTGCCCGATGAGCCACTCAGCGCGCGGGTCGACCCCCAGCGCTTCCAGCAGGTCATCCGCAACGTCACCGCCAATGCCATCAAGTTCTCCCCCGAGGGCGGGCGCATTGAGGTGTCGGCCGAACTGCTACCGCCGGGCGAGGCCCGTATCAGCGTACGCGACCGCGGTCCAGGCATTCCCGAGGCGGAAATCGAGAAGGTCTTCGACGCCTTCGTGCAGTCCAGCAAAACCAAGGACGGTTCTGGCGGCACCGGCCTCGGGCTGGCCATCTGCCGCAAGATCATGACTGTCCACGACGGCAGCATCCATGCCGAAAACCGGGCAGGCGGCGGCGCCGTCTTCCACATCCAGCTGCCGGTGCGGGTCAGGGAAGACACGGCGTTGGACAGCCTCGTGATGTAGTGACGCCCCGCGCGACTGCGGATGCGATATGAAGTGCCATTCGGTCGTTGCTTGACGGCCCTGACCTGCTCCGACAATAGGCGCATGTCCCATGCCGTGTCTCGTCTGCGCGCTGCGCGTCTGGCAAGCGCCACCAAGCCATTCCTGGCCCGTGGTGGCTTCAAGCGTGAGCGCTGCGAAGGCTGCCGGCTGGTCCCGACGCACTGCATGTGCGCCTTGCGTCCTTCGGCGAGCACGCGCGCCGCGGTGTGCCTGCTGATGGCCGACATCGAGCCGTTGAAGCCGACCAACACCGGATGGTTGATCGCGGACATGGTCGCGGACACGTTCGCCTTCGGCTGGTCGCGAACCGAATTCGATCCTGCGCTCATCGCCTTGTTGAGTGATCCGGCTTGGGATCCCTACGTCGTATTCCCGGGCCAGTACGCCGCACCGGAGCGCGTGGTCCATGCCGTTCGGCCGCCCGCCGCCAGCCAGGATGACAAGGTCAAGCGCCCGTTGTTCATCCTGTTGGACGGCACCTGGTCCGAGGCGCGCAAGATGTTCAGCCGAAGCCCTTACTTGAACCACATGCCGGTGCTCAGCCTGGAGCCCACCGAGGCCTCGCAATACCGGCTGCGCCGGTCACGTTGTGGCGACCATTTCTGCACGAGCGAGGTGGCCGCGCAGTGCCTGAATCTGGCGGGAGACGAGGCTGCCGGCAAGACCCTTGAAGCGTATCTGGGCGTCTTCACGCATCACTACCTGCAGGCGAAGAACCAGCTGCCGGTCGTCTGGGAGGGCGCAGCGCATCAGCACTTGGGCGAGGCGGTCGCTCGGCAAGCGGTACGCACGGCCTGAGTGGTGAAACGGTCCCCGCGGCAACGGGACCAGAACCTTGAAGCTATGCAGGCCATGCTTCCAGTCGCTGACGGCTGTGGCACGCACGGCTGACTGGCGGGTACACAGAACTTCAATTGCATGTCGCCTCTTCACCCCGGTCCTTGGGCACACAGGGTACGCCGTCAGAAGTTGGGCGCTTTCCCGCGCCGGCGTTAGCGCGGTTCGATTCGGGTACCTCACTGGTAAAAGTCCGACTGGGCACACGCCCGAGCCCAACGGCTACGAGCAAAGACAGGAGAGGGAAAGATGGATTCAAGGATCCCGACGAGCCTACTGCTACTCGCATTGGTGGCGGTCGTCGTTGCAGCAGCACTGGGCGCACTGACCAAAAAGGGAAGGCGGGCTACGGGGGCCGTTTCGGGAAGGCGCCCGCTAACAGAGCGAGAGCAGGCCATGTACTTCCGCCTCACGCGGACGCTCCCCGAGCAAGTGGTCCTGGCCCAAGTGGCGTTCTCGGCGCTGCTAACGACAAAAGACCGCCCGACGAGAGCAACTTTTGACAGAAAAGTCGCTGACTTCGTGGTGTGCGACAGGGCGTTCACCGTGTTGGCAGCAATCGAGCTAGACGACGCAAGCCACAAGGGGCGCGAAAAACGCGATGCGGACCGCGACGCACTGCTGACCAAAGCGGGAATCCCCGTGCTGCGCTTCAAGCAGGTGCCAGACGCCGATGCGTTGTTGGTGGCGTTCCGCAAAGTCACTTCCGACTCCGGCCAGGTGCTTTCGCCCTAGGCGGGTGCTGACTACGCCATGTGGTCGGTGCGCGGGACCGCATGGCTGCACAGCGTAGTCAATACGATGTGTACGCTTACGACATGCAGCGAGGCGCCGACCACGAAGAAGGCGATTGACCCGCTGGACAAATTCGTGACGAACTATCCGGAGCAGTCGATGCGCCAGCTATCGACGCCGCCGGGTTTCCATCCGACAACACTTGGCGCCGCCAAGTCGAGAGGGCAGCTCAGCCCGACCGTGGGGGGCATGATCGCCCGTGCAGTGAGCGAAGACGTGAAGTGCTGGGTCACCATCGCAGGGCTCGAAGCAGAGAAGCAATCGGCCAAGCGGGATCAGCTGCTGACATCATCAGCGCAGTGGCGGAGGCTGTGAGATTCGAACTCACGGGCCGTTACCGGCCGACGGTTTTCAAGACCGTTGGGTTAAACCGCTCCCCCAAGCCTCCGAAGGGTGCGCATTCTACGAGCCTGGCCGCTGCGCCTGCTCGCAGGTGACCTGGATGATCTCGCGCGCCTCGCCGTCGACGCGCGCCGCCGTCAGGCTGCCGCCCCAGACGCAGCCCGTGTCCAGGCCCAGCAGGTGGGGGCGGTCCAGCAACCCGAGCGTGGACCAATGCCCGAAGGCGACCGGCACGTCGGCCGTGCGCCGCCCGGGCACGTCGAACCAGGGCATGAAGCCGTCCGGTGCTGCGCCCGCGCCGTCTTTGGTCTTGAAGTCCATCTCGCCGTTTGCGGTGCAAAAGCGCAGCCGGGTCAGCACGTTGACGGTGAAGCGCAGCCGTGCGGTGCCGGCGAGGTCGGGGTCCCAGCGCGCTGGCTCGTTGCCGTACATGGCCTGCAGGAAGTCGGGCAGTGCCGGGCCGCGCAGCACGGCTTCGACCTCCGCGGCTGCGGCCAGCGTGTCGTCGCGGCTCCATTGCGGCACGACGCCGGCATGCACCATCAGCCAGCCGGCCTCCCATACGGCCAGGCGCTGGTGGCGCAGCCAGTCCATCAGGGCGTCGCGGTCGGGGGCGGTCAGGATGTCGTCCAGCGTGTCGCCACCATGCGGCCGCCGCACGCCGTGGTGCGCGGCGAGCAGGTGCAGGTCGTGGTTGCCCAGCAGGCAGGTGGCGGCGTCGTCCAGCGCGATCAAGCGGCGCAGCGTCGCCAGCGATTGCGGCCCGCGGTTGACCAGGTCGCCCAGCAGCCAGAGCCGGTCGCGCGAGGGGGAAAAATCCAGCCGCAGCAGCAGTCGCTCCAGCGCGTCGCAGCAGCCCTGGACATCTCCGATCAAGTAGTTCATGGCGTGATTGTCCCGTCCCGGCGCGGGCCGGGCCCGCTTCCGCCCAGACCCCCAAGCAAGGGATCGCACCGTGGGCCGTGTCACGTCCATCTGCTAGTCTCCCGGGCTTCGTTTTTGACCGCGCGCCGCCACGGGTTTTCCCTGGTTCCGGCGCCTTCGATGGACACCGCACTCGTTCTCTTTCTGATCCTTCTCAACGGCCTGTTCGCGATGTCGGAGATGGCGTTGACCGCCAGCCGCAAGGCGCGGCTGCAGGTGATGGTGGAAAGCGGCGAGGGCGGCGCGCAGGCCGCCATGGACCTGCACGACAACCCGACCAAGTTCCTGTCGACGGTGCAGATCGGCATCACCGGCATCGGCGTGCTGAACGGCATCGTCGGCGACGCCGCCTTCTCGGGCCCCTTGTCGCGCTGGCTGACCGAGACCTTCAGCCTGCAGCCGCATACCACCGAGATCGCCGCGACGGCACTGGTCGTCATCATCATCACGTTGCTGACCATCGTCTTCGGCGAGCTGGTGCCCAAGCGCGTTGGCCAGATCTACCCGGAGACCGTGGCACGGCTGGTGGCGCCAACGATGAACTTCATCTCGTTTGCCGCTCGGCCGCTGGTGCGCACGCTGAGCTTTTCGACCGAGGCGACGCTGGGCCTGCTGGGCCTGCGCAACAAGGGCCAGCGCGGGGTGACGGAAGAGGAGATCGCTGCCAGCCTGGAGGAAGGCCTGGATGCCGGCGTCATCGAGCAGCACGAGCACCAGATGGTGCGCAACGTGTTCCGCCTGGACGAGCGCCAAGTGGGCTCCATGATGATCCCGCGCGCGGAGATCGCCTGGCTGGACGCCGACGCTGCGGCGCCCGAGGTGCTGGCGGTGCTGCGCGAGCATGGCTTCAGCCGCTATCCGGTCTGCCGGGGCGGCCTGACTGACGTGCTGGGCGTGGCCTCGGCGCCGGCGCTGCTGGCGCGGCTGCTGGATGGGCAGTCACTGGACCTGACGGTGGGCCTGGAGGCGCCGCTGTACGTGCCGGAGACGCTGTCGGGCATGGAGCTGCTGGAACATTTCCGCGTGTCGGACGCGCCGCTGGTCTTCGTCGTCGATGAGTACGGCGAGGTGCAGGGCGTGATTGCGGTGCGCGATGTGCTGGAAGCCATCGCCGGGGAGTTCAATGCCCCGAGCGATGGCGACGCCTGGGCGGTGCAGCGCGAGGACGGGAGCTGGCTGATCGACGGCCTCATCCCGGTGCCCGAGTTGAAGGACCGCCTGGAGCTGAAGGAACTGCCCGAAGAGGACCGTGGGCGCTACAACACCTTGGCCGGCATGATCATGCTGCTGCTGGGGCGCTTGCCGCGCACGACCGATGTCGTGGAGTGGGACGCGTGGAGATTCGAGGTCGTGGACCTCGACGGCAAGCGTGTGGACAAAGTGCTGGTCAGTCGTCTGGCCGAAGAAACTGGAGAGAAAACATGAGCAACCCCCCGATGTACGGCGAACTGCTGCCGCTGGACCGCGAAGTCCACAAGAACCTGAAGCTGGACACGACCCAGGCCGTCGTCGGCCGCGTGGCCGATCAGAACTCGGTCTTCCTGGCGGCCGTCGAATTCGGCGATGCCTGCAAGGAGTACCCCGTTGTCTTCGTGCGCGCCGGCGAAGCGGGTCCGGACGGCAAGCAGCCTGTGGCTCCCCTGGCCGTGCTGGGCCTGAAGCCTGGCTCCAACCTGTTCGTCGAGGGCGACAAGTGGACCGGCGGCTACGTGCCGGCCTACGTGCGTCGCTACCCCTTCGCGATGGCCCGCCTGGACGGCAACGCCAACAACCTGGCCGTCTGCTACGACAGCAAGTGGGCGGGCTTCAACGACACCACCGGCGAGGCGCTGTTCAACAACGGTGAGCCCACCGAGTTTCTGATGAATGCCAAGGCCTTCCTGGAGAACTTCGAGCAGGAAGCCGAGCGCACCCGTCTGATCTGCAACCTGCTGGTCGAGATGGACCTGCTGCAGGACATGCGTTTCGAGGCCACGCTGCCCAATGGCGAGAAGCTGGACGTCGAGGGTTTCCTGGCACTGGACGAGAAGAAGTACAGCGAACTGGCCGACGACAAGGTGCTGCAACTGCACCGCAACGGCCTGATCGCCATGATCGAGATGCACCGCCTGTCCATGACCAACATGAACCGCCTGGCGGCCAAGTACGCGGCCTAAGCCCGTCCTGCCGCACCACGAGGCCACGCGATGCGTGGCCTTTTTCTTGGGTCGGCGCCGGTTCGGTATCCCCTCGGCGGCCTCGGAGGAACCCGCATGCTGTCGCCAAATCAGGCGACGGATAAACGCAAATCCCTGGGGAATCCACTTGTATCGATCTGTGAACGTCCGGGAAAAGTCACATTCCAATCCCTAGACTCCAGCGCTCGACGCGTTGGGCGTCAAGGAAGCATTAGATGTTCCCCACCTTCAAAGAAAGCCGTCGCGCAGTGCTCAACCCCTTCGGAGGCCCGCCTCTGGAGCTGAACAGCGACTTTGGCGCGCTCGAGGGCGATGCGCTGGGCCTCGTGGAGCGTCGCTACGGCGACCGCGGCCTGGCGATGTCGCGCGAGCGTTTCAGCAGCCGCAATGAGGATGGCGACATCGTCTGCTCGGTTCGCGACGGCGACAAGGTGCTCGGCACCGTGTCAGTGCGTTTTGATGGTGTTGGCGGCCTGAATGCCGACCTGCTGTTCGGTGCCGAACTCGCCGAGTGGCGGAGCGCTGGCGTCAAGTTGTGCGAGTTCGGCGCGCTGGCGGTTGACAAGCACTCTCACGACCCCAAGCGCATGCTGGCGCAGATCTTCCACTTGGCCTACCTGCACGCTCACCGTCGGGCACGCTGCGAACGCGGTGTCGTCGAGGTCAACCCGCGCCACGTCGCGTTCTACCGCCGCTGGCTTGGCTGGCTGCCTTACACGACGGCCCGCCACAACCCCCGCGTGGATGCACCCGCGGTGCTGATGAGTTTCGATTTCGCGACCGTGCGCGAGCAGATCACCCTCTTGGGTGGCCGGCCTGAGCTGCTGGCTTCGGCGCGCAGCCTGTATCCCCTGGCCTGGGACGAGGCCACAGAGGCGGCCATGCTGGCCAAGCTGGACTGAGTCGTTTCCGTCGAGGGCTGCGCTGCAGCCCGGACGCAAAGCAAAGGGGCCTTCGTGGCCCTTTTGCTTTGCGGCCGCACGAGGGGGCTGGCTGATCTCGCAGCCAGCTTGCGGCCAAAAAAATGGGAGGCTCTCGCCTCCCATTTCGATTGGCGCTGCGAACGCCTGTGCCGTCAGAAGTTGGCGGTGGCGCGCACGTAGACGGTGCGGCCGGCCGCGTCATAGAAGCGGGAGTCCCAGCCGCCGGCTTGGAACAGCGCCGTCTGATTCGAGAACGGGGGATTCCGGTCGGTCAGGTTGCGCACGCCCAGGACCAGCGAGAAGGCCTCGCTGGGCGCAAAGCTCGCATAGGCGTCGGCGGTCGTGTAGGCCTTGACCGTATTGGTCGGCGTCATGTCCACGTAGCCGGACTTGTAGTGCACGGCCAGCCCCGCGCCAAAGCGGCCGTTCGACCAGGTGCTGCTCAGGTTGTGCTTCCACTTGAAGACCGGACCATCGCCAGAGAAGATGCCGACCTTCTTGTTCCAGGGGCCGTCCTTGTAGTCCTGGTACTCGTACTTGTTGACGTAGGTGGACTGGGCCTCGAAGCCGAAGCGGCCCACCGCGGTGGTCAGCTGGTACTGCAGGCCCAGGTCCAGGCCCGAGGTCTTGATGCCGCCCAGGTTCTGCTGGCGTTCGTCGACATAGCCGCAGGTCGGCGCGGTGGGGCCGTCCTGGCAGGCACGCGTGCTCTGCGGCAGGATGTTGCCCGGCTGCACGAAGTGGAAGTACTGCTGGAACGTCTGGTAGTCGCCGAACAGCGTCTTCTCGGAAATCGAGCCGATGAGGTCCTTCACTCGGATCGACCAGAAGTCGATGCTGGTGCTCAGGCCCTTGATGGGCTCGAACACCAGGCCGAGCGTGAAGCTCTTGGACTTCTCGGGCTTCAGGTCCTTGTTGCCGCCGAAGTAGGCCTGGTACTGGGCGCCGCAGTTCGCGCCGGCCGTGTTGGGATCGTTCGGCACGCCGTTCGGGCAGTTCAGCGGGTTGTCGTAGCTGTTCGTGTTGGTGAAGCCGGTGCTGGCATTCAGGTCGTACAGCGACGGGGCACGGAAGCCGGTGGAAGCCGAGCCGCGCAGCAGGATTTCCTTGCTCGGCTGGTAGCGGAAGCTGAACTTCGGGTTGGTGGTGCTGCCGAAGTCGCTGTACTTGTCATAGCGCAGCGATGCCGTGACTTCGAGCTCCTTGGTCAGCGGCACGTTCAGCTCGCTGTAGACCGCTGAGATGTTGCGGGTGCCTTCGGAGCGCGCGTCGGGGTCCACACCCGTGCTCGCCGACACGGCGACCGCGAAGTCGTGGTGGTTGAAGTCCCGGTAGTCCTCGCGCCGGAATTCCGCGCCGACGGCCAGTTGGACCGGACGCGAGGCACCGAACCAGTCGCCCAGTTCCCGGCCCGCATTGCCCGTCAGGCTGGTCACCTTGCCGATGCTGGTGCTCAGCAGGCCATTCAGCGCGGCGCCCTTGATCAGGGCCAGTCCTTCTGCGGTCTGGTCGCCGAACGGGTTCACGATGCCCCGCAGGATGCCTTCGCCGATCACGTCGCCGTTGGCATAGCCGCCGGTCAGCTCGCGATCGTTTTGCGTGTGGTTATAAGCCAGCGCACCCTTGTAGTCCCAGCCGGCGGCGTTGCCCTCGGCGGTGAACAAGGCGCGGTATTGCTTGCCGGTGGACTTGTCCTGGCGCGGGCCGTTGATCAGGTCGCGCCACCAGATTTCGATGCCACCGGCCTGCGCATTGGCTGGCGTCGGGAACTGGGCCGACGGGTTGTTCCAGGGCGTGCCGGCCACGCCGTACGGGTCGTTGGTGGGGCTGTACTTCGGGTTCGTCAGTGCCGCGGCCGGGAAGTAGGTGGTGCCGGGATTCATCCAGTAGTCGCCATAGGGCACGGGGGCTACCTTGGTCTCGACCGAGTTCTTCGCATAGAAGACTTCAGCGCCAAGGCGCAAGTCTGGCGATGCATCGAACGTGCCCTTCAGCAGGCCCGAGAGGGTTTCGCTGCGCGGGCTGATGCTGACGAAAGGCGGGGTGACGATGCGGCAGCCGGGGGCCGCGGTCGCGGCATTGGGAATCAGGTTGGCCGCGTTGCAATTCGGTGCCAGCGGGTTGTAGTAGGTGCCTCCGTTCACGACCTGGTAGTTGGCCGGGTACGTGCTGTTGGACAGACCGCCGACGATGCGCTTGTTGAAGTCGCGCTGGTCGCCGTTGATGAAGTCCTGCTTCTTGTAGCTCACCGTGCCGAAGACGTTCCAGCCGTTCTTGGACAGGTCGCCGAGGCCATAGCTCATGCTGGCGCTGTTCGTCGTGCCGCCGGCCCTGCTCGGTGCGTCATAGCCCACGGTGACAGAGCCGCCCGTGTAGTTGTTGCGCGTGATGAAGTTGATCACGCCACCGATGGCATCCGTGCCGTAGAGCGACGAGGCGCCGTCGCGCAGCACTTCCACGCGGTCGATCGCCGAGAACGGGATCATGTTCATGTCCGGCGCCGCGGCACCCGTGGCGCTGTTGGCGATGCGCTGGCCGTTGAGCAGCACCAGTGTCTTGTCCGCGCCGATCCCGCGCATGTCGGCGTAGGACACGCCGCCCGTACCCGAACCAATGGCCGAAGCCATGTTCTGCGTGGCCTGGATGGACGACAGCAGGCCGAGCACCTGCTCAACCGAGGTGACGCCCTGCGCCCTCAGTTCGGCCATCTTGACAATGGTCACGGGCACGGCGGTTTCCGCGTCGATGCGCTTGATGGCGGAACCCGTGACGGTCACGCGCTCAATCTGTTGAGGCTCGGTCGGCGCCTGCTGGGCCCAAGCACTGAAACCGCCGACGGTCAGGAGGACCGCGGCGGCGATTTTGGTTCGTTGATGCATCACTACTCCAGAAAGGATTTGGCGAGCGGGTGGCCGCCAAATGGAATCAGCCAAAAGGCGCCCGGTTGGGTGCTGGCTGCCGGAGAAATTTTGTGACTGCGTGGAAACCCGAGGTGCCTAGGGAATGCTCGGGGGGTGCGAGGAATGCCCTCGGCTTGACTGTTTGTGTCGGTCTTAAGTCTTTGATGTGAAAGGCAAATTCAGTGCGCCGGCGGCGTGCTTGTATCGTCGCCCGCGATGCTTTTCACCAACTGGAAAAACGGGTTCACATTATTTAAAAAGCCAGCAATGTTTATTCACGATTTGCCCCATCATTTATTACTTATTTTGGGTCTTTTTGCAATTAATGACGGCGTGAATCGAAACATGGTTTGGTGTCGGTGATAACTGGCGTCAGCTATCGGTGCATTACCAAGTTTGCAATTGCAAAAATAGTTTGCTTCGGTTTTCGAGAATGTGCCTGTCGGCTGCCTGTCCGGCAGCCGGGCGTATCGCTCAGCGGCCCAAACGGCGCGACAGCAGGCCGCCGGCGTCGCGCAGTGCCGTGATCAACTCGCTGGTCGGCGCCGTGTCGAAGCTGGCACTCGGGCCGATAGCGGTCAGCGCCAGCACGAGGCGCCCGGAAGCGTCGAACACCGGCGCTGCGGCAGCGCTGACGCCGGGTACCACACCGTCTCTCGACGTGGCCAAGCCCGCCTCTCGCACAGCGGCAGTCATTGCCGCATCGGGCAGGGGTTCGCCCAGGGCTGCGGCATCCTCGGCGCGGTAGGTGGCAAACAGCCGCCCCGATGCCGTGCCGGCCAGGTTCATCACCGTGCCGTGTCGCATGCTGATGTGCACTGGCGTCGGCCCTTCGGCCACGCGCACGATGGTGGGGCCGCGCGTGCCCCAGACGGCGATCGCTACCGTGTGGCCCAGGTCCAGCGCGAGCGCCTCGACGACCGGCGTCGCTAAGCGCACGGGGTCGTATTGCTGCAGGCTGATGAGGCCCAGTTGCAGCGCCAGCGGCCCGAGTCCGTAGGGGCCGCTGCCATCGGCCTGCTCGACGAGACCGAGCTTGATGAAGCTCACCAGGTAGGGATGGGCCTTGGCCGGCGTCATGCCGGCTTCCCGCGCCAGGTCCTTCAGCGCCATCGGCCGGCCCTGGTGGGCCAGTGCCAGCAGCAGCTGGCCGCCGACTTCGATGCTCTGGATGCCTCGCGGGCTCTTGGCTTCGTCCATGCCGAAAATTCTATATTGCTGAATTGATTTGGAATAGGATAAATTTCGGCTCAGCCCCTGGAGACCTGCATGACGACCAAAGCCTTTGCCTCACAAGCCGACCTGGAAGAAAAAAAGGTCACCTTCGAACGTCTGTCCGAGCACGCCTGGGCCTACACGGCCGAGGGCGATCCCAACACCGGCATCGTCATCGGTCGCGACGCGGCGATGGTGGTCGACACCCAGGCTACGCCCGTCATGGCGGCCGACGTGATCCGACGCATCCGCTCTGTGTCCAACGTTCCCATCAAATACGTGCTGCTGAGCCATTACCACGCAGTGCGTGTGCTGGGTGCCTCGGCTTTCAAGGCGGAGGGTCTGGAGCAGATCATCGCCAGCGACGCGACACTGGCCCTCATCAAGGAGCGCGGCGAGCAGGACAAGGCCAGCGAGATTGGCCGCTTCCCTAGGCTGTTCCGCAATGTCGAATCGGTGCCGGCAGGGCTGACCTGGCCCACGCTGACCTTCTCGGGGCGGCTGACGTTGGACCTGGGCGGCGTGAAGGTCGAGATGTTCTCGCCCGGCCGTGGGCACACGGCGGGCGACACGGTCGCCTGGCTGCCCGAGGAGCGGGTGCTGTTCAGTGGCGACCTCGTCGAGTTCGACGCGACGCCCTACTGCGGCGACGCCCACTTTGCCGACTGGCCCGCGACGCTGGATGCCGTTGCTGCGCTGAACGCTGCGGCCTTGGTGCCCGGTCGCGGTCCTGCGCTGAAGGGCGAGGAGCAGGTGGCCGCAGGCCTGGGTGGCACGCGCGCCTTCGTCAGCGAGTTGTATGCCGCCGTGCAATCCGGCGTGAAGGCGGGCGAGGAACTCAAGTCCGTCTACCAACGCACGATGGCGGCGCTGCGGCCCAAGTACGGCCACTGGGTCATCTTTGACCACTGCATGCCTTTCGACGTCACCCGTGCCTACGACGAAGCCGGCGGCACGTCGCACCCGCGCATCTGGACGGCCGAGCGCGACGTGGACATGTGGAAAGCCCTCGAAGGCGCCTGATGTCGCTGCCGCAGTACCCCTACCACCAGAGCCTGGAGCAACGCTCCGGCCAGCCGCAGCGCCGGCCCGTCGTCATCGTCGGCGCTGGCCCGGTAGGGCTGACGCTGGCGTTGGACCTGGCCAAGCGCGACGTGCCCGTGGTTGTCATCGACGACAGCGACCGCATCGGCGAGGGCTCTCGCGCCGTCTGCTGGGCCAAGAAGACACTGGAGGTGTTCGACCGCATCGGCGTCGGCGAGGCCGTCGCGCGCGAAGGCGTGCGATGGCAGCGCGGCCGCGTCTTCCACGGCGAGCGCGAGGCCTATGCCTTCGACCTGCTGCCCGAGGCCGGCCACAAGATGCCTGCAATGGTCAACCTGCAGCAGGACCAGGTCGAGGCGAAGCTGGTCCGTGCCATTCAGCTGGACGCTCGTATCGAGCTGCGTGGCAGGCACGAGCTGATCGGGCTGGAGCAGGACGAGGGCGGCGTCACGCTGAACGTGCGCACGCCGGATGGCCTGTTCGACATGCGTGCCGACTGGGTGGTGGCCTGCGACGGCGCGCGCAGCCCCACGCGGCAGCTGCTGGGCCTGAGCTTCCAGGGCCAGGTCTTCGAGGACCGCTTCCTGATCGCCGACGTGCGTCTGGCGCCCGACGCGCGCCCGCGTGGATTGGACCCGGCTCGGCCCGAGCGCTGGTTTTGGTTCGACCCACCCTTTCATCGGGGCCAGTCCGTGTTGCTGCATGCGCAGGCCGACGGCCTCTGGCGTATCGATTTCCAGCTCGGCCGGGACGCCGATGTCCAGGCCGAGCGCGATCCGCAACGCATCAGGGCCCGTGTCGCGGCGATGCTGGACACCGATCAGTTCGAGCTGGCCTGGTCGTCGATCTACCAGTTCTGCTGCCGGCGCGCCGAGCGCTTCCGATCGGGGCGCGTGCTGTTGGCCGGCGACGCGGCACACCAGGTGTCACCCTTTGGCGCGCGCGGCGCCAACAGCGGCGTGCAGGATGCCGACAACCTGGGCTGGAAGCTCGCTGCCGTGCTGAAGGGCGAGGGCGGCGAGGGGCTGCTGGACGCCTACGAGTTCGAGCGGCTGGAGGCGGCCGACGACAACATCGGCCACTCGACGCGAGCCACCGACTTCATCAGCCCCAAGAGTGCGCTGAGCCGGCGATTGCGCCGCGCCGCGCTGGACCTGGCCGCGCATGAGGAGTTTGCAAAGCCGCTCGTCAACAGCGGCCGACTCTCCACGCCGACCGAGCACGTCGACTCGCCGCTGAGCACTCCGGACGACGGCCCTTGGGCCGGCGGCCCAGGCCCGGGCTGTCCGGCGCCCGACGCACCGCTGGACGGCGGCGGCTGGCTCGGCGAGGCCCTGGCTGGCGGCTTCGCATTGCTGGCCTTCGGATGGCCGGTGGAGGTGGCGGGGCTGCGCGTCATCACCTTGTCGGGCGAGGGCCTGGCCGCCACGCGCTACGGCGCGCGGCCGGGCAGCGTCTACTTGGTGCGGCCCGATGCCGTCGTTGCGGCGCGTTGGCATGCCTTCGACCCCGATGCCGTCCACGCTGCATTGGTGCGCGCCTGTGGGAGGCCTGAATGAAAAAACTGAACCTGACCCCGAATTTCGGCAGCGAGGCCGATGCCTTCTACGCCGAACTCATCGCCGCGCAGGCGGGCCTGGCCGACGAGGCCGCCGCCGACTGGCTGGCGCGACTGACCCTGATCCTATGCAACCACATCGGCGACCGCGAGGTGCTTCGAGAAGCCTTCGCGCTGGCCCACCACGAACGCCATGACTGAACTGACCTACCTTGCCGGGTTTGGCAACCAGCATCAGAGCGAAGCCGTATCCGGCGCTCTGCCCATCGGCCGCAACAGCCCGCAGCGCGCGCCGCACGGCCTCTACGCCGAGCTGCTGTCCGGCAGCGCCTTCACCGCGCCGCGGGCCGACAACCAGCGCACCTGGCTCTACCGCCGCCAGCCGTCAGTCGTCGTGGGCGCCTACGAGCCGCTGGCGCACCCGCATTGGAAGAGCGGGGCCGAGCAGGGCGAGTGCGCCTCACCCGACCCGCTGCGCTGGGGGCCGACACCGCTGCACGGCGACGGTGATTTCGTTGACGGCCTGCGCAGCTATGCGGTCAACGGTGAGGCCGGTGTGGGTGGCATGGGCGCGCTCGCCTACGTCGCCACGCGCGCCATGGGCCGCCGCGCGCTGGTCAATGCCGATGCCGAGATGCTGCTCGTCCCCCAGCAGGGCAGGCTGCTGGTCACGACCGAACTGGGCCGCCTCGTCGTCGCGCCCGGCTCCATCGCACTGCTGCCGCGCGGCATGGCCTTCAAGGTCGACCCGCTGGACGTGCCGGCCCGTGGATACGTCTGTGAGAACCACGGCGCCGCATTGCGCCTGCCGGAGCTGGGCCCCATCGGCTCCAACGGTCTGGCCAACGCGCGCGACTTCGAGGCGCCGGTGGCTTGGCATGAACAGGAAGAGGGCGCCTACGAGATCGTCAAGCGCTACGGCGGCAGGCTGTGGCGTGCGACGCAAGGCCACAGCCCTTTCAACGTCGTCGCCTGGCATGGCAACCTCGCGCCCTATCGCTGGGACACGGCGCGCTTCATGACGATCAACACGGTCAGCTTCGACCACCCCGACCCCAGCATCTTCACCGTGCTGACCAGCCCCAGCGACACACCCGGCTGGGCCAACGTCGACTTCGTCATCTTCCCGCCGCGCTGGATGGTGGCGGAGGACACCTTCCGCCCGCCCTGGTACCACCGCAACGTGATGAGCGAGTTCATGGGCCTGGTGCTGGGCCAGTACGACGCCAAGCCCGAGGGCTTCAAACCCGGTGGTGCCAGCCTGCACAACAGCTACGTACCGCACGGTCCCGACGCCGAGGCCTTCGACAAGGCCAGCAACGCCGACCTGAAGCCGCACAAGCTGGAGGCCACCCTGGCCTTCATGTTCGAGACGCGCTGGCCCTTGAAGCCCACCGCCTGGGCGCTGCGTGAGGCACCCTTGGAAACGACCTATGCCAACTGCTGGCAAGGGCTGAAGGACGAATTCAAAGCATGAGCAACATCGATCGCACACACGACGCCACGGCCCGCTCCTGGGTCGCCTCGGCCAATGACCCGGCTACCGACTTCCCGCTGCAGAACCTGCCGTTCTGTTCGTTCCGCTGCGCCGGTTCTCTGGAGCCGTTCCGCGTGGGTGTTGGCATCGGCGACCAGATCCTGGACCTGACTGGCTGGGGTGTTGCCGATCTGAACGCACTGATGGGCCGCCCGAGCAGCGAGCGTCTGGCGCTGCGCCATCGCCTGTTCGACACGCTCAAGGAGGGGGCCCCCGAGGTCGAGCTGGTGGCGCAAGCCCAGGCCGAATACGCGCTGCCCTGCCGCATCGGTGACTACACGGACTTCTACACAGGCATCCACCACGCCCGCGCCATCGGCAAGCTGTTTCGCCCGGACAACCCGCTGCTGCCCAACTACCAGTGGGTGCCCATCGGCTACCACGGCCGAAGCTCCTCCATCGTCGTCAGCGGCACGCCGCTGCGTCGGCCCAAGGGCCAGGTCAAACCACCGGACGCCGACGCACCCGTCTTCAAGCCCAGCGCTCGCATCGACTGCGAGCTGGAGCTGGGCCTGTTCGTCGGCCCTGGCAATGCGCTGGGCGAGCCCTTCGACATCGACGAGGCCGACGAGCACGCCTTTGGCCTCACGCTGCTGAACGACTGGTCCGCCCGGGACATCCAGCCCTGGGAATACCAGCCGCTTGGGCCGTTCCTCGCCAAGAACTTCGGCACGACGATCTCGCCGTGGATCGTCACGATGGAGGCGCTGGCGCCGTTCCGCATCCCGTTCACGCGGCCGGCCGAAGACCCGCAGCCGCTGCCCTACCTCGACTCGCCCGCCCATCGTGCGAACGCGAGCTTCGACATCGAGCTGGAGGTCTGGTTCAAGACGCCGGCCATGGCCGAGCCGACGCGCCTGTCGTGCTCCAACCTGCGCCATGCCTACTGGTCGCTCGCGCAGATGCTCACCCACCACGCCAGCAACGGCTGCAACCTGCAGCCGGGAGACCTGCTGGGCACCGGCACCATCAGCGGCCCTCAGCCTGAAGAGGCTGGCTCTCTGCTGGAACTGACCGGCGGCGGCAAGCATCCAATCACGCTGCCCAATGGTGAGCAACGTACTTTTGTCCTCGATGGCGACCAACTGGGCCTGCGCGCCTACGCCCAGAAGCCGGGCTTCCGCCGCATTGGCTTCGGTGCCTGCGACGGTGTCATCACGGCCGCCGCCTGACGGTCGACGACCCGGCTGGCGGCGCCTGCTGCCGGCAGACATTGGCGCTTACCCGTAGAGCGCCCTTGCGTTTGAACGTCCTTACGTAACGTCGACGCAATGAAGTCCATCAAAGCGCAACGTGCCGCGCCGGCCCCGCGCGGCGCCGCTAGATTGCCGCCACTGGCCAGGGTCTGACGCGTCGCAAACGCTGTTCCCGGCCTTCCTGAGTCAAGCCCAGCCCGATGGCATCCGCCGCCGGGTCGGGCCCCTTGTTGTCCGACAAAAACTCGTTGCCCAGGAGCACCTACGTGGCCAAGCCTCATTTCAAGCAGAACCTCTTGCCCCAACTCATCGGCCTGGCGCTGGGAGGCGCGTCGCTTGGCGCCGCCTACGCCCAGGACGCGAACCAGCAACTGGAGACCGTCGAGGTCCGCGGCGTGCGGGCGACGTTGAAGAAGAACCTGTCAGAGAAGCGCGAGTCGCAGAACATCGTCGACAGTATCAGCGCCGAGGACGTGGGCAAGTTCCCCGACAAGAACGTGGCGGACTCGCTGCAACGCGTGCCCGGCATCTCGGTGGACCGCATCTGGGGCGAGGGCAAAGCCATCTTCGTGCGCGGCACGGACAAGAACCTCAACATGACGCAGCTCAACGGCCAAGCCGTCGCGTCGTCCGAGTGGTGGCTCAACGAACCGCAGACGCGCAGCTTCAACTACGACGTGCTGCCCTCCGAGATCGTTGGCAGCCTCGACGTGTTCAAGAGCCCGTCGGCCGACCTGGACGAAGGCTCGATCGGCGGCCTGGTCATCGTCAAGACGCGCAAGCCGCTGGCCTTCAAAGACCAGCTGACGCTGCAGGCCTCGGCCGAGGCGATGTACAGCAAGCTGCCCGGCAAGACCGACCCGCAGCTGTCGGGCCTGCTGAACTGGAAGAGCGACGACAAGACCTTCGGCGTGCTGCTGGCGATCAGTAGCCAGAAGCGCCACATGCGCCGCGACGGCCTGGAGCAGTTCTCCGATGGCAAGTACGACGTGAAGGACCAGAACGGCGCCGTCACCAACGCCTACGCGTCCTGGGGCGGCGGGTCAGCCATCTTCCGGCAGGAGCGCGAGCGCACGACGACCAACCTGGCGCTGCAGTTCCAGCCCAACCCGGCCACCGACATCGTCCTGAACCTGATGGATTCGGACATGAAGATGAACAACAACAACCAGAACTACCTCTGGCAGGCCGGTGGACTGGCTGTGGGCGGCGTCATCAGCGTCACCGACCCGAAGTTCATCACTGTGGCGGACGGCAGCAAGGCGCTCGTCGGCGGCACGGTTGGCCCCAAGACCGGCGTCTCTTTCGAACCCATCTACCGCGAGAGCTACATCAAGTCCCGCGTGGCGGACCTGGATGGCAACTACCAATCTGGCAACTGGAAGCTGCACGGCCAGGTCGGCACGACCAAAAGCTCGGGCGGCAGTTCGCACGATCGCCATTTCTGGATGGAGGGCGACACGCGCACGACGATCTCGCTGGGCCCTGACCACTACGGCGTGAAGTACCTGGACATCAGCCCGCTGGACCCCAAGGCGCTGACGCTGAAGGCGGGCGACGACCGCATCCGCCGCATGGACGCCAAGGAGAACTATGCGCAGGGCGATGTGATCTTCGACATCGACGGCGGCGTCATCAATGCCGTGAAGCTCGGCGTCAAGCTGCGCGACAACACGTTGCGCAACACGCGTATCCAGGGCACGGCCGGCCCGGGCTCCAACGGCTGGCAGTCGTTCACGCTGGCTGACCTGTCGACAGGCCCGTCACCGCTGCTGAGCCAGGCTGCCGCCACCTCAGACGCGCTGACGCAGTACGCCTGGTACGACGA
The DNA here is from genome assembly GCA_016195825.1 of Burkholderiales bacterium. GTDB lineage: Bacteria > Pseudomonadota > Gammaproteobacteria > Burkholderiales > Burkholderiaceae_C > Pelomonas. Next base: position 16,431 of record JACPYV010000138.1, on the reverse strand, counting down.
CGCCCTCGTCGCCAGCAAGGCCATCCCGATGTACGACAAGGCCATGACGTACAAGGATGTGCTCAACGAGAACTACAAGGTCCACGAACGGATCTCGGCCCTCTACGCCAAGGCGGATTTCTCGGTGGCCAAGTTCCGCGGCGATTTCGGCCTGCGTTTCGTGCGCACGCAGCAGACGTCCGACGGCTATCTGGGCAACGCCGCTGGCGGCTTCTCGCCCACCAGTGTCGGCAACAACTACACCGACGCGCTGCCCAGCCTCAATGTCGTCTACGACCTCAGCAAGGAGCTGATCCTGCGCGGCTCGGTGTCGCGTGCCATGGCACGCCAGACCTTCGACCTGCTCAGCCCCGGTCTGCGCCGCGACGGCACCGTGCTTAGCAAGGGCTACGCCGGCAACCCGCTGCTCAAGCCCGTGCACGCCAACCAGGCTGAAGTCGGTGCCGAGTGGTACTACGCCGACGCAGCGCTGATCTCCGGCACCTTCTTCATCAAGAAGCTCGACACCTTTACCTACAAGGCGTCTAAGAGTGAACAGGTCGGCAGCGAGACGCTGACGGTGGAACGCCCCTACAACGCCGACAACGGGGCCGACATCAAAGGCTTCGAGCTGCAGTGGCAGCAGCCATTCGGCAACACCGGCTTCGGCACCGTCGTGAACTACACCTTCACCGATGCCAAGGCCGGCTCGGTCGCCGGCCAGCCGCGGCTGAAGGTGCTGGGCAACTCGCGAGACCAGTTCAACTTCAGCGGCTACTACGAGCAAGGCCCGATCAGCCTGCGCGTCTCGTACAACTACCGCTCCAAGAGCTATGGCAACGTGGAGATGGGAGGCCAGGTCATCAACAGCGCCTATGGCCAGTGGGATGCCTCGGCCAGCTGGGACGTGACGCCCAAGATCGCCGTTTATGCGAGCGCAGTGAACCTCAACAACGAGGTCATCAAGTCCAACACGGTTGACGGTATCCCCGTCGGCGTCTACGAAAACGGTGCGCGCTACAGCATCGGAGTGCGCGCGAAGTTCTGACGAGCGGCCTGCCGCTTGACGTGAACTCTGGCAGCGGTGCAATACACCGCTGCCAGCCCTTGCTTTGCTGCTTCCCCCATGCACACCAAAACCCTCACACCCACGGCAGGCCAGGGCGTGCTGCTGCCGATGCTCTTCATCGGGCTGATGTTCTTTATCCTCGGCTTTGCCACCTGGCTGAACGGCTCGCTGATCCCCTTCCTCAAGATCGTCTGCGAGCTCAATAACTTCCAGGCGCTGTGGGTCACGTTTGCGTTCTACATCGCCTACACGGTGATGGCGTTGCCGTCTGCGGCCATCCTGGCGCGCATCGGCTACAAGCGCGGCATGACAGTCGCGCTGGGCGTCATGGCTGTCGGTGCGCTTGCCTTCATCCCCGCCGCCCGCTCGGGCGAATACGCGGTCTTTCTGGTGGCGCTGTTCACGCTGGCCAGCGGCATGACGCTGATGCAGACAGCCATCAACCCGTACATCGTCTGCATCGGTTCACGCGACAGCGCCGCCATGCGCATCTCCATCATGGGCCTGTTCAACAAGGGCGCCGGCATCGTCGTGCCTCTGGTGTTCTCGGCGCTGATCCTGTCGGGCATGGACCGCTTCTCGGAGCCGGCGCTGGCAGCGCTGGACGCGGCCGGCCGCGAGGCGCTGCGCAACGAGCTGTCGCAGCGGCTGGTGTTCCCGTATGCGGTGATGGCAGCGGGCCTGTTCGCCTTCATGCTGTTGATCCATTTTTCATCCCTGCGCGAGCCCGAGCTGGAGGCCGCTGGCGGGCTGGGCGCCGCGGTCACGCGCTGGGGCGTCTTCAAGCATCCGCAGGTGGTGCTGGGCGCCATCGCGCTGTTCGGCTACGTGGGCGTCGAAGTCATCGCTGGCGACACCATCGGCCTGTACGGCCGCCAGCTGGGGGTCGAGCACTACGGCGTGCTGACCTCGTACACGATGGGCTTCATGGTGCTGGGTTATCTCCTGGGCGTGGCGATGATCCCGCGCTGGATGTCCCAGCGCACGGCGCTGGTGTTCTCCTCGGGCACCGGGCTGTTGTTTGCCAGCGGTATCGCGCTGACGTCATCCACGGGCATGGGGTTGTCGCAGGCGCTGCTGGGCTGGGCTGGGGTGCCGCCCGTGCCCGACACGGTGTTTTGCCTGGCGCTGCTGGGCTTGTCCAACGCTCTCGTGTGGCCGTCCATCTGGCCGCTCGCGCTGGAGGGGTTGGGCAAGTACACGGCGTCCGGTTCGGCGCTGCTCATCATGGGTATTGCGGGCGGTGCGCTGATCCCGATGCTGTACGGTCACCTGGCCGACGTGAGCAGCCCGCAGCGGGCCTATTGGGTCATGCTGCCTTGGTACGCGTTGATCCTCTTTTACGCACTGTTTGGCAGTCGGCTTAGGCGCTGGTGAGCCATCGGGCAGTGTCGCGCTGTGGACGCGGCAGCCCTGGCGTCCAAGAGCGCTAGGCCCCTAGGGCTGGCCGCTTCGCAGAGGTCGTTGTCGTTTGCTGCGGCAGCACACAAGAGGCTTTATCTGCCCGGGACGGACGCTGGCGGAGGCTGAGCAGACCATTCGTGAACGCATAGCCGGCGTTCAGCCACCGGGGCGGTCTTGCTTCCACTGCAACGACCAACGCCACAAGTCATCTTCAATGCGGGACAGGAAACGAGGCTTGTGCAGCGGCGCAGACAGATAGTTCAACGCCTCCAATTGATGAAAGGTTCGCTCCCAGCCGTCGGGCAGGCCGGACGTTCCTTTGCCGGTTCGCTTGAATACATCCACAGCCATGTCGTACACGCGGCAATGCTGTTCGGCCGCTTCGGCGTCCAAGAACTTGCCCCGGCCGTGATGGTGATTCCAGGCGTGCAGGAATTCGTCGGCCAGGGTGGCTAGATCAGGGTTCTCGGTGGGCAGCGTGACGCCCATCGTCGGACTGAAGCGACCCAGCGTGTCCTTATCGTGTTTGACTTTCACCCGTATCGCCTTCAAGGCGGCATGGAAGCTTTCGTATTCGCCTTTGCTCGCGGGCCTGCCGGTGCCGGGATAAGGCGTCTTCGCGCGATCGCATGTCATGCGGTGGGATGCAAAGGGCACAGCGGCACCTGCTTTTCGACAAATGACAACAGCGTAAGGCGGCGCCGCCGGCACCGCAATGAGCGAGAAATCCAACTGTCATCAGGTTTGACGAATCCGAGAAGTCAACTCATCAACTCGCTGCCTCGTCACCCGCAAGTCGGTGCGACCGATCTGCAACGACCCCGTACAGCACGCTCGGGTCCGAGCGTTGGCCTGTGGCGACGCGATCTCAGCAAAAGCTGTCTCTTCTGGGGCGATGGCTGCCGGCAGCGAGGCCTGACGCGAACTGCAGCAGCCAGCTTTGCACGGTCATTGGCCACCGCACGGCGCACTTCTGCACTTGGTCGGGGTCGTGAGTTGACATCGCCGCCCGGAGGCCGCCTGTCGTAGCGCGCAACAGTGCCCATTGAAGTCGCATCTGTTGACGCTCGTCGAGGCGTGCGTGGAGGGGGAGAATCATGGGCTGGACTGCCTTCTGGTCGGCCAGACAGCCTGCCCCTCTCTACAGCTGGTGCCCTCAGACCGCTCATGACCGACGCTCAATACACGACCTTGCCGCAGTGGCCCAACGCTTATCCGGCCAGCGGCGCTGGCGCCACCCTGAAACGCCTCAACGAGGATTTCGTCGTGACGGAACTGCCGCTGCAACTGCCCTCCGGTGAGGGCGAACACATCTGGCTGGACATCGAGAAAAACGGAGCGAACACGGCTTTCGTCGCCCAGCAACTGGCCGAGGCCGCCGGCGTGCAGGACAGGGACGTAGGCTATGCGGGCCTCAAGGATCGCTACGCCATCACCCGTCAGTGGTTCAGCATCTATTTTCCAAAGGGCGAGACGCCCGACCTGACCGGGCTTCAGCACCCGGAATTCAAGGTGCTGAGTCAGAGCCGCCATGTGAAAAAGCTGCGCCCTGGTGATCTGCAGGGCAACCGGTTCCGCATCGTGCTGCGTGACGTGACCGGCGACCGCGACGCCATCGAGGCCAACCTCAAGTCCGTGGCGTCACAGGGCGTGCCTAACTACTTCGGCGCTCAGCGTTTCGGCTTTGAGGGCGGCAACGTCGAGCAAGGCCGCGCGATGCTTGCGCGCGAAATCCGCGTGCGCAACCCGAAGAAGAAGGGCATCTACCTGTCGGCGGTGCGCTCCTTCGTCTTCAATGAAGTGCTGGCGCTGCGAGTTCAGCAGGGACTCTGGGGCCAGACCCTGCCCGGTGACGTGATGGACGAGATGGGCCGACCCACCGGACCGCTCTGGGGACGGGGCCGTGTGATCACCGCCGATCAAGCGCAGGCCCTGGAAAACGGCGTGGCTGAACGTCACGCCACCTTGTGTGACGGCATGGAACACGCCGGCCTGGATCAGGAGCGCCGCCCCCTGGTGGCGAGTCCGGCGGACATGTCATGGGAATGGCCGCAAGCCGATCAACTGGTGCTCACGTTCTCCTTGCCAGCCGGGACTTACGCCACGTCCGTGCTGAACGAAATCCTCCGCACCACGGAACCTGACCGGCACACCGAGAGCGAGTCTGCGGCCGTCGAATGACGGCTCCTCAGCTCAGGTGGCTGCGATGTGAACTGAACGCTTGCGCCAGCTGCTTCAGGCGCTCTTTGGCCTGAGCCGCCGTGACGGCCTGCGGTGCCGGGCGCAGTTCGGCCGGAAAGCGGCTCATGCCCGCGAACAGGGCATACCAGGACGGCCGCAGGTACATCAACGCCGCGCCGTGGCGTTCCAGCTCGGCTTCGAAGTCGCCGCCGCGGTCCCACACGTCCAACAGGCTGGCGAGGCGGTCGGAGATGTGGCGGTTCGCGCGGTTGGCGCGCCAGTAGTCCGTGTCGCGGCGGGTGTTCAGCTGGTAGTGGGCGACGACGTAGTCGCGCACGCCGTCGAACATCGCGCTCACGCGTTCGTTGAACGCAGCCTGCCTGGCGCGGCCGAAGCTGTCGTCTTCGAGAGCGTCGATGAACTGCTCGACGCTGAGCTGGATCAGCATCAGCGCGGTCGCCTCCAGCGGCTCGATGAAGCCTTGCGCCAGGCCGATGGCCACGCAGTTTTGGTGCCAGTGCCGTTTCACGCAGCCCACGCGCATGCGCAGGCGGCGTGCGGTTGCGCCTTCAGACGCCGGGCCGAGGTGTTCACGCAGCTCGCGTTCGGCCTCGTCGTCGCTGATGAAGTCCGAGCTGTAGACGTAGCCGTTGCCGAAGCGCGTCGTCAGCGGGATCTGCCAGGCCCAGCCGTGGGGCAGCGCGGTAGACACGGTCTCGGAAGGTATGTCCTCGCCGTCGACCAGGGGTGTCGGGATGGCGATAGCGCGGTCGTTGAAGAGGTTGTCGCGGTAGGGGTGGAAGGGCTCTCCCAGCGTCTCTGTGATCAGCAGGCCTTTGAAGCCACTGCAGTCGACGAAGATGTCGGCGGCGATGCGTGCGCCGCCCTTCAGGTGTACGGCCGCAAGGTTGCCGTCCTCGTGCTGTTCCACGCGGGCCACTGTGTCGACGATGTGCCGCACGCCCAGGCCTACGGCGTGCGTGCGCAGGAAGGTGCCGAGCCGGCCGGCGTCGAAGTGATAGGCGTAGTCGGTGCCCGGCCCCTCGGCCTGGCAGATCGGCGCGCGGCGCTGGCGGGCCAGCTCGGCGGCAAGGAAGAAGTCCTGCGGATTTGCGTCAGCCGCCTGGCCGCGCCGGCGCAGGCAGGCGTTCGTGAAAAACTGGTTGCCCAGCTCGCGGTCCGCCTCGTTGAAGAACGGATGGACGTAGCTTTCGTAGCCGGGCACCAAACTCCAGCCGGGGAAGCGGATGCCGCACTTGAACGTCGCGTCGCAGGCCGGCATCCAGTCGCGCTCGGCAATGCCCAGCGTGCGAAAGAAGCGACGCAGGAAGGGCGTCGAACCTTCGCCGACGCCGATGGTGGCGATGTCGGCCGACTCGACCAGTGTGACGGCGACGCCGAGCCCGGCCCAGCGATGCCGCAGCAGGTTGGCCGTCATCCAGCCGGCTGTGCCGCCGCCGACGATGGCGATGTGTTTTGGTGCGGTCATATCAGGGGGGCATTTGCGTCGTGCATTTGGCGGGCCGAGCGCTGGGTCACTCGCAGGCCGGACCGTTTTGGCGATGTGCTTGAAGGTCGAGCCGGCAAGCATCGCCGTCCCCTCGGAGGGCCGGCCAAGGTACTCCGTGGACGAGTGGCTCACGTTCATGCTGCGGGCAAAGCCAGGCGCACTTCAAAGCCGCCGGACGGGTGATTGCGAAAGCGCACCGTGCCGCCATGGTCCGCCACAATCTCGCGCACGATGGATAGGCCCAGGCCCAGGCCCTCCTTGCGCATCGCGGCGCCGTGCTCCAGCCGCGTGTAGGGTTGGCCCAGCCTGGCGAGTGCGCTGTCCGGCACACCGGGGCCGTGGTCGCGCACGGTGACAAGCACCCGGCCTTCCTCGTCGCTGCCCATGCTCACCTCAACCGGCTGCTGTTCGCCCTCGCCGTAGAACATCGCGTTGTCCAGCAGATTGCCGATGGCGCGCTTCAGCGCCAACGGCTTGCCGAAAACGGTCAGCGCCTCGCTCTTCAATTCCACCTTGTGCCCGCCCATGCGTGCATCGCGCACCATCTTCTGCAGCACTAGATCGATGCGCAGCGGCGCGCGGTTCTCGTGGATGTCGGTGTCCTTCACGATCTGCAGCGCGGTCTTCACCATCATGTCCAGCTCGTCGAGGTCCTCGTGGAACTCGTCCTGGACGGCGGTGTCGTCCAGCAGCTCGCTGCGTAGGCGCAGCCGCGTGATGGGCGTGCGCAGGTCGTGCGAGATGGATGCGAACAGCCGCTCGCGGTCGCCGATGTAGCGGCGGATGCGCTCCTGCATGTCGTTGAAGGCCTCGATGGCATGGCGCACCTCCTGCGTGCCACTGACTCGTAGCGGCTTGGGCGCGACGCGCCGGCCCACGCGCGCGGCGGCGCGGCTCAGGCCTGCCAGCGGGCGCGTGATGGCGCGCACGGCGATCAGCGTCAGCAGCACGGCCAGCCCCAGCGCCAGCAGTTGCGGCGTCAGGCGCTGCCAGGTGAAAAACTCCAGCTGTTCCAGAAAGTACGGGTCTGGCAGCGTGCTGCTCAGATACAGCCACTGGCCGGGCTCGGTCTCGGCCTGGATGACGAGGAAGGGCGCTGGTCGCTCGGCGGCGATCAGGGACGGCTCCACCCAGCTCTCCGGCAGATCGCTCAGCAGTGCGCCGCTGGGCGCGACGGCCAGCCCGATGGGAGAGGCCAGCACGACGCGCACCGATGTGCCTCGATTCAATTGAGGCAACTGCGCCGTCAGCTCCTGCGTGACCTGCTGCTCCAGCATGCGTGCCATGGGCTGGCCTGGCAGCGGGGGCACCGTGACGGCAGCACTGTTGAAGAAGACCAGAAAGCGGGTGCCGCCCATGGTGCGCAGCTGCTCGATGAGCAGTGGCCGGTAAGCCGCCGGCAGCTCGCGCAAGGCGCGCACGGCACCGATCGCACCGCTGGCTACATGGTGCGCGGCCAGCTCGGTTTGACGACGCACGCGTTGCTCGATCTGGAAGTACCAGAGCAGGTTGACGACCAGCTGCACGAGGGCCAGCCCGCCCAACATGGCCAGCACGAAGCGGCCCTGCAGACTGTCGAAGAGAAAGCTACCGAAGCGCTGCGGCCACGCGCGCAAAGGCGCTGGCGGGCCGGCGTCCTCGGCCTCAGAGAGCATGCTTTGGCGTTACCGTCGTGGAGAACACATAGCCCGAGCCGCGCACCGTCTTAATCAGCGCCGGCTGTTTGCCGTCGTCCTGCAAGCGCTGGCGCAGGCGGCTCACCTGCACGTCCAGGGACCGGTCCAGCGGCCCCAGGTCGCGGCCGCGCGTGACCTCGGCGAGGCGGCTGCGGTCCAGCACCTCGCCGGGGTGTTCGACCAGCAGCTTCAGCAGCTGGAAGTCCATGCCGGACAGCGCCGTGGCGGTGCCATCGGGGTCGATGAGGCTGCGCTCCAGCAGGTCCAGCGTGAAACCGTTGAAGGCGTAGTAGCGCAGTTCCTTGGCCTTTTCCTGCCCGGTGCGGCGTGTGATGGCTTTGATGCGCGCCAGCAGCTCGCGCGGGTTGAAGGGCTTGCCCAGGTAGTCGTCGGCGCCCAGCTCCAGGCCCACGATGCGGTCAGTCTCGTCGGCGCTGGCGGTCAGCATGATGACCGGCACCTCCGAGCGGCGGCGCACCGACTGGCACAGCGTGAAGCCCTCGGTGTCGGGCAGCATCACATCCAGGATGCACAGACTGATTTCGTCGCGGTGGCGCTCGAATTCGGCCATGAAGCTGGCGCCGTCATGCGCCAGCAACACCTCGTACTGGTTCTTCTCGAGGTAGGTCTTCAGCAGGCTGCGGATTTTTTGATCGTCGTCGACGATCAATATTTTGCGGGGCGTCATGGAGAGGCTTTCGTCTTCGGGGCGAGCGCGCGCAGCAGGCCTTGCAGCTTGCGCTGCGCGGCGGCGGGCGTCTGGCTCGGGTCCAGCGCAAAGCGATGGACGGTTTCGATGATGGCGTTCTTGCCCACCTCGCCGAAGGCCATGCGATGCACGAGACTGGGCACGCGCGGCGTGTTGGGGTTGGCGAAGAGGTGGAAGGACTGTTGCGCGCAAGGGTCCAGCTCGTCCACCGGCACGTCGCGGCGCACGGGAATGGAGCCCTTGATGCGGTTGTAGCCCAGCTGCAGCGTGGCGCTGCCGAGCAGTTCGGCCATCTTCTCCTGGTTGGCCTGGGCTGTGCCGTTGCCGGCCAGCATGGCCAGTGTGTCGATGCTGTAGAGGTGGGCCTGGGTGGTGCCCGGCACGGCCTTGCAGCTGAAGTCACGCTCACCCTCCAACCCCATCGCACCGAGCTCACCGCGGGCCCAGTCGCCCATGATCATCATGGCGGCCCGCTCGTTGGCGAAGTCGGCGACGACGTCGGTCCATGGGCGCTCGCCGGGTGCGCCGCCCGATGCCGGGTTCGCCGGCAGGGCCAGGTTTCGCCAGTTGCGAAGGCGCTTGAGGGCGCGCTCCAGCGCGGGATCGTCAAAGGCACTGAGGTCACGCTGCTCCAGCATGCGGCGGTATAGCGCGGGGCCGGCCTCGCTGAGCAGCATGGCCTCGAACACGGTAGCCACCTGCCAGGGCTCGTCGCTGAAGGCCACTGGCGTCACGCCTGCCGCGCGCAGTTTGGCGGCAGATCGCTCCAGCCCATCCCAGTCGCCGGGTAGATCCAGCCCCAGGCGCTTGAACACCGCCTTGTTCAGGTAGAGGTTGTTGATGCGCTGGATGCCCAGCGGCGCCGCGACGATGTGGCCGTGCACGGTCACCTGCGCCATCACCTGCGGGAACATGACCTTGGCCCAGTTGCGCTTCACGGCCACGCCGTCCAGATCCAGCAGCAGACCCATATCGGCCCATTCGGTCATGGACTGGCCGTTGAGCTGCGCCACCTTGGGCGCCATGCGGCGCAGGATGCGTTCGTTCAACACCTTGATGGCCGGCCCGCCGCCGCCGCCGGCCACGGCACCGTCCACCCACTTCAGGCCGTTCTCGGCCATGCGTGCGGCGACATGGTTGGCCGCAGCGCGCTCGCTGGTGGACGTCCACCAGTGCAGCACGTTCAGCTCGCCCGCACCTTCGACGGCGGGGGCAGCCATAGGCGAGCCGGCCGCTATGGCCGCGCTACTCCAAGGCAACACCGCCAACGCCAGCATGCATCGCATCTTGCGGGCGACCCGGCAGCGCCAAGCTTGCGTTTCGTACGACTTCTGTAATGTTGTGTGACTCAAGGACACCGCCCATGGCCGGGAGGCGCTCATTGTGTTGAGAAGGGCCGCAAATGACGATTGGGGCTTACCGTGATTCAGGTGTACGCCAGGGCTTGAGCCGCAGGGATTCGCAGCGCGCGCCGGGCGGGCAGCGCGCACGCCAGCAGCGAAATCAATGCCATCAAGGCAAGCCATCCGAAGGCGACGCCCGCGCTGGGCACCAGCCGCCAAGGCACGCTGAACATGATGCGGCCGAAGGCGGCTTCGAGCAGCGCGCTGAGGGGCAGCGATAAAGGCAGTGAGGTCAGCCAGGCCAGCACGACCAGGGTCAGGCCCTCGACCTGGATGAGCCCGAGGATCGCGCCGTCGCGTGCACCGATGGCGCGCAGCACGCCGATCTCGCGCCGACGCTCCAGCACGGCCAGCCCCATGGTCGATGCCAGGCCCATCGCGCCCACGGCAATCATCACCAGGCCCATTGCACCCAGGAAGTCCACAACCATCAGCAGATGGTCTTCCACCACGCGGCGGTTGTCGGCCGGGGACTGGCTGGCGGCCATGCCCATGCCGGCGTCGGTGAACGCCTCGCGCAACTGCTGCACGGCGTCGAGCAGGGCGGCGGGCGAGTCCGGGCGGTCCAGCCGTAGCACGAGGCTGGTGGCGAGGTCGTTGCCGGCCAGCATGTCCAGCGTCGTTCGCGGTGCGTAGGCCACGGCCTGCGGGCCGCTGTCGACAAGGCCGACGACGGTCCAGCTGCGCCCGGCCATGCGATGGCTGCTGCCGACGGTCAGCATGGGCTGCTGCTTCAACAACAGGCGGCTGACGACGAGGTCGCCTTCGCTTGCCAGCCAGCGTCCTTCCAGCAGACGCGGCTTGAGCAGCTGGCCGGTGGCGGGTATGCCCAGCAGCGTCAGGGGCTCGTTGCCCAGCGACGTGCGCAGGCCGCGCCAGGCCTCGGCCTCGGCGATGCCTGGTACCTTGCGGGCCAGCGCCTGCAGCATCGATGCCGGCGAGGCCGCCGCGACGCGCACCTGCAATTGGTAGCGCTGGGCATTGAAGAGGTCGTCCACCGAGCCACGCACGGCACTGCGCAGGTTGGCCGCGCCCAGGTAGACAGCACCGCCGCTGGCCAGGGCCAGCACGGTCAGCAACACACGCTGGCGGCGGCGCAAGGCATTGCCTACCGACAGCAGCAGTGGCCGCGCCCAGCCGCCCAGCAGCGGCACCAGGCGCGCTGCGAGCGCACCGCGCCTCAGGCGCAGTGCCTGGCCTTCGCGTGTGATGCCGATGTCGCGCAGCGCCTCACCCACGGGCCGGCGCAACGCGGCATGCACCGGCAGCGCAGCGGCGGCCAGCGGCAGCGCGAGGCCGACAGCCAGTTGCAGCGCGACGCCCCAAGCCGGCGTAGCGATGCCGTCCAGAGGAAAGTTCAACAGCTCGGCCTTGAGCCCGCCGTAGGCTCGGCCCAGCCACAGCGCAGCGGGCAGTGCGATGGCTGATGCCAGCAGGCCCAGCGCGCCGGCCTGGGCCAGCACCATCGCGCCGATCTGGCCCGGTGACCCGCCGAGCACCTTCATGACGGCGATCTCGCGCGTCTGCCCCGCCAGCATCGCGGCGACCAGGTTCACGACCAGGAAGCCGCAGGCCAACAGCGCCAGCAGGCCGAAGGCGCCCTGTGTCATCAACAGCGAGTCCATCTGCGCGGCGTGGATGTGCTGGCCGGGTTCCGGGATGTCAGCGCTGTTCACCGTGTAGCCGCTGGCGCGGAGCCTTGCTTGCAGGGCGTCGACCGTGCGACGCACGTCTGCGCGCGAGGGGTGCGCGTCACGCAAGCGCAGCTGCAGCTCGTTGAAGCCGGCCGGCGCACCCAGGCGCGTCAGCGTGGCTTCTGTGCCGTAGAGGTAGACCAGGTTCTCCATCCAGCCCGGCGCCAGGCTGACGTCGCGCACAAGGCCGGAAAGGTTCACCGTCTGCGTTTCGGTGCCGGCCAGGCGCAGCGACACGGGCTCGCCGACGCTGGCACCGGAGAAGTCCAGCGAGGAACGCTCCATCCACAGGCCGCCATCGGTGAGCGGAACATCGCGCTGCAGTCGGCCGATGTCGTCGCGCCGGTCGTCATCCAATGCGACGACGACGGCATTGCGTGAGCGGCCGTTGGCCTGCACCGCCGCCATCACGCTGCGCCGCAGCCGTGCGGCCGCGATGTCGGGTTGGCTGCGAGCGATCGCCAGCACCTGGGCATCGGCGCGGTCCAGCACCAGCGTGGCCGAGACCGGCAGACTGGCGCGGTAACCCAGATCGGTCGCGCGTTCCACCAAGGCCCAAGCATTCAGGATGGTGCCGGCCGCCGTCAGCCCAAGGGCCACGGCCAGCACGACGAGCCCGCTGCGCGCGCGGTGCTGCCAGAGGTCGCGCCAGCTCTTCAGCGCCCTAGTCATGACGACGGTCCTCGACGAGACGGCCGTCCCGCAGGCGCAGGCTACGCTGCACCTGGCCCAACGCCGCGGCTTCGTGCGTGACCATGACGATCGTGACGCCTTGTTCCCGCGCCAGCCCGGCCAGCAGGGCCAGCAGCGCCTCAGCGTTGGTCGAGTCCAGGTTGCCGGTGGGCTCGTCGGCCAGGATCAGTGCCGGGGCATTGGCCAGCGCGCGGGCCAGCGCCACGCGCTGCTGCTGGCCGCCGGACAAGGCCGTGGGGAACTTGTCGGCCTGGTCGGCGACACCCAGGCGCTGCAGAAGCGCGCGGGCACGCGCAGGTCGCTCGGCAGCGGGCCACTGGTCGCAGAAGTCCATCGGCAGCATGACGTTCTCCAGCGCCGTCAAGGTGGGCAGCAACTGAAAGAACTGGAAGACGACGCCCACCGAACGGCCGCGCCAGCGCGACAGTGCGCGCTCGGGCAGCGCGCGCAGGTCTTGCCCGGCGACGTGCAGCTCGCCGCTGCCGGCGCGGTCGATGCCGGCCAGCAGGTTCAGCAGCGTCGACTTGCCGCTGCCCGACGGACCCACGACGGCGACAAATTCGCCAGCCTGGATGTCGAGGTCGAGACCGGTGAGCGCGTGGAAATCGGCGCCGGCCGCGGGGTAGCTCTTGCCGACGCCGCGCAGGCGGATGAGTGCAGGGATGTTGTCCATGCCGGCCAATGTAGGAAGCGCAGGGCCGTTCGACGCGCCGTTCGACGGCACCGATCTGCCACTGGGCGAATGGGGCCTCGCCAAGCCGCCCCCGCGTCGCGATGCTGACGGCATCCCCCCTTGGAGACGTCATGAAAGCCCTTGCCCTGTCGCTCGCGTTGGCCGTTGCCAGCATTGCCCATGCCCAGCACGCGGGCGTTGCCGCTGCGGCTGTCTCGGTGCCGGCCGAGGCCGCGCAGTTTGACTTCCTGGTGGGCCAGTGGGAGCTGGAGGTCCAGCCCAAGGTCAGCGGCCTGGCCGCGATGATCCACGGTGCGCCCAGGCTGGTGGGCAGTTGGAAGGCGTGGAAGTCTTTCGACGGTTATGGCCTGGACGACGAGCTGCGCATTTTCGATGCGTCGGGAAATCCGATGGCGCTGAACCACAGCCAGCGCATCTTCGACGCCAGGAGCAGGCGCTGGCTGGTCAGCGGCCTGGACGTCTACCGCGCCCGCTTCGGCAGCAGCAGCGGCCAGTGGCAGAACGGGGAGATGCTGCTGGAAGGAAGCGGCCAAAACGCCGAAGGCAAGCCGGTGCTGACGCGCACACGCTTCACCGAGATTACGGCCGACCGCTTCAAGATGCGCCAGGACCGCTCGCTTGACAATGGTGCGACCTGGGAGGAGGGCGCGCTGACGGTGGTGGCCAAGCGCATTTCCCGCAAAGCGAATCGATAGGCCGAAGGACGATGATGGGGCGAGCGTGGATCTGGGCGCAATGGCTGATCGGCTGGCTGCCGGTGGCGGCGCTGTTCGCAGTGCTCATGATGACGGTGCATGGCGCCGGCTTCGCGTCGGCGCTGCACTACTCGCTGCGGCTGATGGCGATGGCGGCGCTGTTGGGGCTGGTCGTGCACCGTTTCACCGCGCGGCTTCCCTGGCCGCATCCGCTGACCTTGGGCTTTGTCGCCAGACACGCACTGGGCGCGGCGCTGTACGCCGTGTCCTGGGTGGCGGCCAACAGTGTGGTCGAGAGCCTGTTGGTGGGTCGAGTTGTCCTGGTGATCGGTCCCGGCATCGCGGCCTACCTCGTCACCGGCGTGTGGTTCTACGTGATGATTGCCGGCGTGGCCTATGCGCAGCGCGCCGCAGCGCGCAATGCGCAGCTGGAGGCCCTGCAGGCACGCAGCCAGCTCGCGGCGTTGCGGGCGCAGCTGCATCCGCATTTCCTGTTCAATGCCTTGCACACGGTGGTGCAGCTGATCCCGCTGGACCCCGAGCGGGCCACGCGCGCCGCTGAGCAACTCGCGGCGCTGCTGCGCGCAAGCTTCGACAACCCGCGCGAGCTGGTGACGCTGCGCGAGGAGTGGGCGGTGGTGCAGCTCTACCTCGACATCGAGGCCATCCGCTTTGGCGAGCGGCTCGTCGTGGACGCCCAGTTCGCCGCTGAGGCGCTCAGCGAGGCCCTACCCAGCTTTGCGTTGCAGACGCTGGTGGAAAACGCTGTGCGCCACGGCGCTGCGCCGCGCGTGGCGGCCACGACTGTGCGGGTGCGAGCCAGCCTGGCGGGTGCCGGGCTTTGCGTTGTCGTCGATGACGACGGCATGGGTGCCGAGCCCGCTGCGTTGCAAGCCGGCGGCACGGGACTGCGCCGGCTGCGTGAGCGGCTGAGCGGGCTCTACGGCGGTAGTGCGACGCTGACGCTCGACAGCGCGCCGGGCCGCGGCCTTCGTGCCGAGCTGCGCGTGCCCTTGCGCCGCGACACTGACGAATGACCGCCGCCGTCACCGCGCTGATCGCCGACGACGAGCCCGTGGCCCGCGCCGGCCTGCGCCATCTGCTGCGCGGCCTGCCCTGGTTGCACTGCATCGGCGAGGCAGCAGACGGCCCGGCCGCGTTGGCCGAGATCCAGCGCCTGAAGCCTGAGTTGGTCTTCTTGGACATCCAGATGCCGGGCTTGCTAGGCACCGAGGTGTTGCAGCGGCTGCGCGATGCTGGCACGGGTGCACCGCCGTTGGTCGTCTTCACGACGGCGCATGCCCAGCACGCGATCACGGCGTTCGAGCTGGGTGCCTTGGACTATCTGCTCAAACCCTTCGGTGCGGAGCGGCTGAACGCGACGCTGGAACGCGTGCGCGCAGCCCTGGGCGAGCCCTGTCCGCCAGCGCTGGAGCGCCTGGCCGAGCTGCTCGGGCGCGGGCCGCTGACTCGCCTGTTCGTGCGCAGCGGTGCAGCCATCGTGCCGGTGGCGGTGAGTGAGGTCAGCCACTTCGAGGCGGTGGGTGACTATGTGGCCGTGCACGCCGGTGGTGCCGAACATCTGCTGCATCTGGCGCTGGCACGGTTGGAGGAGCGGCTTGACCCGGAGCGCTTCGTGCGCATTCACCGGGGCTGCATCGTCAACCTGGATGCCGTGCGGCGTTTCCGCCGCCTGGCCAACGGCCAGCTCAGCGCCGAGCTGATGGACGGTTCAGCGCTGGCGGTTAGCCGCAGCCGGTCTCAGGTCTTGCGCGGCCTGGTCGGCTGAGCACAAACCGGGGCGCGAACGGCCTGTCTGGTGCGTTTCTGCCATGCTGCAGTACACCAACGGTGCAATGCGCACCATAACGGCGTCATTGCGAGTGTCCTTCGTGGGGCGTGACGAATTTCACGGGCTGGCACGGGCCTTGCGGACGGTGACATCGGCTACCGAACTTCATCCCCAAACCCCTCTGGAGGACTCCCGATGCTTCGCCGTTCTGCCCTGGCTCTCGCTGCCGCCGCCACCCTGATCTCCCCCGCCGCAATCCTGACCGCCCAGGCCGCTGACACCATCAAGGTTGGCGTGCTGCACTCGCTGTCGGGCACCATGGCCATCTCCGAGACGGTGTTGAAGGACACCGTGCTGATGGCCATTGACGAGATCAACGCCAAGGGCGGCCTGCTCGGCAAGAAGTTGGAGCCGGTCGTGGTCGACCCCGCATCGAACTGGCCGCTGTTCGCTGAAAAGGCCAAGCAGCTCATCAGCCAGGACAAGGTCGCCGTCGTGTTCGGTTGCTGGACGTCCGTCAGCCGCAAGTCGGTGCTGCCGGTGTTCGAGCAGACCAACGCGCTGCTGTTCTACCCCGTGCAGTACGAGGGTGAGGAACTGAGCAAGAACGTGTTTTACACGGGTGCGGCGCCCAACCAGCAGGCCATCCCAGCCGTCGAGTACCTGATGAGCAAGGACGGCGGCGGCGCCAAGCGCTTCGTGCTGCTGGGCACTGACTACGTCTACCCGCGCACGACCAACAAGATCCTGCGCGCCTTTCTGAAGAGCAAGGGCATCCCCGAGGCCGACATCATGGAGGACTACACCCCCTTCGGCCACGCGGACTACCAGAGCATCATTGCCAAGATCAAGAAGTTCGCCGCCGAGGGCAAGAAGACCGCCGTCATCTCCACGATCAACGGCGACTCCAACGTGCCCTTCTACAAAGAGCT
>JACPYV010000137.1 GCA_016195825.1 Burkholderiales bacterium | reverse complement strand
CACGCAGTGCCCGGACGTCTGTCCCACGACGATGGCCGAGGTGGCCGAGGTCAAGCGCAGCCTGGGCGCGGACGGCGACAAGGTGCAGGGCATCTTCGTCACCATCGACCCCGAGCGCGACACGGCCGCGCTGCTCAAGCCCTACCTCGCCAGCTTCGACGCCAGCTTTGTCGGCCTGCGCGGCAGCGAGGAGCAGACCAAGGACGCGGCCAAGGAGTTCAAGGTCTTCTACGCCAAGGTGCCGGGCAAGACGCCCGACACCTACACGATGGACCACACGGCCGCGAGCTTCATCTTCGACACCGAAGGCCACGTGCGTGTTTACGCCCGCTATGGCGCGGGCGCCCAGCCGCTGGTGGATGACATCAAGCTGCTGCTCGCAGAAGGCAAGAAGTCATCCTGATGGGTCGGCGCAATCCCTGCCACATACCGCCCCGACGTCCCTGAACCCCACCTGGCGAAACCATGACTGACTCATCCAGCGCCGACGTCCCTATCAAGTCCTGCCGTGAACTTCGATTGGCCCTGCTCGACATGCATCGCACGCTGTTGCAGCTGGAGCGGGGAAGGTACGAGCGCCTGCATGGGCCGCAAAGCGCCGGCGAGTTCTTGCAGGTCGTCGCTTTTGCAGACGACTTGCGTTGGCTCGAGCCGCTGAGCCGGCTCATCGTCATGCTGGATGAGGCCCTCGACCTGCATGCCGACGCCACGCTGACCCCGCTGGCCGTGGCGACAAGATTGCGAGAGCTGTTGCAGCTCAACCGCAGCGAGGACGGCAGCTTCTCGGCGCAATACACCGCCTATTTCGACACGGTGCCGGACCTCGTGCACCAGCACACGCGCACGCTGGCAATCCTCAAGCAGTTTCCGGTGGCCTGATCGCGGTAGGGCGCGAGCCCGCTGTCTGGCGCAGAACACGCGTCGGATGCTGGCTAGACATCGCCCGAGACCGCGCCGTGCTGCCGACGCTCAGGCAGCCTTGTTGCGCCTGGCGGCAACTCATGCGGCATGGGCGCGCCACCTGGCGGTACCGCAACGCGTCGCCGCTCCGGCCCGGCGGCACAAAGCTGTCATCGGCCGTCGTGCGGTTGAAGTTGGCGTAGGTCCCTTGATCCAGACGGTGAGGGGGGCGTTCCAACCGTTGCGGTTCGGGCGAGTTTTCAGCACCCGGCTTTGGGTTCACGCAGCGCACGCATGATGACCCTCAAGGTCTTTCCCCTCGCCCTCGCGACGGTTGCGAGCCCAGCCGCCAAGCGCCAGCGCGCCAGCCAACATCAACGCCCAGCTTGCGGGCTCCGGCACCAGCGCGGACTGTCGGTAGTCGAATCCCGAGCTCGTGCTGATGGCCGTGAAGTCGGTGATTTGTCTCCCGCTGGCGTCACGGAGCTGCACGATGCCGCCCCAGCCGATGGTGTGCGACAGGTTGGCCTCGAACGTGGCGCTCGCGCCGCCACCGAGGAGGAAGTCCGCAATGCCGCTGGCGGCCGAATGCACCTCGCCGGTGAGGTGCATGCTGACCGGTGAGCCGATGATCACCTGTGCGGTGAAGAGCTGGTCGCCGAACACGCCGTTGCCGGTGACACGCAAGGGCGCGCCTTGGGAGCCGGCCACCGATCGGCGCGCGCTCCAGTCCACGGCCGTGCAGCCGCAGGCCGATCCGGTGCCCACCAGATGGAGGGCCGCCGCCCACTGGGCGTAGCCATTCCAGCCACCGCCGCTCGATCCATCCCAGTTGCCGGTGCCGCTGGCACTGCCGTGCACACCGATGTCGAACACCATGGTCACCAAGGCACCGGCCGGCATCGTGGCTGACTGGATGACGAAGCTGTCATCGACATAGCCACTGGCATCCGCCGAGGCGCGCCCACCGACAGCGACACCAGGTTGCGCGTTGGTCACGCTGCCAGAACTGGAGGCCAGCAGATGCAGCCCGCCTGGTCCGGCCCGGGAACTGGCGTTGGCGCTGCCCAGCTCCGTGCTGCTGCCGGAGCCCACGGTCCAAGGCGTGAAGTGGGTGCCCGACTGGTCGACCGCCGCCTGGCCGCCGCCTGGCGAGGTATAGGCGCCAGTCGGAGTGCCAAAGGTGCCGTCCCGCCAGCCAGCCCCGGCTTGTACCGTGCCGCCGTAGTTGTAGGCCTGCGCAGGCGTCTGCGCGGCGCACAGCAACGCCGCTACCGTTGAAATCTTCAGTGCCTCGACCAGCCCCCGTGCGCGCCAAGACTCAGGCGCATTGCCCGCGGAGTTGACCGGGCGGGGCACCCGCCGTCGCCAGCCCAGCAGGACCGCGATACCCGTGAACATGAGCACGACGCGAGAGGGCTCGGGGACGGCGGCGGCGTGGCCGTAGTCGAAGCCCGACTCGGAAGTCAGCGTGAACGCCACCGCATTGCCCACGCTGTCGGTCACGCTGACGATGCCAGCCCAGTAGATCGTGTCGCCGAACTTGCCCTCGATGTTGGCGGTGCTGTCGAAGGTGTTCACCGGGACCAGGAAGGGCGGCGTACCGCTGTAGAGGACAACCCTGCGGGCATCGGAAGACCAGTCCATCGCCACGGACGAGCTCAGCGGCAGGGGCGAGCCGAAGGTGAAGGACGTCGTCAGTTGCACATAGCCTGGCAGGACGCTCGGTGTGGGATGCGAGAGCGTGATGTCAGCGGCGCCCTGGCCGCCGAAGCTGGCTTTCGCGCTACCCAATTTCAGCTCGCCGCCAAAGCTGAAGTTGGCAAAGCTGTCGTTGCCGCTGGTGTTCACGCCTTGCATGCCACTGATGGCCGCAGTCGCGCTGCCATGCAGGAAGTACCCGCCCACGAGGGTGCCGGTGGTCCCGTTCAAGCCGGGTGCAGTGAGGGTCAGGGTGTCTTGCTGCGATGCCCTGATGGCACCGTTGGCTGCGGTGTTGAGGCCCGCCAGTTGGTTGCCGGGGTAGGCAGAGTCGATGTAAGCATCGACCTTGGCGCGCAGAACCCCCGGCGTCGCCATCGCACTGGCAGACAGGTTGCTGCCGCTGCCATGCGCCGAGTCTGACAGCGCGCACGCAGAGCTGGCTCCGCCCCATGTCGTCATGGCGGGGCTGCAACTCTTCGAATCGAAATTGGTGTTGAGCACCATGCCGATTTCGGTGTGGGTGGATGTCGCTGCAAAGGCGCTGACATGCGAGATCACACTGACCAAGGCACTGGCGAGAGAGATGACGAAACGCTGAGGCATGGCGCAACTCCCTTCAGGTGGGCGAATCGGCAAGCAATGCGGGCAGGCACGCGCCTGGGGGCCGCACTTGCCGCCAGCCGAGCAAGGCCAGCCCACCAGCAAGCAACAGGACCAGGCTGGCCGGCTCGGGCACGGCGCTGGTGAAGACGGTCAGTTGCATCGGGCTGGCGCCCAGCGCGATGCTGGCGTGCAAGGCAGCGCTGGGATCCTGGATGGCGTCGACCCGGCCGCCGAACTCGATGCGGTCGAAAGTGAAGGCCGGCTGGGCGCTGTGGCTGACTGCCGCGAAGCTCAGATCGCCCCCCGAGCCGCCGAAGATCAGCAGCCCCGGTAGCAGGACCGGCTGGTTGCCGTTGAACAGCTCAAAGCGGGCATGGTTCTGGCCCGGTTCGCTGATCCAGATGTCGTGGCCCTGGCTGGCGTCGAGCGGCGTGTCGGCGAGGTGCAGGTTCAGGAAGACGCCGGCCGCGCTGGGGCCAATGGTCAGCGGCGCGGCGAGCCGCAGTACGCCTTGCAGGCTGTCGCCGGTCGCGAGCGTGAAGGCCGCCGAGTCGGTCGCACCGGTGTGTGCGTCGGGGGTGGACAACAGGTCGACTGTGCAGGGCGAGCAGACCAGGCTGCCCGAGCGGCCCGAGTAGGGTGTATTGCCGTCGTGCCAGCGCGCGGCCGGATCGGCGCTGAGATCGAATGCGAAGTCGGCCGCCAGGGCCGGGCCGGCGAGGCTGGCTGCAATCAGCGCGGCAGCGATGTGGAGCAGGGGGGGCTTCATGGACATCTCCGGGGGGTGGGTTGCTTGAGGGCTTCAAGGGCCAGGCGCTGGCGAGCGGCAAGACCGGACATTGAGCGACAGGCGCAGCGCCGCGCCAGCAGGGGCAGCAAGGGCAGCAGGGGCAGCAGGGGCAGCCCCCCCGCCAGCCACAGCGCCCAGCCCGCCGGCCCGGGTACCGCCGGCACGCCGATGGAGCCGTCCAGGGCGAGCCGCGAGATGTCGAGCGCCGTCCCCGCGGCGAGCTGCAAGCCGCTCGCGACGATGCGGTTCACGCTGCCGCCATCCCGATGGCGCACGGCGCGGCGGGCGCTGGCGCAGCTTGTGCGCAGCGGCTTTCGGGCCGGGCCGGGTCACGGTCGGAAGAATCTGCATGGCAACCTCCTGTCCATCCGGACGGAAGCGCGCATGCAAACCGGCCATCGCCTCGGTGCCATGTCCGCTTTGGCCTGGCGGATCTCGTCTGAGTTGATGAAGCGAGTGCCGATGCCGTCCTCGCACACCTCCCTAAAGTGCCGACATGGTGTCCCTCACCGTTTCCGACCTGAGCGCCCTGAGCTGTCTGCTGGACGATGCGCTCAATCTGGCTGGCCCGCAGCGCGAGGCCTGGCTGGCTGACCTGCCTGCGCACCAGCAACACCTTGCGCCTGCGCTGTCCCAGATGCTGCGGGAGTACGACGACACCCACAGCGCACGCCTGTTGTCCGGCTCGCCCTCACTGCCCAGCCCCTCGGTGGCCCATGCCGGCGATCTCGTCGGCCCGTACCGGCTGTTGCGCCCCATCGGCCAGGGCGGCATGGGCAGCGTCTGGCTGGCCGAGCGCATGGACGGCGGGCTCAAGCGCCAGGTGGCGGTCAAGTTGCCCCGCCTGGCCTGGGACGCGGGCCTTGCCGCGCGCATGGCGCGTGAGCGCGACATCGGTGCACTGCTCGAGCACGCCCACATCGCGCGGCTGTACGACGCCGGCGTCGATGCGCAAGGGCGACCCTTCCTGGTGATGGAGTACGTCGACGGCCAGCCCATCGATGCCTGGTGCCGGGCCCAGGGCTTGAACACGGTGCAGCGGCTTCGGCTGTTCCTGCAGGTGGCGCGCGCCGTGGCCTATGCGCACGGGCGCCTGGTGGTGCATCGCGACCTCAAGCCGTCCAACATCCTGGTCACTGCGGACGGGCAGGTCCACCTGCTGGATTTCGGCATCGCCAAGCTGCTGCTCGAGGACGCACACGGCCACCCGCCTCTGACATTGCAGCAGGGCGCCGCGATGACGCCGCACTACGCCGCCCCCGAGCAGATCGCTGGCGCGGTCGTGACCGTTCAATCCGACGTGTACTCGCTCGGCGTGTTGCTGTACGAGCTGCTCACGGGTGTGCTCCCAACCTGTGGCAGCACGCCCGGCCGGCAGCCCACGGTGCTGGACGACGAAGCGCCAACGGCCAGTCGCATGGCGCAGGACCGTGCCGCGGCGCGGGCCCTGCGCGGGCCAGTGGACGCCATCTTGGCCAAGTCACTGCAGTTCGATCCAGCCCGCCGCTACGGCACGGCCGACGCGCTGGCCACCGACATCGAGCGTCACCTCGACGGCCTGCCGGTCTCGGCCAGGCCCGACACGCTGCTGGACCGGCTGCGCAAACGCTGGCGGCGCCAGCGCACGGCAACCGCGGCCATGGCCATGTTGCTGATCGCGCTGCTGGCGGGCGGCGGCGCCAGTCTGTATTTCAGGGAGCGCGCGGCGCAGGCGGCTGCTCATGAGCACGCGGCGCAGGCCTTTGTGAGCGAGTTGTTCAGGCCCGGTGGCCAGGCACGATCTGGTGCGAGCGGTCTGCTGGGCCGCAGTGTGGATCTCATCGACACCCGCTTTGCCGATCAGCCCGCGCAGCGATTGCAGCTCTATGCAGCGGTGGCCGAGGCCTACCGCGAATTGGGCGACACCCCCCAGGCCCTGGCTCTGCAAAAGCGCCGTTGGCAGGCCTTGCCGCCAACCACGGCACCGGCCGAACGCCAGTCCGCGGCGCTGGCCCTGGCCGAAGCGCAGATGGCGGACGGCCAGGCCAAGGACGCGCAAGCCACGTTGGAGCAGTACGCCGACGCGGCGCAGATGGCCACCCGCTTGCTGCGCGCGAGCCTGCTGGCCGAGCTGGGTGACTTCGAGAATCTCAAGCCCTTGATGCAGGCGCTGGACGCCGAGCTGCCGCCCGAGGGCCCGGAGCGAGCCCGTTGGACGGCGGTGCAGGCCGAGACCCTTCATCGCGACGGGCGCATGGAAGAGGCCGTCACGGCATTCGCCCGCGCGGCCGAACTCGCCGATGGCGCCGGCGATCGCCAGGCCGCCGCCGGCTATCGGGCGTCTGGCGCCCACTGGGCGGCGCAGCGCGGCTTGCTGCCGGTCGCGCAGCAACTGCACGCCCAGTCGCAACAGACCCTGCATGCGCTGGGCGGTCGTTTCCTGATCCGTGCGGCGTTCGACCAGGCGGACTACTGGTCGCAGCTGCGCGCCCAGCCCAGCGTCTCGTTCGAGCAGGCCGACGCCGGCATCAACGAGGCGCTGGGTCAATTGCGATCGCACGGTGACGTCGTGCCGCCTCGGCTGCTGGCGCGTGTGGAGCGCGACCTGGGTTTGCGCCGCGTCGATCACGGCGACCTGGCGGGGGGCGCCAGCCTGGTGCGCGGCGCCAGCGAAAGCCTGCTGGCCATCGAGCAACGGCCATTGCACCGGGCCTTTCTGCACGAGGCACTGGCCCGCCTTGACACGCTGGCCGGGCGGCACGAAGCGGCAGAGCAGCGGCTGTTGGCCAGCCTGTCGGACCGCCAGCGCGCCGGTCGCGGGCTGCATCCGTACGTGGTGAACACGTATCTGCGCCTGGCCTTGAACGCCAGCATGGCCGGTTGGACGGCACGGGCCCTCGCGCACCTGGACAGTGCCCCGACCGACGCCGCCATGCGTCAGGCGGGCCATGACCCGGCCTGGTACCGCAGCGTGCTCACCAAGGCCCGCGCCCGCGTCCTGCTCGACGCCGGCGACATGGGCGCCAGCCTGGCCCTGCTGCAGTCTCAGGCGCCGCACCCCTATGACCGTGAGCTCGCCGGCGTGCCCATCGGCCGCGACTGGCTGCGCGGCGAGGCGCTGTGCGCCAGCGGCCAGGCGCGGCAGGGTCTGGTGTTGCTGCGCCAGCAATGGCAGGCCCTCACCACCGATCGCGACGCCAGGGAACCCGGCATGGCCCGGCTGAGCGCAGTCAGCGGCCTGTGTGCGCGGCAGGCCGGCGACACCGAGGCCGCCCGCCGCTGGGCGCGCGAAGCGCGGGCTGCGCTGGATGCCAACCCCGAGCTGAGCGGCTACTTCCGCGCCCCGCTCGATGCGTTGTCGCTCAAGCGATAGGCGCTGCCTTGAAGCGGGGTACCGGCAACCCCATCTGGGAAATATCACCGCAGCTTTGGGGGTGACGGGCGAATCTGCCGCATTCAACATGCGCCCATGGCCCCCGCATCCCCTTCCTCCGCGACGCCTGCCGACCTGGGCGAGCTGATCCGCCAGGTCAATGCCCGGCAGCCCGGCGCCCAGGACGCACTCTTCAGTGCGGCCTACCCCGAACTGCGCAAGCTCGCCCACTCGCGCCTGTACGACGGCGGCCGCAGCCCGATGCTCGACACCACGGCCCTGGTTCACGAGGCCTACCTGCGATTCATCCGCAGCGGTCAACTGCTGGGCGCGGAGCGGCGGGCCTTCTTCGCGTATGCCTCCCAGGTGATGCGGTCCGTCATCATTGACGCGGTGCGCGAGCACCAGGCGGAACGCCGGGGTGGCGGCCTCGCCATGCTGACGCTGGACACCGCCCGCGCCGAGGGCCTGCCTGCGGCTGGAGAGGATCTGCTGCGAGTCCATGAGGCCCTGGAGGCGCTGGCCAAGGCCGAACCCCGCCTCGCCAAGGTGGTGGAGATGCGCTACTTCGGCGGCTACAGCGAAGCCGAAATCGGCGAAGCCCTGGAGCTGGCTGAGCGCACGGTGCGGCGCGACTGGGACAAGGCCCGGCTGCTGCTCAGCGTCTTGATGCAGCGCTGAAAGCGTGTGCTGCCAACCGTACGCCGGAAATCGCCTTGATGGCGCAGTGCACTTCGCGCTTCGCTGCCGACATGGCTCGCTACTCGTTGTGACAGCTGGCCCTGAAGCTGGCAGTGGGCATGTTGCCCCTCATGGCGTGTGAGGTTGACGCCGTCTTGGCATGGCTTGCCGCCCGACAAAGGCAAGCCGCGTCACCGTCTCAGCGATGGGATCCGGGAAGCGCGGGCACGGTCACTGCGTCACTGCTTCCAGGTAAGGCTGCATGACACGTTCAACACGGTTGATCTTGGCGAAGTGGCTCAGTTCGGTCATGGTGACCTTGCGGCTGCGCCAGGCGTCTTTCAGCGCCTCCAGTGCCACATCCAGGCCGATCTTGTTGCGGAACTTGAAGCAGTCGGTCACCGTCTTGGCCGCGCTGTACACGCGGATGGGTGCACCGTGGTCGGTCACTGTCTGAATGCCGTCGCTGTACGCAGCACCGCGCAGGCGGGAGATGCGCAGCGTCGGGTAATTCAGTATCGGGGTCTGTGTCGCCTCTGGCAGTGCGACCCACACTTCGTGTGGAAGCTGCGTGCCGATCTCGTGGAATTGCAGCGCGCTCAGCAGGCACAGCACGGCCTTTGGCACACGCTGGCAGACCTCGATCAGCGTCTGGTGTTCGGTGACTTCGGCGTCGGGCAGTCCGTACAGGCCACGGGCGAGTCGTCGCAGCTTGCCGGCCTGGTGCAGCCGGAGAAGGAGTTGCGGCGACCAGCCGCGCGCGCGCACATCGGTAGCCCGCAGCACGCGGCGGCGACGGGCCAGCTCAAGGATGTGCTCGGATTGATTCACCAGGATCAAAGTTTAATATATGCATTACTTTTATACAAGTAATGCGACTTTCAATCGAAGAAAGGCGCGGGACACCTCACGGTTCGCCAGCCTTGCGCATGCCCTTGACGAACGCGCGCACTGGCCGCGGCGAGAGCCGCTTGATCTTCGTAGCCCAGGGCGACGAGCTTGCACGCCTGGTGGTGCGTGCCGGTGCATCCATGACCTCCGCCACAAAGAAGAACACCCCGGCAACGTCGGTCGCCGGGGTGTTTGGGGCAATCATAAGATGGGCTGACCATCTCATCAGGCCTCGCGAGAGGCCTTTGTGATGGTGAGTGAGCGAGGCTCAGGCCGTCTCGGTCAGCGCCTTCTTCATCTTCTTCATCGCCGCCACTTCGATCTGGCGGATGCGCTCGGCCGACACGCCGTACTCGGCGGCCAGCTCGTGCAGCGTCATGCCGCCGGACGAGTCGTCATTCACCTTCAGCCAGCGTTCTTCGACGATGCGGCGGCTGCGCGGATCCAGCACGTCCAGCGCGCGGTAGATGCCGTCGCCCGCCAGTTCATCCCGCGAGCGGGCCTCGATGACGCGCGTCGGCTCGTGGCTGTCGTCGGCCAGGTAGGCGATGGGCGCAAAGCTCTCGCCGTCGTCGTCGGTCTGCGGCTCCAGCTCCACGTCGCCGCCGGACATGCGCGTCTCCATCTCCAGCACTTCCTCGCGCTTGACGTTCAGCGTGCTGGCGACGTGCGCCACCTCGGCCTCGGTCAGCGTGTTGCGGTGCGTGGCGGTGTTGTCCTGGCCGGCCTTGAGCTGGTGCTTCATCGAGCGCAGGTTGAAGAACAGCTTGCGCTGGGCCTTGGTCGTCGCGACCTTGACCATGCGCCAGTTCTTCAGGATGTACTCGTGGATCTCGGCCTTGATCCAGTGCATCGCGTAGCTGACCAGGCGCACGCCCTGGTCCGGGTCGAAGCGTTTGACGGCCTTCATCAGGCCCACGTTGCCTTCCTGGATCAGGTCACCCTGGGGAAGGCCGTAGCCGACGTACTGGCGCGAGATGGACACCACCAGGCGCAGGTGCGACAGCACCATGCGGCCGGCGGCTTCCAGGTCGCCCTTGTCGCGCAGGCTGCGCGCGGCGGAGCTCTCCTCCTCCGCGGTCAGCAGCGGCAGGCGGTTGACGGCGGAGATGTAGGCGTCCAGATTGCCCAGCGAGGGCACCAGGGCCCAGGGGTCGCGGACGGCAATGGCGGAAGAGGCAGACATCGTCTAAATCCTTGCTAACCGCCGCGCGGAATGCGGCGGTGACGCAATATTAGCACTCTGCTTTGTTGAGTGCTAAGCCGGACTGACCTCTGCCAGGAATGCAGTGTTTCTCTGGCTGAAACAGTTAGTGGACGCCAACTTGATTCAGGCCAGGCGCCCGTCGTGGCGCGCCGGCTTCAGTCGACCAGACCGAAATCCGGGCTCTGGATCATGGCCTGGATGTCCAGCAGGATCAGCATGCGGTCGCCGATCTTGCCCAGGCCGGTGATGAAGCGGGCGTCCATGGCCGCCGGCACCTCGGGGCGGGCCTTGATCTCGCCGGCGCTCAGTTCCAGCACGTCTGAGACCGAATCCACGACGATGCCGACCACGCGGCCGGCAACGTTCAGCACGATGACGACCGTGAAGGCGTTGTACTCGCCGGCCTGGCCGAGGCGCAGCCGCAGGTCCAGGATGGGCACGATGACGCCGCGCAGGTTGACCACCCCCTTCACGAAGGACGGCGCATTCGCGACGCGGGTGGGCGCCTCGTAGGAGCGGATCTCCTGCACGCGCAGGATGTCCAGCCCGTATTCCTCCTCGGCGATGCGGAAGGTCAGGAACTGCTGGCCGTTGGTGCGGCCCTGGGCCTGGAGGGCCTGGGCGCCGGTGGTGGGAACGAGGTCGGTGGAGCTCATCGGACGCTGGGCTGGGGGAGGGCGGGAGCCGTCATTCTGCCCGGTCCGTGCCGGCCCGCGGCGCTAACAATTCGTCGACAAGGGCCAGCAGTTCACGCACGTCCAGCGGTTTGGTCAGGTAGTGCCCGGCGCCGGCGACCTGGGCCGCGGCGATCTGCTCGGGCTGGGCATTGGCCGACACGACGATGACGGGCGGTGCTGCCACGCCCAGCTCGCGCAGTCGGCTCAACAGCGCCAGGCCGTCGCCGTCGGGCAACTGCCAGTCCAGCAGCAGCAGGGCCGGCGGGCGCTCCCGCAGCGCCCGCAGCCCGGCCTCGACCGTGGCCGCGATCTCCAGCTCCAGCCCGGGGCGTTGCTCCAGGATGCCGCGCATGACGTCGGCGTTCAGCGGGTTGTCCTCGACGTAGAGCACGCGCCGGTGGGGGCCGGCCAGCGGCGCCGCCGGTTCGGCCGCGGCGGCCGCGGCTGCGTCGGCAGCGGCCGGCGTGGCAACGCCCGCGGCCGGTAGCCGCAGCACGAAGCAGGCGCCGGGTCCCTGCACGGCCTCGGCCCGCAGGCTGCCGCCCATCATTTCGGCCAGCCGGCGGCTGATGACCAGGCCGATGCCGGTGCCCGGCAGGCCGCTGCGCTCGCGGCCCAGGCGGTTGAAGGGCTGGAAGAGGGCGGCGCGCTGCTCGTCACTCAGGCCCAGTCCGGTATCCCGGACCGAGATCTCGACCCAGCCTGACTCGGGGCTGCGGGCTTCGATGCTGACGTTGCCGCCAGTGCGGTTGTACTTGACAGCATTGCTGAGCAGGTTGGTCAGCACCTGGGTGACGCGGGTGGGGTCGCCGACGATGCGCAGCGCACCCGGGTCCAGCCGCTGGCTGACGGTCAGGCCGCGGTCGTTCGCGTTGTTCTGCACCAAGGCCAGCGCACGGGCCAGCAGTGGCGGCAGATCCAGCACGGTCGGGTCCAAGCGCAGCGAGCCGGCCTCGATGCGCGACAGGTCCAACGTGTCGTTGATCATCTCCAGCAGATGCCAGCCCGCCTGGGCGATCTGCTGGGCGCGAGTGCGCTGGGCCGGCGGCAGCGGCTCGCCCGCGTCCATCTGCATCAGCTGCGTGAAGCCCAGGATGGCGTTCATCGGCGTGCGCAGCTCATGGCTCATGCGCGACAAGAACTCGTTCTTGGCCTGGTTGGCCGCCTCGGCGGCCTCGCGGGCGCGGTCCAGTTCCTCGATGCGCAACTGGTCGGTGATGTCCTCGACGACGCCCACCAGCCGGTGCGGCCGGCCGTCCGCGCCCCGCAGCAGGCTGACCAGCACCCGCGCATGCGCGATGCTGCCGTCCTGGCGCACATAGCGCTTGAGCCGGCGGTAGAACGGGATCTCGCCGCGCATCATGCGGCGCGCCAGGCGGATGTCCTCGCGACGGTCGTCCGCATGCGTCACGTCGATGGAGCGCCGGCCGATCAGCGCCTCGGCCGGATAGCCGACCAGGTTGCAGAACTGCGCGTTGACCTCCTGGAAGCCTCCGTTCAAGTCGGTGAAGGCGATGCCGATGGGCGCCGCGTCGAAGATGCTGTGAAAGCGCTGTTCGCTCTGGGTGAGGGCGCGTTCGCCCTGGGCGCGATTGGCGATCTCGCGCTCCAGCGCCGCCGTGCGCTCGCCGACCAGGGCCTCGACATGCTGGGTGCGACCCGACATCAGCAGCAGCAGCGCACCCACCATGGCCGTGGCCAGCAGGCCCACCAGCGCGAACGCCCAGCTGCGGCCCGGCGCCTGCACGAGGCCCGGCAGGTCGTAGACACGCACCTCCCAGTGCCGGCCGCCGAACTCCAGCGGCATCTTCACCAGCGGCAGCGTCGTGTCGTCGCCGCGCTGCACGGCCTCGCAGCCGCGCCGGCCGCCCAGGCGCGGGGAGGCGGCCCCGGGCTCCAGGTCGACGAGGCAGGCCGCCAGGTGCTCGGGCCACTGCGCGGCCAGGCGCGACAGCAGCAGGTCGGGCCGCAGCGTGGCGAAGACGACGCCGTCCAGCGCCTGCTCGCCCGCGTCCGGCGAGCCGCGGTACAGCGGCTGGTAGGTGACGACACCGATGCCGCCCTCCTTGTCCTGCGACAGCTGGAAGCCGGCAGAGGCGACGGGTCTGCCCAGTCGTGCGGCCCTCTCGATGGCGGCGCGCGCGTCGGGGATGGTGCGCACGTTGATGCCCAGTGCGCCGGCATTGCGCGACAGCGGCTCGATGAGGCGGATGGCCAGCATGTCCTCGTCGGCCGGCGGGCGTAGGTCGCCGGCGCGCGTGCGGTCGCGCGCCTGGTAGCCCCCGGGGAAGGCATCGGCCGCGGCCGCGGCATTGAAGCGCTCCACGTCGGCGCGCGCCACGCGCAGCGTCAGGCCCAGCGCGATCAATGGGCTGTCCTCGGTCAGCAGGCCCTCGGTGGCCCGCGCGAAATCGTCGCGTGTGGGCCGCGGCTTGACCTTGATCAGGCCGTGCACGCCCTCCAGCGCCAGCAGCGGCTCGCGCAAGCGGCTGGCCAGGTCCTGGGCCGCGCTGGTCGCGTCGCGCGTGAAGTCGGCACGGTTGCGCTGGCGGTCCCATTCCATGGTGGCGGCCACGCCCAGGCCTACCACCAGCGTGGTGAGCAGCATGGGCAGGCCCACGCTGAAGCGCCGCGTGGCCCAGGCCGAGCGCGGCTGGCCGATCAGCGCCAGCGTGATGGGCGTGGCGATCAGCACGCCCATCAGGTCGCCGGTCCACCAGACGGTCCAGACCAGGCCCATCTGTGCCGCGGCGATGACGCCCGCGGCCTTCAGCACCAGCGTCGCGCAGCTCGGGCTCACGAGGCCGGCCAGCGTCGCCGCGGCCAGATAGCCGCCAATCTCGCGTGGCGAGGCCAGCAGCAGCGGTCGGCCGCACCAGCGCCGTATCAGCAGCGTGCCGGCCGCCGCCTGCGCCGCCGCGCCGCAGCCGATGCCGAGCGCGATCGGCAGCACGCTGCCGCCCAGGTCGCTCATCGTCGTGGCCTGCACGACGAAGGAGCCCAGTGCCACGGCCGGCAAGTAGCGCAGGCCCAGCGCCAGCAGCACCGCCAGGCCCCAGCCGGCGGCCGGGTAGATGGGCGCCACCTGGTAGGGCGGCAGCACCATCAGCAGGCCCAGGCGGCCCAGCACGTAGTAGACGGCGGTGATGCCCGCCGACAGCGCCAGATAGCGACCGACGTCGCGTGCCGACGCCAACGGCATCTTCATTCCGCCTGGGCCTCTCGCAGCGTCTGCATGACGGGCCGCTGCAGCACGCCGCGCAGGCTCCACCAGCCGGCACCCCAGGCCAACAGCGCGCCGCAGGCCGCGCTGACCAGCGGCACCCAAGGCTTGATCTGCCAGTCGAACTCGAACACGTAGCGCGCCAGCAGCGCCGCCAGCACCAGTGCCACGCCACCGGCCAGCAGGCCCGCCAGCGCGCCCACGCCCAGCAGTTCGGCGCGTTGCACCTGGGCCAGCAGCGCCGACGGCGCCCCCAGGGCCCGCATCAGCCCGAATTCGCGCGTGCGCGCCTCCCGTGTGCTGCCCACAGCCGCCAGCAGTACGACCAGGCCGGTCGCCAGCGTAAAGCTGAACAGGAACTGCACGGCCTGGATGACCTGGTCCAGCACGCCCTGCACCTGGTTGAGCTGGGCCGACACGTCGATGACGGTCAGGTTGGGGAACTGGCGTGCCAGTTCACGGTCGAGCTTCGCACCCGCGGGCAGCCGAAAGGCCGCGATCTGCGTGGCCGGCAGGTCCGGCAGCTCGGCAGCCTCGAACAGCACGAAGAAGTTGACCCGCATGGACGACCAGTCGACCTTGCGCAGGCTGGTGATGCGGCCCTGCACCGGCTGGCCGGCGATGTCGAAGGCCAGCGTGTCGCCGAGCTTGAGGCTCAGCGTCTGCGCCAGGCCTTCTTCCACGCTCAGGCCCAGCTCGCCAGGGGCAGCGGCGCCCCAGCGCCCCGACACGATCTGGTTGTGGGCGGGCTGCTCGCCGCTGTGGCTGAGGTTGAACTCGCGCTCGGCCAGGCGCTGGGCGCGCTCCTCGGCAAAGCGCTTGGCCTGCACGACCTCGCCGTTGATGGTGGTCAGCCGGCCGCGGATCATCGGGTTCCAGTCAAAACTCTTCACGCCCGCGTCCGTGAGCGTCTTGCGGAAGGCCTCGCTCTGGTCGGGCTGGATGTTGATGACGAAGCGGTCCGGCGCCGAGGCCGGCGTGGCGCGGCGCCAGCTGTCGATGAGGTCCGTGCGCAGCAGCACCAGCAGCGCCAGCGCCAGCAGCCCCACGGCCAGCGATGCCACCTGCATGACGGCGAAGCCCGGCCGCGCCGCGACCTGGCGCGTGGCCAGCAGCAGCCAGCGCGGCACGCTCGCGCCGCTGACGTTGGTGGGGACGATGCGGCGCAGCAGCTTGACCGCCACCCAGGCCAGCCCCGCAAACAGCAGCACCGCGCCCGCAAACCCTGCCGCTGCGATGCCGCCCAGCTTCAGGTCGCCCGCCAGCACGACCAATATGGCCGCCAGACCCGCCACGCCGGCGCCCAGCACCAGCAGCGAGCCCGCCTTGGGCGCGCCCAGGTCACGCCGGATCACGCGCAGCGGCGGCACGGCGGCCAGTTGCAGCACCGGCGGCAGGCCGAAGCCCAGCAGCAGGGACAGGCCCAGGCCCAGTCCGAGCAGTGCCGGCCAGACGCTGGGGGCCGGCAGGTCCACGCTGATGAGGCCGGCCAGCAGCGACACGAAGACCTGGTGCAGCGCCAGGCCGATCAGCACCCCGGCGAGGCTGGCAGCCAGGCCCGCGAGCAGGAACTCCAGCCCGTAGGCCCAGGCGATGCGCCGCTGCGGCTGGCCCAGCACGCGCAGCATCGCGCAGGCATCCAGGTGGCGGGCCGCGAAGTCGCGCGCAGCCAGCGCCACGGCCACGGCCGCGAGCAGCGCCGACAGCATCGCCACCAGGCGCAGGAAGCGCGCCGCACGGTCCAGCGTCTGGCGCATCTCGGGGCGGCCGGATTCCAGCGACTCCAGCCGCACGCCGCGCAGCTTGTCCTTCTCGACCATCTGCTCGGCGCCGCTGACGAAGCGCCGCACCGCGTCGGCCGCCGCGCCCGCGCCGGGCCCCAGCGCCAGGCGGTAGGTGATGCGGCTGGCCGGCTGCACGAGCCGGGTCGCGGCCAGGTCGCTCTCGGCCATCATCAGCCGCGGCGCGAAGTTCATGAATCCGGCACCGCGGTCGGGCTCGGTCTGGATGATGGCGGCCAGCTTGAAGCTGCCGTCGCCCAGCAGCAGCGTGTCGCCCAGCTTCAGGCCCAGGCCATCGGCCACGGCCGGGTCGACCCACACCTCGCCGGGCGCCGGCGCCCCGGCGCGCCCGGGCAAGGCCTCGCGCAGCGCGATGCGGCCACGCAGCGGGTAGCCGGCGCCGACCGCCTTCACGGCGACCAGGCGGCTCTCGCCCCCGCGCGCCTCTTAGGCGCGCGCCATGCTCGGGAAGGTGGCGCTGCGCACGGCCGTCAGCTGTTGTGCGGCGGCCAGGTCGACGAGTGGCTGGGGCGTCGGCTGGTCGCTGGCGACGACGGCATCGCCGCCCAGCAACTGGGCCGCATCCCGGCGCAGGCCCTGGTCGAGCCGGTCGGACAGGAAGGCCACCGCGCACAGCGCCGCGACGGCCAGCGCCACGGCCAGCATCAGCAGCCGCAGCTCGCCAGCCCGCCAGTCCCGCAGCAACTGGCGCCACGCAAGGACCAAGGTGGCGGGCGGACGCGAAACAGCGGAGGACGTCATGCGCGCGACTGTAGCCGCGCGAACAGGGCTCTTGCCTGCCGACATGCAGGTCGGCAGGCCTTCGCCCGGCGGTGGCGAGGCCGCAGGGCCTGTCCTCGGTCCGGACTCAGCGCGCGTTCGACGCCGCCTGTGTGGCGCGCGCCACATCGCGCCAGGCCGGCTCGGCGGCTTCGGCCCGCTGCACCGCCCGGTCGGCTGCGGCGCGTGCCCCGGTGCGGTCACCCGCGTCCAGCCGCAACCGCGCCAGGTTGTTCCAGGCCACGGCGCTGTCATGCCGCTGCGCGACATCCTCGAAGGCCGCCTGCGCGCCCGTCGTGTCGCCCGCCGCATTCAGCGTGTTGCCCAGCCCGATGCCGGCCAGCAGGTTGGCAGGCCAGCGTGTCAGCAGCGTGCGATAGGCCAGCGCCGCGCGGGCTGGCGGCGCAGCGCGCTCGAAACCCACGGCAGCCTCCAGCGCGTCGGCTTCGGCGGCCATGGCGGGGAGACGGTCCGGCGGCAGCACGGTGACGGCCCAGCGGCCGCCGCGTGCCCAGGTGTATTCGAAGGTGCGCAGTGCCAGCGTCTCGCGCTGCGTCGTGCCGCTGCGCAGCACCAGCTCGCGCGCCGCCAGGTCGTAGCCGACGACGACCGCGTAATGCCATCGCGGCAGCCAGTCCAGGCCCAGGTTCTGCAGCACGACGACCGGATGGCCGGCTGCGACCTCGCGCAGCAGCGCTTCGAGCTCGCGCGGCAGCTGCGTGGCCACGGCGCCCTGGCGGCGGGCGCCGCCGACCATCTCCAACTGCAGACTGCCGCCGCGCGACGGCAGGAACACGGCGTCCGCCAGTTTGTCGGGATCGGCGGGCATGCCGATGTCGGCCAGCACGGTGGCCAGTGCCGCCGGACCGCAGTGGTCGCGCGTCTGCGGGAAGAAGGGCGTCTCCACCCGCTCGGCCCGCACCGGCAGCCCGGCGGGTGGCGTGGCCTGCAGCGCGGCCGTCTGGGGCGGCGTGAAGAAGGCCGCGCAGCCGCTCAGGCCTAGCGCGGCGACGGCGCAGGCAAGCCTGGCGATCAACGCACCGAGCGGGTGAACGGGAACACCTTGGTCAGACCCAGGATGTCGGTCACCAGCAGGATGATGAAGATGGTGAACACCACACCGAGCACGTCGCCGCTGCCGGCGGGGGCCTGGTCGATCTGCGTCAGCATCTGCTGGGCCTCGGCGTCGGTCAGCGCATCAACGCGGGCGCGCATCTCGTCGACGGACACGCCGCGGGCCTGCAGCATCGCCGCCAGGTCGGCGCGGTCCAGCGTGGCCTGCAGGCGGGCGTGCGCTTCGCTGCGCGGCGCCGCCTGCAGGGCGGCGGCGGCCTGTTCGGTGCTGATCAGCGCCGTGGGCGCTGCCTGGGCCATGCCGCTGAAGACCAGCGAAGAAATCAGGACAGAGGTGAGGATGCGCTTTGCTTTGTTCATGTCGGCCTCTTGCAGCAGCGGGACGGTTGTGGAATGGGCCGGCATGCTAGGGCCGGGCGCCGGCTTGCATGCGCTGCCCAACCCAAGTCGCGGCCTTGTCCTACAAGGCGGGGCGAGGCTGGCGATCGCGTAAACTCGCGCCCCATTGCGGGTGTAGTTCAATGGTAGAACTTCAGCTTCCCAAGCTGACTACGTGGGTTCGATTCCCATCACCCGCTCCAAACAACAACGGCCCTGCGAGGGCCGTTTTTGCTGGGCGTGGACGTTCAAGATGATGCCCGCTCAGGCTCGACCAAGGGCAGCCGGAGGCTGTCCACGGACGTGCCGCAGGCACTGGCCGATCACGAGCTTTGCACCGCTCGCCCACATCACCCTTCCACCCAGCTCACCCGCCCCCGCCCGGCTGCCTTGGCCAGGTACAGCGCGCGGTCGGCCGCTTCCACGAGTCCGGTGACCTCGCCCTCGGCGGCCACTCCGACGCTGATGGTCACGATGCCGTCCACGCCCGGGTGGGGCAGGCCCAGGCCGCGCACGGCGTCCTCCATGCCCTGCGCCACGCCGATGGCGCCGGCCAGATCGGTGTCGGGCAGCAGGCAGACGAATTCCTCGCCGCCGTAGCGGGCCAGCAGGTCGGTCGGCCGGCGCAGGCAGGCACGCAGCGTGGCGGCGACACGGCGCAGGCAGTCGTCGCCCGCGAGGTGGCCGCACTGGTCGTTGTAGCGCTTGAAGTGGTCCACGTCGGCCATCAGCACGGCCAGCGGCGAGCGGGTGCGCAGCGCGCGGCGGGTCTCCGCGGCGAAGCGCTCGTCGAAATGGCGCCGGTTGTGCACACCGGTCAGGCCGTCGATGAAGGCGAGCTCGCGCAGCAGGTCGGCCTGGGCCTTGAGCGTCAACTGGGTACGCACGCGGGCGCGCACGACGGTGGGGTTGAAGGGCTTGGTGATGAAGTCGGCCGCGCCGGCATCCAGTGCGCGGGTCTCCTCGTCGGGCGTGTCCTGGGCGGTGACGAAGATGACGGCGATGCCGCGCAGCAGCGGGTCGGCCTTGAGCTGGGCGCAGAGTTCGTGGCCGTCCATGCCGGGCATTTGCACGTCCAGCAGCACGAGGTCGGGCTGGCGCTCGCGGCACAGCTGCAGCGCCCGCTCGCCGGCGGTGGCCATCAGCACCTGGCAGTCGGCCGCGAAGACGCGGTGCAGCGCCTGGATGTTGACGGGCTGGTCGTCGACGATCAGCAAGCGCGGGCGACGGCCCAGCGGCGTGTGGCCAGGCAGCAGCGGCGTGTGCTCGGGCAGCGACATCTGCATCATGGCCGGGGCTCCAGCGTGGCGCGCACGCGCCGGCACAGCATCAGGGCCGTGTCGAAGTCGAGCGCAGTCATGGCCGCGTCCAGCGCGGTGGCGGTGTCGGCATCGGTTTCGCCGTGCAGTTGCCGGCGCAAGGCCTTGTGGGTGTCCAACGCGTCGAGGTCGGCGCCGTCCAGCAGCCCGGCCAGTGCATCCAGCTGCTCGGCGAAGCTGCCGGGCGGGGGCACGCCGTTGGGTTGTTGATCATGCGAGACCTGGCGGCCGGACAGGTCGGCGGCCAGGCGGTCGAGCGCGGCGAGGTCGGCCTGGCGGCGTTCGAGGAAACGCTGGCGCCAGCCGTCGTCGGGCGATGCGGCGTGTTCGCCCTCGGCGGCCATGGCTGCGAGCTGCTCGGCGCCCAGCATGGCGGCCAGGCCCCGGAAGCCGTGCAGGCCGCGCGTCGCGGCGCGCCCCCCCTCGGCCAGCGCCAGCGCGAGCTTGCGGTCCTGCTCGTGCAGCGCGGCCAGCGTGCGCTCGAAGAGTTCGACGCGGCCTGACATGCGCGCCAGCGCCTCGGCCAGCGCGATGCCGGCCCGGGGGGTCGAAGGGCTTGCCGATGTGCTCGTCCATGCCGGCATCCAGGCAGGCCTGGCGTTCGGAGGGCATGGCACCGGCGGTCATGGCGATGACGGGCAGCGTCAGACCCAGTTGGCGGCGCATCAGCCGGGTTGCGGTGGTGCCGTCCATGACGGGCATCTGCACGTCCATCAGCACAGCGTCGAAGCCCGGCCGGCCGCGCGTCTGGGCCAGCAGCGTCAGGGCCTGCTGGCCGTCGCCGGCCAATGTGACGACGGCACCTTCCAGCTCCAGCAGCTCGCGCGTGACCTGCTGGTTGCTTGGGTTGTCCTCGACGACGAGCAGCCTGAGGCCGGCCAGGCGCTGCGGCGCGAGCTCGGGCGCGTCGCCGTCGTTGCAGCGCGCCAGGATGGCGCCGGCGACGGCTTGGCCGAGCATGGCTGCGGTGATGGGCTTGACGAGGAAGCCGTCCAGTAGCGCCTGCTCGGCGGCGCTGCGCTGGGCCAGTTGCTCGCGGTCGTGGCTGGTGACCATCAGGATCAGCGGCTCCGAGCCCAGGCGCTGACGCAGGCGCACGGCGGTCTGCCAGCCGTCCATGCCGGGCATGACCCAGTCCAGCAGCACGACCTCGGGGGGCAGGGTTTCGGCCAGCGCCAGCGCCTCGGCGCCACCGGCGGCGAGCCTGACCTGCCAGCCCAGCGATTCGGCCAGCGTGCCGGTGGTGCGGCGGGCTTCGGGGTGGTCGTCGACGATCAGCGCCTGCAGTACCTGGCGCGGCGCGGGCACCGGCGCGTCGGCGGGCAACGGGAAGCTGAGCCTGAAGCTGAAGCAGCTGCCGCTGCCCAGCGTGCTGTCGACATGGATGTCGCCGCCCATCAGCCGCACCAGGCGGCGGCTGATGGCCAGCCCCAGCCCGGTGCCACCGAAGCGCCGCGCCGTGGAGGCTTCGGCCTGGATGAAGCCGGAGAAGATGCGCTCCTGCTGGTCGGGTGCGATGCCGATGCCGGTGTCGCGCACCGAGAAGGCAAGCGAGACACTGCTGGCAGTCTGAGCCACGCGGTGGATGCCCAGCACGACCTCGCCGGCGGCGGTGAACTTGATGGCATTGCCGGCCAGGTTGACGAGCACCTGCTGCAGGCGCAGCGCGTCGGCCACGATGACGGGCGGCAGGTCGGGGTCGAGGTCGAACAGCAGTTCCAGGTCGCGCTTGACGACGCTGGCCGCCAGGATGACAGAGAGATCGCGCAGCAACTCGTCCAGTCGCGTGGGGTGCGGGTCCAGCCCGAGGTGACCGGCTTCGATCTTGGAGAAGTCCAGGATGTCGTTGAGCAGGCCCAGCAGCCCGCGGGCGGCGCCCTCGCTCTTGGCGGCATAGTCGCGCTGACGCGGGTCCAGCGGTGTCTTCTGCAGCAGGCGCAGCATGCCCAGCACGGCATTCATCGGCGTGCGGATCTCGTGGCTCATGTTGGCCAGGAAGCGCGTCTTGGCGTGCGAGGCGCGCTCGGCGGCCAGCCGGGCCTGGGCCTGCGGCGTCAGGTCCAGGCAGGTGAGCACCAGGCCGCCATCGGGCAGGGGGGCGGTGCGGGCCTCGATGAGGCGCTCACCGGTGCGGTAGGTTTCCAGCCGATTGGCGTGGGTGTCGCGGCCCAGCGCCAGCGCGGCCTCGACGGCGGCCCGGGCGGTTTCGCCCTGGCCGTAGTCGCCGCGTGCGGCGAAGAAGCTGATGAGGTCGTCGAAGCGCAGCGCCGGCTCTTCGAACAGCGAGGCCGGCACGTTGAGCAGGCGCTCGAACTCCTCGTTGTGAATCAGCAACCGGCGCTCGGCATCGAAGACGGCCAGGCCGCAGGGCAGGTGGGCAACGACCTCGCGGATGAGCGGGCTGGACGCCCGCCCGGGACGGTGCTCGGCAATCTCGCCACTTTGCATGCCCCATGCCGCCATCGCTCCCCCGAACCGCTGGCGCCCGGCTTGCGGTGCCGGACGCCTTGAGTCTAGGGCCGGCCTGTCAGGTCAACCGCGGCAGGGTAGCTACAACTAGTGACAGGTTTGCCCTAGGCCGGGACCGCGGCAGCGCCTATTCGCGCACGATGCGGCCGGGCGTGGCCTGGGCCAGGGCCTGGGGGTTGTCGCGCAGCAGCTCGACCAGGGCGTCGATGTCGGTGCCCAGCACAGCGCGGTCGCGGCCATGTTTGAAGCCGGTCTGGGCGTCGCCGCCTTCGGACAGGAAGTTGTTGACGACGATGCGGTAGTCACGCGTGCGGCTCAGCGGCTGGCCGTCGATCAGGATCTCGCCCAGCTGGGCGTTCCCGTCGGCGCCCATGCGCCAGCGGTAGCGCAGCGTGGAGGAGGGCTGCAGCATGCGCGGCGACGCGTCACCTTTGGGGAGCTGGCGCTCCAAGATGTCGAACAGCTGCTGGCCTGTCAGCGTCAGCGCGACGATGTCGTTGCCGAAGGGCTGGATGGCGAGCAGGTCGCTCATCGTGGTGGGCTTGCCGGCTTCCACCGTCAGGTCGGCGCGGATGCCGCCCGGGTTCATGAAGGCGATGTCGGCCGGGCCCTGCTTGCGTGCGAAGGCGAGCTGGCTGTCGGCGATCAGGTTGCCCAGCCAGGCGTCGCCGTTGGGCTCCTTGGCATTGCGCGTCGCGCCGCGCGGCAGCGTGGCCACCGGCTTGTTGCGGGCGGCTTCGGTCAGCGCGGCGGCGCGGGCCACCAGGTCGGCCAGTGCTGCGTTGGGGGCGTAGACCGACTGCAGCACGGGGTGATTGACGGCCTGCGCGTCAAGCACGCGCCCGCTGGCGTCGAGCTTGAGGTGGCTTTCGGTGATCCAGCCGCCGTAGCTGCCGGCCTGCACCACGAGGCGGCCGTTGATCTTGCAGGTGTAGGCCTGGTGGGTGTGGCCGCCGATGATGATGGCGTAGGCCGGGTCCAGCCGCTTGGCAATGTCCTGCACGCGGCCGGTCAGCGTCGGGCAGGCGTAGCTCGGGTCGTTGGCGCCGGCACCGAGACCTTGCACGCCGCCTTCGTGCATGACGGCGACCAGCACGTTCGCACCCTCGGCCTTGAGCTGGGGCACGAGCGCGTTCAGCGTGTCGGCCTCGTCGGCGAAGCGGATGCCCTTGATGGCACGGGCGACGATGACATGCGGCGTCTCCAGCGTCGCAACGCCGGCGACGGCCACCTTGAGCTTGCCGGCTTGCTTGATGACGTGGGTGGGCAGCAGGGGTTTGCCGGTGCTCGCGTCCAGCACATTGGCGCCGAGGTAGGGAAAGCCGGGGCCCTTGTAGCCCGGCCACAGGCAGCCGTTGGCACCGCAGTCGCCGCGTGCCTGGCGCAGCAGCTCCGGCAGGCCTGCGTCCAGTTCATGGTTGCCCAAGGCGCTGGCCGAGATGCCCAGCTCGGACATGGCTGCCAGCGTCGGCTCGTCGCGCAGCAGGTTGGAGATCAGCGGCGACGCGCCGATCAGGTCGCCGCCGGCCACGACGAGGGCGTCGGGGTTCTTGGTACGCAGATCGGCCAGCGCCGTTGCCAGGTAAGCCACCCCGCCGGCCGGCTGGGCCTTGAGCTCGCCGGTGGCCGGGTCCGCCACGCGCGGCATCAGCGGCGTCGGCTTGGCAGGCTGGATGTTGCCGTGGAAGTCGTTGATCGACAGCAGCGTCAGCTCGGTGGTCTGGGTTGGTTGCTGGGTCGCGCAGGCGGCGAGCAGGGCGGTGAGGGCAAAACCCGCACTCAGGCGGAGGGGATGGAGGCGGGCCATGGCGGTGGGGCGTGAACGAAGGCGGCGATCTTAGGAGTGGCTTTGTTTCGCCAGTTTGTCGTGATTTAGCGACAGCCCATCCGCCGGCGGGTGAGGTTTACAAAAGCCCTCGATCGCACCTAATTGGTGCATTTGTAGGTCTGGCGGGGGTTTTGCCGAAGATTTACTGGGTAGTACAGCTACAAGGCAGCAATGTTTTGACGGTGCAAGATGCACTATGACAGTGCCTGACGGGGCGTCCGAGTGTCTGAAACGGGCCACTTCTGACTTACCCGTAAAGTTCTGTCACAGAAAGTCATGACAATTCCGTCACTGTCGCGGCCACACCCATGTCGGGTGCCTTGGCGCCGCCACCACGACAAGCGTTCCGTGACGTTTTCGTGACGTATTTCGACACCAGCCGCGCGGCAGCCGCGCGAACAACAGGAGTGATTGGGATGAGCAACAGGTTTGGGTCCGGATTCCCGCTATCGGCGCTTTGCGCCGCCGTGGCCATCGTGGCCGCCGCGCCCGCGATGGCGCAGAACACGACGGCTGCCATCGGCGGCCGTGTCATCACGGCCGACGGCAAGCCGGTGGCAGGTGCCACGGTGACCGTGGTCCACCGTGAATCCGGCTCGGCCAACACGCTCGTGACCGACGCCGAAGGCCGCTACAGCGCCCGCGGCCTGCGCGTCGGCGGTCCTTACTCCGTCACCGCCGTCAAGGGCGCTGACAAGAGCAGCCAGGACGACATCTACCTGCAACTGGCAGAAAGCCTGAACTTCGACATCCGCCTGGGCGGCCAGACGCTGGAAGCGGTCGTCGTGACCGGCAGCGCCGCATCGGCCAACAGCAAGTTCAACAGCTCCAATGCTGGTGCCGGCACCAACCTCGGCCGCCAGGAACTGGACGCCTACGCCTCCATCGCGCGCAACCTGCAGGACTACGCCCGCCAGGATCCGCGCCTGTCGCAGACCGACAAGGAGCGCGGCGAGATCTCGGCCGGCGGCCAGAACTCGCGCTACAACTCGATCACCGTCGACGGCGTCAAGATCAACGACACCTTCGGCCTGGAGTCCAACAACCTCCCGACGATCAAGCAGCCGATCTCCATCGACGCCATCCAGTCGGTGCAGGTCAACATCTCGAACTACGACGTCACCCAGCAGGGCTACACCGGCGCCAACATCAACGCCGTGACCAAGTCGGGCACGAACGAGTTCAAGGGCAGCGTCTATTACGTCTACCGTGACGACGAGATGAGCGGCCGCCGCTTCAACCGTGTCACCGGCCAGCAGTTCGACTTCCTGCCCTACACGGAAAAGACCACCGGCGTGACGCTGGGCGGCCCCATCATCAAGGACAAGCTCTTCTTCTTCGCCAGCTACGAAGAAATGAAGAGCAACCGCGCTCAGCCCGAGTTCGGCCCGGTCGGCAGCCCGCTGACCAACGTGGCGATCTCGCAGGCGACCATCGACGCGGTCGCCAACATCGCCAAGACCAAGTACGGCATTGACGTCGGCACGCCCAACGGCCCGGCCCCGGTCACCGTCAAGGACACGCTGCTCAAGGTCGACTGGAACATCAACGAGAACCATCGCGCCAACATCCGCTACACCAAGACGGACCAGGCCGAGACCAACTTCGGCACGTACAGCGCCACCGGCCTGAACCTGACCTCGTGGTGGTGGAACCAGAAGAAGACCATCGAGACCGTCGTCGGTCAGTGGTTTGCCGACTGGACGCCCAATTTCTCGACCGAGCTGAAGCTGTCCAACCGCGACTACCACGCCGAGCCGGTCAACAACAGCAAGCTGCCGGCCATCGGCCTGTCGTTCTCCGGTGCTGCTCCGGCCGGTTCGCCCGCCGGCATCAACACCGGTACGCGCTTCCTGAACTTCGGCACCGAACTCAGCCGCCAGTTCAACATCCTCGACACCAAGACCGTCGACGGCTACTTCGGTGCCAACTGGGTGCTGGGTGACCACGAGATCAAGGTCGGTGCTGACTACAGCAACAACAAGGTCTACAACGCGTTCTTCCAGAACGTCAACGGCAACTACACCTTTGCCTGTATCAATGGCCCTGCGGGCACCTACACCACGGCCGGCCTGACGGGCGCTGTGACGTGCTCGGGCTTGAGCGGCGCCCTGGTCGAGGCCGCCGTGCTGGAGAACTTCTCCCGTGGCCGCTACAACGGCTTCCAGGTTCAGACTCCGCTGGCCGGCAAGACGCTGGACGACGGCATCGCCAAGTGGTCCATCGCCAACACGGGCCTGTTCCTGCAAGACGCCTGGACCCTCAACAGCAGCCTGACGCTGGGCGCTGGCGTTCGCTATGACCGCACCTCGGTGCCGGACTCCCCTGCGCAGAACACGGCCGTCCTCGCGGCGCCGGTGGTCGGCTCGGTCAACGGCAACCTCGTGACCCGTGCAGCCGGCGGCTTCGGCATGAACAACGCCGTCACCGCCGATGGCAAGGATCTGGCCCAGCCCCGCGTGTGGTTCAACTACGTGCTGGACGGCAAGGCCAACCAGAAGAAGCAGGTCCGCGGCGGCTTCGGCCTGTTCCAGGGCGCAGCGGCCAACGTCTGGATGTCCAACCCGTTCTCCAACACGGGCCTGGCGACGGGCTTCGTGGGTTGCGGTGTCACCGGTTTCGCGAACTGCGTGCTGGGCACGACGACCAAGGACGGCGCGTTCAATCCGGATCCGACCAAGCAACCGACCACCGGCTTCGGTGCCGCAGCGGCCAACGTCGACCTGATCGACGCGTCGCTGAGCCAGCCTTCGGTCTGGAAGTTCAACCTGGCCTTCGACGCCGAGCTGCCGATGAACATGGTGGCGGGTGCCGAGTGGGTGCACACCAAGGTCAAGGACGGTGTCTACTACCAGCACCTGAACCTGGGCGCGCCGACCAAGACGGGCACGGATGGTCGTGAGCTGTACTACACGCCGGGCGGCTTGAGCTCGCAGTGCTGGAGCGCCACGGGTAGCGCCTTGACGACGGCAGGCACGCTGTGCGCGACCTCGGCCACGAGCGCGGGCAACCGCAACCGTGCGCTGTCCAACGCGGCCTACAACAACGTGTTGCTGGCCACGGGCACCAACAAGGGCGGTGGCGATGCCATCACCTTCACGCTGGGCAGCATCAAGCCGGTGATGGGCCTGAACTGGCAGGTGGCCTACACCCGCACGTCGGCCAAGGAAGTCAGCCCGCTGACCTCGTCGGTGTCCAACTCCAACTTCAACGCGCGCTCGGTGTTCAACCCGAACGAGAACGTCGATGCGAACTCGGCCTACCTGGTGAAGGACCGCTTCAACGCGTCCCTGAACTGGTCGCAGGCCCTGATCGGCAAGTACAAGACGACGGTCGGCGTGTTCTATGAAGGCCGCAAGGGCAAGCCCTACAGCTGGACCTATCGCAACGACTTGAACGGCGACGGCGTCTCGGGCAACGACCTGATGTACGTGCCGACGGGCTTCGGCTCGGGTGAAGTGGTCTTCCTGGGCGACACCGCCACGAACAAGACCAACGAGACCCTGTTCTGGAGCATCGTGGATGCCAACAAGGCCCTGCGCGATGCCAAGGGTGGCGTGGTCAAGCGCAACAGCGCGTTCTCGCCCTTCACCAACAGCTTCGACGTGCGCGTGAGCCAGGAAATCCCGGGCTTCACGTCCAAGCAAAAGGGCGTGCTGACCCTGGACATCCTGAACTTCGGCAACCTGCTGAACAACCGTTGGGGCCGCATCAACGAGATCGCCTTCGCCTCGGCCGGTGGTCAGCGTCGCAC
Source organism: Burkholderiales bacterium (assembly GCA_016195825.1). GTDB lineage: Bacteria > Pseudomonadota > Gammaproteobacteria > Burkholderiales > Burkholderiaceae_C > Pelomonas. Next base: position 34,294 of record JACPYV010000137.1, on the reverse strand, counting down.
CTTCGTCAACTACGTGGGCCTCGACCCGAACGGCAAGTACATCTACCAGGTCAACCCGGTGGTGGACGACTACACGCAGCGCCAGGTCAAGGGCGAGTCGCAGTGGGCCGCTCAGATCACGGCACGCTACGAGTTCTGAGGCCGCACCGAGAACAGCGCCTGCGCGCTGTTCGACGGCTGCCGAAGGGCTGAGCACAGAGCAAGATTGGCGGGCCGCCTCATCGGTCCCGCCAAAGCAAAGGAGCCTCACAAGGGCTCCTTTTTTTCTTTATGTCTGGCTGGATGGACTCACTTGGGTATGCGTCCGGTCAATCCATCTTGAGTTGCACTGAATCAGCGTTTGCATTTGCCGCGGGCCTCGGCCACCACCCAAAACGGCAGGCTCAGCAAGCCTGCGCCGCCACCCAAGAAATCGCCCTTGAGGCAGTCTGTCGTGCCGGCCTGCTGGATCTCGCGGCCCAGACGTGCCTGGGTGTTCTCGCGGCCCGGATCTTGTGACGCGGAGGCCGCCCGTTCCGACAACAGGGGTTGGCGGGTGGCCTCCCGTATGGCGCGTCGAGTCGCGTCGCTGTGCAGCAAAGGGTCGGGCGCAAGTTCGCGGAGCGCGGGCGTTTCGTCAGCGGCTGCTTCGATCGGTGCTGTAGTGGATGAGATCGCTGTAGCGGGAGGAGCGAGAGGAGCGAGACGAGCAAGAGGAGGCCCATGGCCCTGCGTTTTGCGTGCGACTGGGGCAGATGACGGTGCGGCGATGGAGGGCCGAGACGGTGCGATGCGTTGCGGCGGTAGCGAGATCAGACGCACGGCGGTCGCTACGGTTGGATGGCGCTCGGGCTGACGTTCCCCCGCCGCCAAGAAGAGCAGCGATGCATGCAACGCCACGATGGGCAACCACAGGGCATGACGGCGCTCAAGGCGCATGCCCCTCATAGGACCTGTCGGTAGCGCGTCGTCGTCAATCCGATGTCTCTTCGCGTCCAGAATAGGGCTTCGCCAGCAAGTCTAGAAGATCGGGAGCTTGGTGCGTTGTTTGGTGCGCGACCATCCTGGTCGCGGCTCTTGGATGATTCAAGGTGAATTGGCCACACGCATACTCAACTGGGCCGGCGGCGTCGGTGACGCCGCCCTGCAAAGCACCCGTTCAGTGGCAAGTACCGCGTCGCCGGCGCAGCAAGCCCAGCGCGCCAACGCCCAGCACAAGCAACGCGGCCGACCCCGGCTCAGGGACGGCCGAGGGGTTGAGGCCCGTGAAGGTATAGGTGAACTGCTTGCCGGCCGCGCCGAAGTCGGCGTACTGGTCCGTGTCCAGCGTGAGCGAGAAAGAAAACGCCCCGGCCGGAAGACCAGCCTTGGCATGCAGCGCCAGCGCGGCCAGACCGCCCCCGGCGGCGAGCTGCTTGCCGTCGACAAAGCCCACCAGGTCGAACAGGTTCGGATTGCTCAGCGTGTAGCCCCGCAAGGTCAGGGACGTCAGGCTGGCGGTCGAGGCCGACTGCGCGCTCGTGTTGGATACGTTGAAGGCAAAACTGTCGCCGGGCGCCAGGCTGCCCAGGTCGTGGCTGCCGCCGGTGCCGTAGGTGCTCCCCAAGAGCGGTGTCACACCCGCACCCATGTAGGCCTCGTTGACGACCCGGCAAGCAGAGCCCGCGCCGTAGGAGTTCGTGCCCGTCGGGCAAGCCGAGGCCATCGAACTGCCCAGGCCGGCTGCGAACCGACCAGCTGGCGCCGCCAGGGGGGCTGTCTGCCCCATTGCATCGACGTAGTAGCCGGCTGCCGCCAGCTTGGGCGCCGTGGCGCCCACCGTATCGACGTAACTGCCCAGCGGTGCCAGCTTTGGCGCCGAGGCGCCGGTCGTATCGACATAGCTGCCCATCGGTGCCAGCTTCGCTGCCACAGCCCCGGTGGTGTCGACATAGGCACCAAGCGGAGCGAGCTTGACGGCGGAGGCTCCGACCGTATCCACATAGGTGCCCAGCGGCGCCAGTTTGGCGGCACTCGCGCCGACCGTGTCGACGTAGCGGCCCAGCGGTGCGAGCTTGGCCGCCGACGCGCCGGTGGTGTCGACATATTTGCCCAGCGGGGCCAGTTTCGCAGCGGAGGCGCCAGTGGTGTCGACATAGCTGCCCAGTGGTGCCAGCTTGGCCGCGGAGGCCCCGACCGTGTCCACATAGCTGCCCAGCGGTGCGAGCTTGGCGGCACTCGCGCCGACCGTGTCGACGTAGCGGCCCAGCGGCGCGAGCTTGGCCGCCGACGCACCGGTGGTGTCGACGTACTTGCCCAGCGGGGCAAGCTTCGCCGCGGAAGCGCCCAGGGTGTCGACGTAGCTTCCCAGCGGCGCGAGCTTGGCGGCCGACGCGCCTGTCGTGTCAACGTAGCGACCCAGTGGCGCAAGCTTTGGCGCGGAGGCTCCAACCGTATCCACGTAACTGCCCAAGGGCGCCGGCTTGGCGGCGACCGCGGCCATCGTGTCGACATAGCGTCCCAGCGGCGCTGGGGTTGCCGACGTGGCGCCCGTGGCGCTGACATAGCTGCCCAGCGGCGCGGGCGTCTGACTCGTCGCTCCCGTCTGCGCGACGAAATAGCCTGCCGAAGCCAGGTTGCAGGGCACTCGTCCGTTGGAACTCCAGCTGCCGGGGTTGCAGGACGGCTGTATGGGCGGCGGCGGGCTGTATGCCACGGCCGCACCAGGAATGGCAGCGAACGCGACGATGGCCGGCAACCAGATCCGCGGCCTCGGCGCAGGCGTGATTCGCGGCAGCCGCGTGCTGTCGTCGGTGACGGTCATGAAATGCCTTTCAGGATGGAACTGCGTCCAGCCGTGCCGGGCTGCGGATCGGAGCTCAGGTGCGCGTTGCCGTGCCGGAAGGCATTTCCAAGCCTGATTCGGCGCGGATTCTCAGCTGCAAGCGATCGCAGCGGGCAGGCGTCTGGCGCCGGTTCCGGCGTTCATCGTCTTCCTTGAGGACGCCGTCTTTCTCGATGTGAGAACCAGGCTTGAACTCTGGCCGTCGAGCCATTGGCAGCAGGGCGCTCGCCAGCGCCGCGGCAGCGGCCCGCGGCCAAGGCCTGACCCAACCGGCCGCGGCTACTTCTGGATGTCGCCCAGGCAGAGGTACTTGACCTCGACGTAGTCCTCGATGCCCTGCCGACCACCCTCGCGGCCCAGGCCCGACTGCTTGACCCCGCCAAACGGCACTTCGGCCGTCGAGATCAGCCCGGTATTGACGCCGACCATGCCGTATTCCAGCGCCTCGCCGACGCGGAAGATGCGGCCGATGTCGCGGCTGTAGAAGTAGCTGGCCAGGCCGAACTCGGTCGCGTTGGCGAGCTGGACGGCGTCCGCCTCGGTCTGGAACTTGAAGACGGGCGCCACCGGGCCGAAGGTCTCCTCGCGCGAGCACAGCATCTGCGGCGAGGCATCGGCCAGCAGCGTCGGCTCGAAGAAGTTGCCGCCAGCGATCTCCGCGCGCTTGCCGCCTGCCAGCACGCGGGCGCCCAGCGCGATCGCGTCGGCCACATGGGTCTCGACCTTCTGCAGCGCAGCCTCGTCGATCAGCGGGCCGACGTTGATGCCGGCCTCGAAGCCGTTGCCCGTCTTCAGTGCCCCGACTTTGGCGGCGAATTTCTCCAGGAAGGCGTCGTAGACACCCGCCTGCACATAGATACGGTTGGCGCACACGCAGGTCTGGCCGGCGTTGCGGTACTTGCTGGCGATGGCGCCTTCCACGGCGGAGTCCAGGTCGGCATCGTCGAAGACGATGAAGGGCGCGTTGCCGCCCAGCTCCAGGCTGAGCTTCTTGATCGTCGGCGCGCACTGCTTCATCAGGATGCGGCCGACCTCGGTGGAGCCGGTGAAGGAGAGATGGCGCACCACGTCGCTCTCGCACAGCACCTTGCCGATCTCGATGGATTGTTCGGCGTCGGCCGTCAGCACGTTCAGCACGCCAGCCGGCATGCCGGCCTGCTGGGCCAGTTCGGCCGCAGCCAGCGCGGTCAGCGGCGTCGCCTCGGCCGGCTTGATGATGACGGTGCAGCCGGCGGCCAGCGCCGGGGCGACCTTGCGCGTGATCATCGCCAGCGGGAAGTTCCACGGCGTGATGGCCGCGCAGACGCCCATGGCCTGCTTGATCACCAGGTAGCGCTTGGTCGGGTCGGTGGTCGGGATGGTTTCGCCGTAGATGCGCTTGCCTTCCTCGGCAAACCAGTCGAGGAAGCTGGCGCCGTAGATGACCTCGCCACGCGCCTCGGCCAGCGGCTTGCCCTGCTCGGCGGTCATCAGCCGGGCCAGGTCGTCGGCGTGCTTGACCAGCAGTTGCTGCCAGCGCACCAGCACGGCGGCGCGCTCCTTGGCCGGCTTGGCGCGCCAGGCGACCAGTGCATTGGCAGCGGCGGCGATGGCCGCGTCAGCTTCGGTGCGGCCCAGATTGGGCACCTGGGCCAACTCGCGGCCGGTGGCCGGGTCGGTCACAGCGAAGCTGGCGGCGCCACCCACCCATTCACCGTTGATCAGGGCCTGCGTGCGCAGCAGGCTGGGGTTGTCCAGCGCGTCCAGCGGGGAATTCGCGTCCATCGGGGTGCTCTCCAATCGAATTGGTGGTCACTCTACCCGCGCCAGGTAAAGCCCCCTCCCTACAATCGCCCCTCTTTGTCACCGACCTTTTCGTCAATTTCCCAGGAAGCCCCGGAATGAAAGCCGCTGAGATCCGCCAGACCTTTCTGAAGTTCTTCGAGTCGAAAGGCCACCAGATCGTCGCGTCCAGCCCCGTCGTGCCGGGCGACGACCCGACGCTGCTGTTCACGAACGCGGGCATGAACCAGTTCAAGGACGTGTTCCTGGGCTTCGACAAGCGCAGCTACTCGCGCGCCACGACCAGCCAGAAGTGCATCCGTGCCGGCGGCAAGCACAACGACCTGGACAACGTCGGCTACACCGCGCGTCACCACACCTTCTTCGAGATGCTGGGCAACTTCAGCTTCGGCGACTATTTCAAGAAGGACGCCATCAGCTACGCCTGGGAGCTGCTGACGGTCAACTTCAAGCTGCCGGCCGACAAGCTCTGGGTCACCGTCTATGCCGAGGACGACGAGGCCTACGAGATCTGGAACAAACAGGTGGGCGTGCCCGCTGAGCGCATCGTGCGTATCGGCGACAACAAGGGCGCGCGCTACATGTCCGACAACTTCTGGATGATGGGCGATACGGGCCCCTGCGGCCCCTGCACCGAGATCTTCTACGACCACGGCCCGGACGTGGCTGGCGGCCCCCCGGGCAGCCCGAACGAAGACGGTGACCGCTACATCGAGATCTGGAACAACGTCTTCATGCAGTTCAACCGGACTGACGACGGCGTGATGCACCCGCTGCCCAAGCCCAGTGTGGACACCGGCATGGGTCTGGAGCGCCTGGCCGCCGTGCTGCAGCACGTGCACTCCAATTACGAGATCGACACCTTCGTGAACCTGCTGGCCGCGGCCAAGAAGGCCGTGGACGAAGCCGGAGGCGGCGACTGCGACAAGGACAGCCCGTCGTTGAAGGTCATCGCCGACCACATCCGCGCCTGCTCGTTCACCGTCGTCGACGGCGTCATCCCGGGCAATGCCGGCCGTGGCTACGTGCTGCGTCGCATCGCCCGCCGCGCCATTCGCCACGGCTACAAGCTGGGCGCGCGCACGCCGTTCTTCCACAAGCTGGTCGCGGCGCTGGCCGCTGAGATGGGCGACGCCTACCCCGAATTGCGCCAGGCACAAGGCCGCGTGACGGACGTGCTGAAGCAGGAAGAGGAGCGCTTCTTCCAGACCATCGCCACTGGCATGGAAATCCTCGACACGGCGCTGGCCAAGGGTGGCAACGTCGATGGCGACACCGCCTTCAAGCTGCACGACACCTATGGTTTCCCGGTCGACCTGACCGCTGACGTCTGCCGCGAGCGCGGCGTGACGGTGGACGAGGCCCGCTTCAACGAGCTGCTGGAAGAACAGAAGAACCGCGCCCGCGCCGCGGGCAAGTTCAAGATGGCCCAGGGCCTGGCCTACAGCGGCGTGCCCACGGCCTTCCACGGCTACGAGCACCTGGTCTGCGAGACGAGCAAGGTCACTGCTGTCTATGTCGATGGCGCACTGGTCAACGAAGCCCAGGCCGGCGACGACGCCGTCGTCGTGCTGGACCACACGCCCTTTTACGCCGAGAGCGGTGGCCAGGCGGGCGATGCCGGCGAGTTGCGCAACGGCACGACACGCGTCGTCGTCGAGGACACGATCAAGATCCAGGCCGACGTGTTCGGCCACCATGGCCGCATCTCCGAAGGCTCGGTCAAGGTCGGCGATGTGTTCACGGCCCGCGTGGACGCCGAACGCCGTGCCAGGACCGTGCGCAACCACAGCGCCACCCACCTGATGCACAAGGCCCTGCGCGAAGTGCTGGGCGCCCACGTGCAGCAGAAGGGCTCGCTGGTGAATGCGGAGCGCACGCGCTTCGACTTTGCGCACAACGCGCCGATGACGGCCGAGGAAATCCGCGAAGTGGAGACCTTGGTCAATGCCGAGATCCTGGCCAACGCCGGCGCCACGGCGCAAGTCATGGCCCTGGACGACGCGCAGAAGTCCGGCGCCATGATGCTGTTCGGCGAGAAGTACGGTGACACCGTGCGCGTGCTCTCCATCGGCTCCTCCAAGGAACTCTGCGGCGGCACGCACGTCAAGGCGACCGGTGACATTGGCCTGTTCAAGATCGTGGCCGAGTCCGGCGTCGCCGCTGGCATCCGCCGCGTCGAGGCCGTCACCGGCGACAACGCGCTGGCTTATCTGCAGTCGTTGGAGACCACGGTGCAAGGCGCGGCTATGACGCTGAAGACCACACCGCACGAGCTGGGCGCTCGCCTGCACGCTGTGCTGGAGCAGGTCCGCCAGCTGGAGAAGGAGCTCACCGCCGCGAAGAGCAAGCTGGCTTCCGCTCAAGGCGACGAGCTGATGGCGCAGGCCGTGGACGTCAAGGGCATCAAGGTGCTGGCCGCCAAGCTGGAGGGCGCCGACGCCAAGACGCTGCGCGAGACCATGGACAAGCTCAAGGACAAGCTGAAGACCGCAGCCATCGTGCTGGCCGCGGTGGACGGCGACAAGGTCCAGATTGCAGCCGGCGTGACCGCCGACAGCATTGGCAAGGTCAAGGCCGGCGAGCTGGTCAACTTCGTGGCGCAGCAGGTGGGCGGCAAGGGCGGCGGCAAGCCCGACCTGGCCATGGCCGGCGGCACCCAGCCAGCGGGTGTGGCGGCGGCGCTGAGCAGCGTCGCGGCCTGGGTGGCCGAGCGCGCCTGACGCGATTCAACCCCCCGACGGTTGATACGCCGCAGGTGAACCAGAAAGAGCGCTAAGCCCTTGTCGTGTCAAAGAAATTGAGGGCCGGACTCTGTACAGGGTTCCGCGCGACTTTGATTTCTTCTATGACTGCACCCTTCGCACGGTGTGAACGCTGCTCGCGCCGACAGCGAGCCGCCATTGGCACGCCGACCGGCTCGACGACACGCAGCCGCGTCCCCCAGAGCTGCTCCCGGCTCGCAGGCGGTACTTGCTGCGGGTGGCTGGCGTTGCCGCCGTTGGACTGACCATGATGCTCCGTTGGCACCAGCGGTCGGCGGATTGCTGCTTGGCCTACCGTGGCAGCCTCTACGCACGGGGCTGGCATCCCGACGAAAGCACGCCAACTGGAGCCAATCGCATCAGGCAAGGAGACTAGGGCGCGGATAGAAGCTCAACGCCGGCTCATAGCGCCAGCTTCCCGAGTCGACCCGACGACGTGGCGCATCTGCAAAAGAAAAGGGCCGCAATCGCGGCCCTTCGGAAATCAGGATGGGTTAGGCAGCTTGGAGGAGCTCTGACTGGCTGGCCATGAACTCACTAAGTTCAACCAGCGTGGCTCCGCCCATGTCGCCCGCAGCATGCACGCGAGCCACGAGTTCCTCGTTGCTCACCGCGTAGCGCTTCGCCATGAAAGCTTCTTCCGCAGCCAGGTCAAAAATTTCATCCATGTGTTACCTCTGAAGGTTTTTGGGCCAGACATCAACAACCGTCAGGCAGGGAAAACCCTCCGGTAGCACAATTTAGGCGTCTGCGCCGGGTTTCAAGAGCCTGCCCCCAGCTCGTTTTGTAGACTCCGGGTAAGGGACCATGGCTTCGATGACGGCCAATGGGGGGGGCCTCCCTGGCCCTGACGGAAAACAGACTGGCTCTCGATGTACTCGTCAAAGACTTTGTACACAGGCAGGTCCGGCATTCTTGAGTGATTCTCAGCCAAGCGCTCATGGTGCCGGGCTTGATTCAGATTCAGATAGGCCCGGAGGTCTATCTCAAGTTCGAACGTCAGGATTGCACATCCTTGTTCGGCGCATCCGCCGAAATGCCCCTTTCGAAGCCAGTCGGCATGCCAATCATCCGCAAGTTGCCATGCTCGCTTGCGGCCGCCTTCCGTGGCAAAGGCCCACAGGTAGAAGCCGCTTCCAGCGCGCCCTCCGTTTGGCTGTGCCTCCACGCCCTTGTCTAGGATGTTCTTCGCGTGCGTGATGCAGGTTCCATGCACGCCATGCAATGTGGCCATGGGTAACTAAGGAAGTCATCCCGTATAGGCTTGACTCTGAGTTCGACGGACGAGGCCTGCGTTATGGCGCTCCGCATCAGCGTGCCGCGGCTCACCCAACTCTTGCCCGGCGTACTGCCATATCCGCCCTACACATTCGGCAGCATCTCGACCGAGGACCCGCCGCGGTTACAACCTTGGTTCTTCTGCGGCGCCCCACCCCCCCCGACGCAACAAGGCCCGCGATAGCGGGCCTTGTTCGTTAGAAGGTTTCCCAGTCGCCTTCCTGGGCGGCGGGTGCCGGTGGCGGCGCCGGCATGGGGGCCGTGACGGGCGCCGGGGCAGGTTTGCCCGCCGCCTTCACGGCCGGCTTGGCCGGCGGAGCAGGGCGGGGCGATGGTGCGGCCTTGGCGGTCGATGCCGGCCTGGGCGCCGTCACCGGGGTGGCAAGTTTGGGTGATGCCGGGTGAGGTGCCGGATGGTGTGCCGGGCGGGGCGCCGGGGCGCGATGTGAGTCGCTGCCCGCGACGCGGAACACCGCGATGGCTTCGACCAGGCGCTGTGCCTGCTCCTTGAGACTCTCCGCTGCCGCGGCAGACTCTTCCACAAGTGCCGCGTTCTGCTGCGTCATTTGGTCCAACTGCACGACGGACATGTTGACCGACGCGATGCCTTCGCTTTGCTCCGTGGCGGCTGAACTGATCTCGCCAATGATGTCCTGCACACGCTGCACGCTGGAGACGATCTCGCCCATGGTCGTGCCCGCCGCCTGCACCAGGCGGGCGCCGTTCTCGACGCGCTCGACGCTGTTGCCGATCAGGGTCTTGATCTCCTTGGCCGCGTCGGCGCTGCGCCCGGCCAGGGAGCGCACCTCGCCGGCCACGACCGCGAAACCGCGGCCCTGCTCGCCGGCCCGCGCGGCCTCCACGGCCGCATTCAGCGCCAGGATGTTGGTCTGGAAGGCGATGCCGTCGATGGTGCCGATGATGTCGGCGATCTTCTTGCTGGCCGTGTTGATGTCGTCCATCGTCGTGACGACCTGGCCCACCACCTCGCCGCCACGCGTTGCTGCCGCGACGGCGGACTGCACCAGTTGGTTGGCCGTGCGGGCCGAGTCAGCCGTCTGGCGCACGGTGCCGGTGAGCTCGCTCATGGAGGAGGCGGCGTTCTGCAGATTGCTGGCGGTCTGTTCGGTGCGCTGGCTCAGGTCCAGGTTGCCGGTGGCGATCTCGGTGCTGGCGGTGCCGATGCTGTCGACCGAGTTGCGCACGGTGCCAATGGTGGACGCCAGGCGCTCGCGCATGCGCTCGGTGTCCTGGATCAGCGAGCCGATCTCGTCGTTGCGGTTGCTGCTGACCGACTGGCTCAGGTCGCCCTCGGCAATCGCGCCGACCGCCTTCTGCAGTGACGCCAGCGGCTGCGCCACCCAGCGGCGCATCATCCACATCAGGCCGAAGCCCAGGCCCACCGCCGTGAGCGCCAGCGCGCCCCAGAAGAACCACAGCGTGCTGCGGCCGGCCGCCTGGGCCTCGCCGCGCGAGACCTGGGCGACGACCCAGTAGCCGGTCTTGTCGCTCTTGCGAGCGACGGCGAAGTTGTCGGAGAGGCCGTTGCCCAGCACGTCCGGCACGTCGTCCAGCACAACCGCGCTTTCCTTCTGCTCGGCCAGCAGCTTCTCGAAGCCTGGCGCGACGCTGGCGAGCAGCTTGCCCTTGGCGGAGGGGTGCGCGGCGAGCTGGGCCTTGGACGGGTCCTTGGGCATCGCGACGATGTAGGTGCCGCCGTGCTCGAAGAACTTGGCGCTGCTGGCCATGCGGTCCATGGCCTGCTCGAAGGCGTCGAGGTCGTAGCCGACGAAGAGGATGCCGACGACCTTGCCGGCGTCGCTCTTGATCGGCTCGTAGTGCGTCATGTAGGCGCGGCCAAACAGCAGCGCGCGGCCCGTGAAGGGCTTGCCGGCCTTGACGGACGCGTAGGCCGCACCCTGCTTGTCCAGCATCGTGCCCATGGCACGTTCGCCCTTCTCGTTCTTCAGCGAGGTCGTGATGCGCTCGAAATCCTCGCCCTTGGCAGCGAAGACGGTGGCCACGCCGCCGTTGACGGCCGCGAACTTGTCGACCTGGGTGAAATTGCCGTTGAGCTTGGGGCCCCAGTCGCGCAGTTCGCCGGTGGCCTCGTCCAGCGTGAAGCTGGGGCCGAACTCCTGGCGGAAGGAGCCGAAGCTGCGCTGGATCTGCTTGGCCGCGACGTCGTCCATCGCCTGCATGGCGTCGACGAGGGACTCGGCCTTGTCGCCCACCCAGGTCTGCACCTGGTCATTCGCAGAGCGCTTGAGCAGCGTACCGACGATGAGGCTGACGCCCAGCAGCACGGCCGCGACGGCGGCAGCGCCTGTCAACGACACCTGGCGGGCGATGGAGTGAACGGGCTGACTCATACAACTCTCTCCGGGGGGCAAAGCGGGCAGTGCTCCGCAAACCCCGCGCCGTTGCGGGACTGCGTTCAGGATTCAGTACGTGACGCCGGTCAGGCGGCGATGGCGGCTTCCATCAGGCCCATCTCGGCGCTGCTCATCAGCCCCTCGATGTCCATCAGGATCAGCATGCGTTCGCCCACCGAGCCGATGCCGGTGATGAAGCTGGTGTCCACCGAGGCCGAGCTCAGCTCCGGTGCCGGCTTGATCGCGTCGCGGCTCAGTTCCAGCACGTCGGAGACCGAGTCCACGACGGCGCCCACGACGCGGTTCTTCACGTTCAGCACGATGACGACCGTGAAGCTGTTGTACTCCGCGCTGGGGCAGTTCAGCTTCAGTCGCAGGTCGACGATCGGGACGATGACGCCACGCAGGTTGACGACGCCCTTGATGAAGTCCGGCGCATTGGCGATGCGGGTCGGCGCCTCGTACGAGCGGATTTCCTGCACCTTCAGGATGTCGATGCCGTATTCCTCGGAGCCGAGGCGGAAGGTCAGGTATTCGCCGCTCTTGGGGCCGTGGGCCTTGGCGCTGACGGCGCCTTGCTGGCGCAGGGCAGGGACGTTGCTGGCTTCCATGCGGACCTCTCTTGTGGATGTGAGTTGTTAGTGACGCGAGCGGCGCACGAGGCTGCCGACGTCCAGGATCAGGGCCACGCGCCCGTCACCCATGATGGTGGTGCCGGACACATCGTTGACCTTGCGGTAGTTGGCCTCGAGGTTCTTGACGACGACCTGCTGCTGACCGAGCAGTTCGTCCACCAGCAGCGCGACGCGGCCGCCTTCGGCCTCGACGACGACCATGATGGAGCTGACGTGCTCGAAGTCGAAGCGCGGCACGTCGAAAACCTTCTCCAGCTCGATGACGGGCATGTATTCGTCACGCACCTCGACGACGCGGCCGGAACCGGCGACGGTCTTGATGGTATTGGACTGCACCTGGAAGGATTCGACCACGCTGGACAGCGGCAGGATGTAGCACTCGTCGCCCACGCCCACGCTCATGCCGTCCATGATGGCCAGCGTCAACGGCAGGCGCACGGACACCTTCATGCCGTAGCCCTCGGCCGAGTCGATCTCGACCGTGCCGCCCAGCGAGGTGATGTTCTTCTTGACCACGTCCATGCCGACACCGCGGCCAGACACGTCCGTCACCTGCTCGGCGGTGGAGAAGCCGGGCGCGAAGATCAGACTCCAGCATTCGGCGTCGGTCATGCTGTCCGGCGCGTCAATGCCCTTCTCGCGGGCCTTCTTGATCAGCTTCTCGCGGTTCAGACCGCGGCCGTCGTCGCGCACCTCGATGACGATGCTGCCGCCCTGGTGGGAGGCGACGAGGGTGATCGTGCCCTGCTCGGGCTTGCCTCGCGCGATGCGGTCTTCGGGCATCTCGATGCCGTGGTCGCAGCTGTTGCGCACCAGGTGGGTCAGCGGGTCGGTGATCTTTTCGACCAGGCTCTTGTCCAGCTCGGTCGCTTCACCTTGCGTGACCAGCTCGACCTTCTTGCCCAGCTTGGCGGCCAGGTCGCGCAGCATGCGCGGGAAGCGGTTGAACACGGTCGACATCGGAATCATCCGGATCGACATGACCGACTCTTGCAGGTCGCGCGTGTTGCGCTCCAAGTCCGCCAGGCCGGACGTCAGCTGCTGGTACAGCGCCGGGTCCAGCTCGCGGCTGTTCTGGGCCAGCATGGCCTGGGTGATGACGAGCTCGCCCACCAGGTTGATGAGCTGGTCGACCTTCTCGATGGACACGCGCAGCGTGGTCTGGTCCATGCCGCCGGCGGCAGGTTTGGCGTCGGCCTTGGCCGGTGTGGCCGGGCGGGCGGCCACGATGGCGGCGGCAGGCTTGGCTTCGACGGTGGTCTCGGCGGCTGCGGCTGCGCCGACAGGCACGCCCGGGGCGTCGTCGAAGAAGCCATAACCAGGGTCGGCGGAGGGCGTCTCGGCCGGCGGTGCGCCGGGCGCGCCGTCATAGAAGCCGAAGCCGGGGCCCAGCGGGGTCAGCTTGACCTGTTCGCGCGCGACGTGGAAGGTAAAAAGGTCCAGCAGATCGTTGTCGGTCGAGCTGGTGTGCACCTTGAAGCGGCGCATGCCATCCGAACTCTGGCCGGCGTCCAGGGGCTCGATGTTGCCGAGATCGGTGATTTCCTTGAAGAGCTCGACCAGGTTGTCGGCCAGGCTCAGGTCGGTCAGCGGGCCGACCTGCAGCTCCAGCAGTCGCGTGCCAGGCTTGGCCGCGGCCGCGGCAGGAGCCGGCGCGGGTGCGGCGGCCGCCGGCGCAGGCGCCGGGGCTGATGCAGCGGGTGCCGCACCGCCGCCTTCGACGAAGCTCTTGATGCTGACCAGCAGGTCGCTGGTGTCGAACGGATCGGCACCCGAACCCTGGTGGCGGCCCAGCTGGGCGCGCAGCGCGTCACCGGACTGCAGCAGCACGTCGACCATGGCCGCGTTGGGCTGCAGCTCGTGACGACGCAGCTTGTCCAGCAGCGTCTCCATCTGGTGGGTCAGCTCGGCGACATCGCTGAAGCCGAAGGTTGCCGCGCCGCCCTTGATGGAGTGGGCGCAGCGGAAGATGGCGTTCAGCTCTTCATCATCCGCCGCCTCGACGTTCACGTTGAGCAGCAGCTGCTCCATGTTGTCGAGGTTCTCGCCGGCTTCCTCGAAGAAGACCTGGTAGAACTGGCTGAGGTCGATGCCAGCACTGATGCTGGCGCCTTCGGTGGTCATGTCACCCATGGCTGTGGCTCCCTGGAACGGACTTCAGCGGATGACCTTGCCGATCACTTCGATCAGCTTGGCCGGGTCGAAGGGCTTGACCAGCCAGCCGGTGGCGCCGGCGGCGCGGCCGGCCTGCTTCATCGTGTCGCTGGACTCGGTGGTCAGGATCAGGATAGGCGTGGTCTTGAACTTGGGGTTCTCGCGCAGCTTCTTGGTCAGGCTGATGCCATCCATGCGCGGCATGTTCTGGTCAGTCAGCACGAGGTCGAAATCGCGAGTGCCGGATTTTTCCCAGGCGTCCTGTCCGTCCACTGCTTCCACCACGTTGAAGCCGGCGTTCTTGAGCGTGAAGGCCACCATCTGGCGCATCGAGGCCGAATCGTCGACAGCGAGGATTGAGTGCATTTGAGTTTTCTCCGAGAGAACGTAAGTTGCCTGGGGGGCTGGGGTATCAGAAAAGTTCGATGGAGCCGGCGTCCATCTCGTCCTGCGTGACCGGGTTGGGCCGCAGCGGCGCGATCTCGACGACGGCCGCGCCGTCCTCGTCGTCCATGCCGAAGGTGTCGCGGGCCAATTGGTCAGCACAGTTGCGCAGGCGCTGGCTGGTGTGGGCGATCAACTGCGTCGCCATGTCCTGGAATTGCAGCGCGGTGATGGCGCCGGCAATGTCTTGCATGATCTGCTTGAGCCCCTCGGAGGCAGGGCTGCCGTCGCTGCTACTGAGCAGCGACATGGCCTCGTTCGACGCGCTGTAGAAGTGCGTGGACAGGGCTTCGCCCGCGTCGTCCAGCAGGCGTTGCAGGCGCTCAAGATCGTTGGTCACCGTCATCAGGTGATCCTGCAACTCCGCAGCCGCCAGCAGCGGCATTGCTGCTCCGGCTCCATCGAGGTCGACTGCGGTGGATGGTTCTGTCTGCATCGTGGCTCCGCGAGGGGATGCTGCTTCTTGTCCCGATGCCCTGTGGATTCCCTCAGGGCGAATGCATCATGGCATGTTCACCCGTTTTTGCGCCGCTGTCGACCGTGAGATGTCGCGAGAACGAGCCGTATTACCGGTCTGAACCGCGTTGAGTGTGGCGCCAAACCGCCTGCCGTTGGCGCGGCATACTGCGGCCCCATGACGATTTCTGGTGTGGAGCAGGCGTCTCGAGTCCTGCGTGTGCTGCATGTCGAGGATTCCGAGCTCGACCACCAACTCATCCTGGCCCAGCTCAGCCGTGCGGGGCTCAAGGTGGAGATGGAAAGACTGGATGCGCTGCCGGCCGTGCTGGCGGCGCTGGATCGCCCGTGGGACGCCATCGTCTCGGACTTCAACCTGCCGGGCTACTCGGGCCTGCAGGTGCTGGAGGCCTTGAAGGAGCGCCGACTGCTGATGCCCTTCATCCTGGTCTCCGGCGAGATCGGCGAGGACACGGCCGTGGCGGCCATGCGCAATGGCGCGTCCGACTATCTGCTCAAGAACAACCTCAACCGCCTGGCGCCGGCGCTGCTGCACGCCATCGACGCGGCCGAGAACGAGCGGGCGCGCGTGACGGCTGATCATGAGCTGGTCAAGTCCAAGCAGCGCCTGCATCAGTTGGCCGGCCACCTGCAGACCAGCGTGGAGCTGGAGCGGGCGGCGATCGCTCGCGAGATCCACGACGACGTCGGCGGCTCGCTGACGGCGCTCAAGTTCGACCTGGCCTGGATAGACCGCCACGCCCAGGAACCCGAGGTGCGTCAGCGCGTGGCTGCGGCGCTGGAGACGGTCAGCTCGGCCATCGACGCCAGCCAGCGCATCATGCACAACCTGCGGCCCGCCATCCTGGAGCAGGGGCTGGTCGCCGCACTGCAATGGATGACGGCGCGCTTCGAGCGCCGCACCGGCATCGAGGCCGGCCTGCGTGTCGGCGATGAGCGCCTGGCTTTGCCGCCCGGCGTGCCGCTGGTGGCTTACCGCACGGCGCAGGAGGCGCTGACCAATGTGTCCAAGCATTCACAGGCGACCCGGGTCGACATCGAGCTCAGCCTGGACTCCGGCGTGCTGACGCTGGAGATCCACGACAACGGCCGCGGCATCGCGGCCGGTGACCTGGCCAAGGAGCGCTCCTTCGGCATCCGCGGCCTGCACGAGCGTGCCGCCACAGTGGGCGGCTGGGTGGACCTCAGCAGCTCGCCGGGCAGCGGCACCAGCCTGATCTTGACTGTGCCGCTGGCGGCCGATGCCATCGATGCGCTGGACGACTCTACCGACTTCGGCAACGACACCGGCGCGTCCATCTGGGGCCGCGTGTGATCAAGGTCATCCTCTGCGACGATCACGGCCTGATCCGTCGGGGCATCCGCGACACGCTGGCCGACAGCGGAGACATCGAGGTCATCGGCGAGGCTGGCGACTACACGGAGCTGCGTGGCCTGCTGCACAAGATCGGCAAGGACAACCCCTGCGACGTGCTGGTGCTGGACATCAACATGCCGGGCCGCTCGGGCTTGGACGTGCTGCACGTGCTCAAGGACGAGGGCGCCGCGATCCGCACGCTGATCGTGTCCATGTACCCCGAGGACCAGTACGCCATCCGCGCGCTGAAAGCCGGCGCCTATGGCTACGTCAACAAGGGCGGTGACCCCGCCTCGCTGGTGCAGGCCGTGCGCACGGTGGCCCAGGGCCGCAAGTACGTGACGCCCGAGATCGCGCAGATGCTGGTCGAGAGCCTGACCGCGCCAGTCACCGAGCAGGCCCACCACAAGCTGTCGGACCGCGAGCTGCAGACGCTGGTGATGATCGCGTCGGGCAAGCGGCTGTCGGACATCGCCGAGGAGCTGATGCTCAGCCCCAAGACGGTCAGCGTCTACCGCGCCCGCGTGCTGGAGAAGCTGGGCCTCACCAACAATTCCGAGTTGACGGTCTATGCCATCCGCAATGGCCTCGTCGCCAGCTGACGGCGTGCCACGTCGCCGGCCCTCGCTGGTCAGGCGACTGACGCGGTTGAGCGTGCTGGTGATGGGTGCGACGTCGCTGCTGAGCTCGCTGGCCCTGGCGGTCTGGGTGCACCACAGCCTGCGCGAGGCGCAGCTGACGAGTGCCGAGCAGTCGGCCCAGCTGCTGGCCGAAAACCTCGCGCCGGCGTTGGCCTTCCACGACCGCCCGGCCACGCAGAACGCGCTGGTGGCGTTCAGCCGCCGCGAGGGCTTGCACAGCCTGGTGGTGCGTCAGGCCGGCGGAGACAACTTCGCATACTGGCCCGAAGCGGCTGCCTCGGCGCCCTGGAACGACACCGCACGCGCGGTCGACTGGCGGGGGCTGCGCCTGGTCGTACCGGTGATGCTGCAGGGCGAGCGCATCGGCAGCCTGGCCTGGACGGAGAGCTTCGAGGCGCTGAACGCAACGCTGCTGCGCCTGGCCGCCGGGGGCGTCACCGTGCTGGCGCTGGCCCTGCTGGGCGCCGGCCTGCTGCTGAGCTGGACGCAGCGCCGCGCGCTGGCGCCGCTGATCGCGCTGTCCCGCCTGGCCGAACGCGTCGCCACCAGCCAGGACTACAGCCTGCGTGCGCCGGTGCGCGAGGACGACGAGGTCGGCCGCCTGACCGAGCGCGTCAACGGCATGCTTCGGCGCATCGAGGTCTGGCACGAGGCCATGAACGAGCAGCTCGCCCAGGAGCGCGAGAGCGGCCAGGCCATGCATCAGCTGGCCCACCGCGACACGCTGACCGGCCTGCCCAACCGTCTGGCCTTCGAGCTGACGCTGGAGCGCCTGTTCGTCGACCTGCACCACGCCCCGGCGGGTGGCGCCCAGCGCATCGCGCTGCTGTTCATCGACCTGGACAACTTCAAGCAGGTCAACGACAGCTGCGGCCATGCAGCCGGTGATGCGGTGCTGGTGGAGGTTTGCCGGCGCATGAGCGCCGTGCTGCGTGCCAGCGACACCTTGTTCCGCCTCGGTGGCGACGAGTTCGCACTGCTGGTGGCCGACGTCGCCGCGCCGGCCGACGTGGAGCTGCTGGCCGGGCGCCTGATCGCCTGCGTGCGCGAGCCGCTGGTCGTCCAGGGGCGGGTGCAGCCCGTGGGCGCCACCGTGGGCCTGGCTTTCGTGCCTGATGACGCAACCGACCCGCAGTCGTTGCTGCACGCTGCCGATGCCGCCATGTACGCTGCCAAACATGCCGGCAAGAACACCTATCGAAGGGCGCGCGGCCAGGATCCGGCGAGCGCTTGAACTCGGCGGCCTGCTGTTTTTTAGCGCGTCCGCCCTGGCCCAGACGGCCGACATCCCCAGCCTGGAAGACCTGCTGCGCACCGAGCGCCGCGGCTCGGCGGTCGACGTGTCCGTCAGCACCGCCTCCCGCCAGGCCCAGAGCGCCGACCTCGCGCCGGCCGTCACCCACGTCGTCAGCCGCCAGGACATCGAGCGGCTGGGGCTGCGCAGCCTGGGCGACGTGCTGCGCCGCATGCCGGGCCTGGAGGTGCGCCAGGACGATGAGTTCACGCGCGTGGCCGTGCGCGGCGTCGCGCCGGGCGATTTCAACGGCCGTGTGCTGTTCTTGCTGGACGGCCTGCGGCTGAACGACAACCTCTACGACGCCGGCCCCATCAACCGTGAGGCCTTCGTCGACGTCAGCCTGATCGAGCGCGTCGAGTTCACGCCCGGGCCGGGCTCGGCGCTCTATGGCGGCAATGCCCTGCTGGGCGTCGTCAACATCGTCACGCAGCGCGCCGACACGCTGGCGGGCCCGCAGGCCCACATCGTGGTGGCGCCGCGCGGCCAGGTCAGCACGCTGCTGAGCTATGCCCAGCTCCTGGACAGTGGCGCCGAATGGCTGGCCGCCTTCAGCAGCGACGAGGAACCGCACCCGCCGCTGGGCTTCGGCGAACCGGCCGAGTACCGGGCGCAGCTGCAGCCGCTGGAATGGGACCGCGCACGGCGCTGGCTGCTGGGCGGACGGGCCGGCGGCCTGTCGCTGCGCGCTGGCGGCGTGCAGCGCGAGCGCGGCCTCTACAGCTTCCTGCCCAAGTCGGGCGACATCACCGGCAGCGTCAACTCGCTGCGCGAGAACTTCGCCCAGGCTGGCTGGGAGGGCATGGCCGGCGACTGGGACCTGCACCTGGGCCTGGGCTGGCAGCAGTCGCGCTACCGCTCCGAGCAGGCCGACGACAGCCAGGCCGAGCTGCGCGACAGCCGCTTCGAGGCGCTGGGCCGCTGGTGGCTGGCCGAGCTGCGCCTGTCGCGGGCCTGGGGCGGCCCCGACGGCGCCAGCCACACGACCAGCTTCGGCATGGACTGGCAGCGCGACAGCGTGCAGCGTTTTCGCTTCGTCTACCTGGGCGAGGCGCCCCAAGACGAGAACTACCAGGCCCAGCGCCTGGGTTTCTATGTGCAGGATGAATGGCGGCTGGCCGAGCGCCAGCGCCTGGTCCTGGGCCTGCGCCAGGACGGCGTGCACGGCGGGGACGCGAGCTGGAACCCGCGCGCAGCCTGGGTCTGGTCGCCGGCGCCCGGGCAGAGCCTGAAGCTCATGTGGGGCACGGCCTTCCGCGCGCCCAACCGCTTCGAACGAGCGTTGAACCAGGGCGCCGGCGCCGAGGTCCCGCGGCCGGAGCGGCTGCGCACGATGGAGCTTGCCTGGCAGGGCCCGCTGGCCGGCGCTGCGGCCGAGGCCTGGACCTGGCAGGCGTCGCTGTTCAGCAGCCACCTCGTCAACTTCATCGAGCGCGGCAGCGACAAGCCATTCGCCAACACGCCAGTGGCGCACTCGCACGGCGCCGAGTTGGGGCTGAACGGTCACTGGGGCGAGGGCTGGCAGCTGCAGCTCAGCCTGATGGGCCAGCGCAACCGCGCTGCCGACGGCGGCCGCCAGGCCTACAGCCCCGCCCAGACGCTGAAGTGGGCGCTGCAGGTGCCGCTGGTCGGCCCAGCACTGCGCCTGTCCATCAACGGCTGGGCGACCACCCACCGGGAGGGCGACCAGCACCTGCCCGGCTATGCCCAGCACCAGGCCCACCTGCTGTGGCAGCCCAGCCGGCGCTGGGACTTCTTCGTCGGTGCCGAGAACATCGGCGGGCGGGCCTATGCCGAGGCCAGCGCCACGGCCTACAGCGCACCGCTGCAGCACAGCGGCGCGCGCTGGCAGGCTGGCCTGACCTGGCGCGGAGACGCGCCTTGAAACCCTGGCCGCTGCTGCTGGCCCTGGCCGCCGCCGTGGCCCGGGCGGATGGCCTGGACGAGGATCGGCTGCGCGCTGCGTTCGTGCTGCGCCTGGCCCAGTACACGCAATGGCCGGCACCGGTGGCGGAGAGCCCGACGCTGTCGCTGTGCGCTGCCGGATTGCAGCCCGCAGGCCTGGATGCCGTGCGCGCGCTGGCCAGCCGGTCCGTGGGCGCAGCGCAACTGCGTGTGCGGGCGCTGACTGAGCCGCGTGACGCGGCACGCGACTGCCAGGTGCTGCTGCTGGGCCATGCCGATGCGGCGACGCTGCGTCATTGGATCGCCGCCATTGGCGACGCACCGGTGCTCGTCGTCGCGACCAGCCCCGAGGCGCTGCGCGCCGGCGTCTGCATCGCGTTGATCAGCGAGCCCCAGGGCATGGCCTTCGCGGTCAACCATGGCGAGTCCAAGAAGCGCGGGCTCAGCCTGGCCGCACCGGTGCTGAAGCTGGCGCGCGAGGTGCGCTGACCGCCGTTCGTCCCTGCCGGCTGTCGATTCGCCACGGCAGGCCGCCGTTCATCGATTGATGACATCTTGTGGCAGCAGCCACTGCACAATGCGCCGGTTTTCAGTGGGGCGGTCGCTCGGGCCAGCACTAGGCAGGGCGTCGCACCGCACGTTTCGGGGAGCGAGTCATCGATACCGGATTGCTGAAGGAATTGCGCATCGACGGTGCGCAACGGGATGATCACGACGGCGGACCGCCGAAGTGGGTCTGGGGCCTCGTCGCCGGGCTGGTCGTGCTGGCGCTGCTGGGCGCCGGCGCCTGGTGGTGGCTGGCGGGCAGCAAGCCCGTCGCCGTGCAGACGACGACCGCGCGTGCCAACGGCCAGGGGGCCAGCGCCGACGCCGTGCTGCAGGCCACCGGCTATGTCACCGCGCGCCGCATGGCGACCGTTTCGGCGCAGATGACCGGCACGCTGACCGAGGTGCTGATCGACGAGGGCGTGCGCGTCAAGAAAGGGCAGGTCCTGGCCCGGCTGGATGACACCGGTCTGCGGGCAGGCCTGGCCGCCGCCGAGGCCCAGCTGCGCAGCTCGCAGGCGACGCAGAATCAGTTGCGCGCCCAGCTCGCCCAGGCGGAGGCCGACGCGCGCCGCCAGGCCGAACTGGCCGCCAGCGGCATGACCACGCGGCAGTCCCAGGAGCAGACGGCCACGGCCGTGAAGGCCTATGCCGCCCAGCTGGAGGCTGCGCAGCGCCAGGCCGAGGTCTTGCAGGCGCAGTACGCGCAGGCACGGGTTAACTTCGACTACGCCACCGTGCGCGCGCCCTTCGACGGCGTCGTCACGGCGCGCGCGGCCCAGGTGGGCGAGATCATCTCGCCGCTGTCCGCCGGCGGCGGCTTCACGCGAACGGGTGTCGGCACCATCGTCGACATGGACTCGCTGGAGGTGAATGTCGACGTCAACGAGGCCTACATCGCCCAGGTCAAGCCCGACATGCCCTGCGAAGCCGTGCTGGATGCCTACCCGGACTGGAAGGTGCCGGCCCATGTCGTCGCCGTCATCCCCAGTGCCGACCGCGGCAAGGCCACCGTCAAGGTGCGTGTGGCGCTGGACCAGAAGGACGACCGCGTGGTGCCAGACATGGGTGTGCGCGTGAGTTTCCTGGCGGCCAAGCCCAAGGCGCAGCAGGCGGTGGTGCCCGGCGCACTGCTGCCACCGGAGGCGGTGGTGCTGCGTGACGGTGCACAGGTCGTGTTCGTCTTGAGTGAGAACCACGTCGACCAACGCGTGGTCCAACTGGGCGCGGACGTGGGCAAGTTCAAGCTGGCTACCGCTGGCGTGAAGGCGGGCGATACGGTGGTCATCGCGCCGCCCGCCGAGCTGAAGCAGGGTTCAACTGTCGTGAGCAAGGAATGAGCATGAGCGCTTTGATCGAAGTCCGCGATCTCTCCAAGGTCTATACCCGCGGCAAGCAGAAGGTGGAGGTGCTGCACCACATCGATCTCGACGTGCAGCAGGGCGACTTCCTCGCGCTGATGGGGCCTTCGGGCTCGGGCAAGACCACGCTGCTGAACCTCATGGGCGGGCTGGACGCGCCCAGCGCCGGGGCCATCACGGTGGGCGGCGAGCGCATCGACCAGCTGTCGGGCGCGCAGCTTGCCAAGTGGCGCGCATCCAAGGTGGGCTTCGTGTTCCAGTTCTACAACCTGATGCCCACGTTGTCGGCCCAGAAGAACGTGGAGCTGCCGCTGCTGCTGACCAGGCTGTCGGCCAGCGAGCGCAAAAAGCGCGCGGCCATCGCGTTGCAGCTCGTCGGCCTGGCGGACCGTGCCTCGCACAAGCCCACCGAGCTGTCGGGCGGCCAGCAGCAGCGCGTCTCCATCGCGCGAGCCATCGTGTCCGACCCGACGCTGCTGGTCTGCGACGAGCCCACCGGCGACCTTGACCGCCAGTCCGCCGAGGACGTGCTGACGCTGCTGCAGGCACTCAACCGCGAGCATGGCAAGACCATCGTCATGGTCACCCACGACCCGCGCGCCGCTTCCCGCGCCAGCCACACGCTGCATCTGGACAAGGGTACTTTGGTGACCGCTGCCGAAGCGATGGCCTGAACCCGGGGGTGATGCCATGAAATACCTCCACCTGATCTGGGCGGCGCTGTTCAGGCGCAAGCTGCGGACCTTCCTCACGCTGGTGTCCATCGTGACGGCCTTCCTGCTGTTCGGGCTGCTGGACGCGGTGCGCGTCGGCTTCGACCAGGCGGGCAAGAGTGCCAACGGTGCCCAACGCCTGCAGACGGGCGCCAAGCTCAGCTTCATCCAGCTGCTGCCGATGTCGTTGACCGCGCGTATCTCGCAGATCGACGGCGTGAAGGACGTGGCTTTCGCCAACTGGTTCGGCGGCGCCTACCAAAAGCCCGAGAACCAGGTCTTCAGCTTCGCCGTCTCGCCCAACTACCTCGACATCTACCCCGAGATGGAGGTGTCGGCCGAGCACCGCAAGGCATTCGCCGAGACCAAGGACGGCGCCCTCGTCGGTGAAGGCCTGGCGCGAAAGTTCGGCTGGAAGGTGGGTGACCAGGTCCCCATGCAGTCCACCATCTTCCCGGACAGGAACGGCAGCCAGAACTGGCCGTTCAAGATCGTCGGCGTCATCCATGTGGCCGACAAGAAGACCGGCGCCTGGTACGACCAGATGTTCCTGCTGAACTGGAAGTACTTCGACGACACCACGCCTTGGAACCAGGGGCAGGTCGGCTGGTACGTGACGCGTGTGAAGGACGTGAATCAGGCCGACCGCGTGCTCAAGGCCATCGACGAAATCTCGGCCAACTCGGACCACGAGACCCGCACGCTGACCGAGCAGGCCGCGATGTCGAGCTGGATGAAGCAGTTGGCGGACATCAACCTCATCGTCACGTCCATCATGGGTGCCGTGTTCTTCACGTTGCTGCTGCTGGCCGGCAACACGATGATGCAGGCCGTGCGTGAGCGCACCGGCGAGATCGCGGTGCTGAAGACGCTGGGCTTCTCTGGCCACAGCGTGCTGGCCATGGTGCTGGCCGAGTCGATGCTGCTGCTGCTGATCGGCGGCGTCGTCGGGCTGGGCCTGGCCAGCGTCATCGGGCCCGCCGCCAGCGCAGGCAGCGGCGGCGCGCTGAACCTGCCAGCGGCCGGTCTCAGCAGCTGGATGATCGGCGTGGGACTGGCCCTGCTGTTCGGCCTGGCCGTCGGCGCGCTGCCGGCCTTCAGAGCGATGCGCATCAACATCACCGATGCCCTGGCGGGGAGGGCCTGACCATGAAATTCCTGAAGAACTTCGGCCTCGTGCTGCTCATGGTCGCCCTGCTTGTGGGCTGGGTGGTGCTGCCCTGGTACGGCGCGCTGGTTGCCGCCGTGTTGCTGACGCTGTGGATGTTCCTGTTCCGCACCGGCGCACAGGCCCGCTCGGTCGCTGGCGTCGGCATCAGCACGCTGACGCAGCGCTTGGGTTCCTCTGCCGTCATCGTCGTAGGCATCGCCGGTGTGGTGGGCGTGCTGGTGGCCTTGCTGGCCATGGCGGAAGGCTATGCGCAGACGCTGCGCAACTCGGGGAGCCTGGACACGGCTATCGTCATGCGCGGCGCCTCCGCCAACGAGGTCTCGTCCTCGCTGAGCCGCGAGGACATCGTGCAGATCGAGCAGGCGCCCGGCGTGGCCCGCAATGCCAAGGGTGAGCCCATCATCTCGGCCGAGACCGTGGCAGCGGCCAATCTGCCCGTCAAGGGGAGCAAGACTGGCGACTCGGGCAGCGCTCAGGTGCGCGGAATCAGCGAGGCCGCCTTCGCGGTGCGTCCCAACGTCAAGATCATCGAGGGCAAGAGCTTCCAGCCGGGGCTGCGCGAGATCATCGTCGGCAAGGGGGCGGTGCGCCAGTTCGAGGGCCTCAAGGTCGGCGCGACGCTGAAGCTGGGCAACCAGCCCTGGACCATCGTCGGCATCTTTGCCTCGGGTGACTCGATGGAGTCGGAACTTTGGGCCGATGCCAACGTCGTCAACGACACCTACAAGCGCGGCAGCGGCCGCAACTCGGCGACGGTCAAGCTCGAGAACCCGGCGGCCATCAAGGCCTTCAGCGCCGCGCTGGAAGGCAACCCGCAGCTCAAGGTCAAGGCCAGCACGACGCTGGAGTTCTTCTCCAAGCAGGGTGAGCAGATGACCAAGGTCCTGCGCATCATCGGCATCACCGTCGGCTCCATCATGGCTGTGGGAGCGGTGTTCGGGGCGCTGAACACCATGTTCGCCGCCGTCGCCACGCGGGCCCGTGAGATCGCCACCTTGCGCGCCATCGGCTTCCGTGGCTTGCCGGTCGTCGTGGCCGTGATGCTGGAGACGACGCTGCTGGCACTGCTCGGCGGCCTCATCGGTGGCTTCGTGGCCTGGCTGCTATTCAACGGCTTCGAGGCTTCCACGATGTCTGCGGGTTCGGTCGGCAAGCTCAGCTTTAACCTGGCCGTGTCGCCGGGCCTGCTGTGGGAAGGCATCAAGTGGGCGCTGGCCATCGGCTTCGTCGGCGGCCTGTTCCCGGCTGTGCGGGCGGCGTCACTGCCGGTCACGACGGCGCTGCGCGAGGCCTGAGTTCGCTAAGGAGGAGGAGCGGAGCGGGCGCGTCGGCGACCCGATCGTCTGCTGACGGGAGTTCTCGACGGTTGAAATGGCTGGGAGCAACGGCCTTGATGGGCGTCGGCTTCGTGCCCAAAGCCGAAGTACGACTCCGGGATTGACGGTCGTCACTGCAGCGGTCGCCGTCAGTCATGTTCGCGAGCTCACCAGCCGACAGCTGGTGCTCAACGTTCGACGCAAAGGGCTGCGCTAAAGCGGGCCGAGGCCTCGGCCACCCTCAGCCCAGCTCGGCGCCGTTGGGCTATGTGTGCCCACCATGCACGCAGTACTTTGCATCTGGTGTACCCCGACAGCGTCAGGTCAGCGGGACTCTCGTCGTCCTTGGATCCGGCTTAGGGAGGGCAGCTGACACTTGCGGGCCTTCTCTTGGTTCTAAAAGAGCGTGGACTCGGCCCGGTCTGGCTGTCGGCTGTTCGAGATCTAAGGCACCATCTCAGCATGTCGAAGGAACAGAATCTTTCCGTTGGTGCGGCACCTGCCGGCGGTCTGCTGGGCGTCTCGCCCTTCGACTTGGCTACGGTGTTGCTCCGAGAGCTTTCGAAACTGGGTTCTCCATTGGTCGCGGCTTTGGAGCCAGGGGAATCGTCCTGGGTGCACATTCACCCCAAGCACCTCGAGCGCTTGCCGTTCTGCATTGCCGATGCGCGCACGGCGGACCTTGTGTCCAACGACGGGGTCAGCGTAAGCATGTCGCTCTGGCTCGATGGCTTGCAGGTCACTGGGTACTGGACGAAGACGGCCGCCGAGGCGGCACGGCTGCTCGACGCGTTCTTCTGCAAGCAGATGCCGGCGAGCCAGCTTGCCCTGGCCGAGCCTGGCGCGGTTGTTCTCGAAGGAGCATTGGTAGCAGAGCGCAGCCCCGCCGAGTTCGTTGAACGTCGCTGGCAGGCTTTGCGTTGTTCGCTTCCTGACGAGCTGGCGCCTATGTCACTGCTCGCGCCGCTTGTCGAAGCCGCCTACCGAAACCCCACCTTACGGCAGCTCCTGCCGTTTACAAGCCATGATCGCTTGTGCTTCAGCGAGTGCATCGGGTTCCCGTACACCTCGCTGCCGCTCATCGTCCCCATGGGGGACGGGGACGCGTCGAACGTTGCCAGCTTCGAGGTCCTGCAGGAGACTGTCACCGGGTATGGCCAGGAGGGGCCTGTGATTGAGCAACTGCGCCTGGGACAGGGCAGTGCGGAGGAGGCGGTCGAATTCCTTGTCTCAGCGCTGCCTGCTGGCATTGGACCAGCTCGACGAGGTACGGCACTGCAGTCGTGAACAAGGCGCCTGCGGCGGCTTGTCTCGAGGGTCACCTTTGCGGGCGGCTTCAAGCGGTTGACGTCCTTCGACTGCGCAACCCGGGTTTCAGGATCAGCGCGCAGGGCTACCGCTGGTACCGCGGCAAATCATGGTCGTCGCTACATCGGCGTGGCCGAGCAAGTCCTGCACCGTCCGAATATCGCTGCCCGCTTGGAGGAGATGGGTCGCGAAACAGTGACGCAAAGCGTGAGGCGTGGCCGGTTTGTCGATCTGCGCGGCCCGGACTGCGCGTTTGAAGGCGCGCTGGAAGGTCTGGTCGTACAGATGATGCCGGCGTACAACGCCGCTGCGCGGGTCGGTCGAGTGGTGGCCTTGAGGGAACAGCCAGAACCAGGGCCACGACGCGCCGGCTCGCGGGTACTTGCGCTCCAAGGCGTGTGGCATCTCGACGCCTGCCGTCCCTGCGGCCACGTCATCCGCCCAGACTTTTCGAGAGCTTGCGAGTTGCTCTCGCAGCGGCTGAGACAGGGCCTGGGGCAGCATCAGGACCCGATCTTTACCGCCCTTGCCCGCGCGCACGATCACCGCCTGATGGGCGAAGTCGACGTCCTTGACTCGCAACTGCAAGGCTTCATTGATGCGCATTCCCGTCCCGTAGAGGAGTCGCGCCAACAAGCCCAACTCGCCGGCCATGCCGCCCAGCACCGCCGACACCTCTTCGCGACTGAGGACAACGGGCAGCCTCCGGCGCACGCGTGGGCGTTCGATCTGATTGATCCACGGCAGGTTGAATTCCAGCACCTTCGTATACAGAAAGAGCAGTGCTGACAAGGCCTGCTTGTGCGTCGCGCTGGCCACCTGCCGCTCGTCCGCCAACCAGGTCAGAAACGCCTCAACCTCGGCACCGCCCATCTCCCGGGGATGCCGCAATCCATGGAACCGGATGAACGCCCGGCACCAGTAGACGTAGATGTCCTCTGTGCTACGGCTGTAGTGCAGGTAGCGGATGCGCTCGCGCAGCTGGTCAAGAAGGCGCACCGCACGCAGTGGTGGCAGGCCGCACGCAGGCGGCGGTCGCAACTCGCCTCGGCGCTGGCTCAGATCAACGACTGAACTCGACATGGCGGGCCTCGCTCGGTGGGGTGAAAACCCACGATTGCCTCGGCGTCGCACGGCTGGCAGAGTCCCGGACGTGGGTGCCGGTTCGTGCACGAATTTAAGACTGTATAAATATACAGTAGATGGATGATTTTTCAATGCCGACAACAGCTTTCGAGCCCGTCGCACGCTTGGTTAGGCAGCAGCGCTCGGAGTTAACCGGCACGGTGTGCTGGATAAACTAGTAGTTGAGCGTCATGAGAGGCAAGAGTTCTCTGCTCGCAGCACTTCGGAAGACGTTCTATCCCTACGTCGAGTCGTTGGGCTTCGCGCCGGACTCGTCTCAGGAACCGCGAATCACGACATTCCGCCGCAGAGTCGGGGAAACAGTTCA
The DNA here is from genome assembly GCA_016195825.1 of Burkholderiales bacterium. Lineage (GTDB taxonomy): Bacteria > Pseudomonadota > Gammaproteobacteria > Burkholderiales > Burkholderiaceae_C > Pelomonas. Next base: position 6,516 of record JACPYV010000137.1, on the reverse strand, counting down.
ACTATTTGAGATCCAGTGGAGCGGAGCCACACAGTTCAGCTTTACTTTCGGAGAAGCACCAGCAAGTGGCGGAATGGTGGATGGGGAGCTAGTGGACGCCTGGCGTGTCAGGGTCTGTAGCAGCAACTCGATGCTTGCCCTGCAGCGCAAGCGAACTGGTCTGAAGTCAGGCTGGTTCCAACTTCGACGGCCGCTCCTGCAGCAGCTCCTGACGCGCAGGACGGAATACTCTCCAGAAGACGTTGTAGGCCAGTTAATGGATTGGTTCTCAGAGGTTGAGGCGTGGTGGGAATCAAAGGAAATCGGCCCACATCTTTGGGTGATCCGCTAATGACGCCCAACCCTTCCATCGAGAGGACGCTTTCCGGCCTTCGGCCTTCAAGCGACTCTCATGTCAAACGTTGAAAATCAAATGCAGACCCCCGATTGGACTAGCCGTGGTAAGTCTGTAGCGCAGCTCATCGCAGAGTTGCAAACCTTCGAAGACCAACGAATGGAAGTTCGCATATCCATCGACGGTGGCGCCACGTCTATGCCGATTTCCCTCGTCGCGAAATCCGACGGGCGGTTCGCTGTGCTCAAGAACTGCGAGAACGTACCCACATCGATCGAACATGGAAATTGATGTTCAACCTTTCATTCGAACGGAACTGCGCCAGCGAAACCGGCTGGTCCGCTCAACTTGAACGTTAAACGTCGTGGTCAAACCATCTGGCATTCTCGAAGAGCACGTGATTCGCCGCCTGGCCGACCTCCCTCCAGCGGAAAGTGGAAGGAACGAATTCGGCGTCCTCTGGTTCAAGTGGCCCGCTGCGATTGCATCGATTGAAGCACTTTGGCTCAGCGTGAGTGCGCGCGAGGTGACGCTCAGCTGTCGCATTGCTCATGCGCACTTCTCGAAAGCTCGATACCTTCCGAAGCGGCTGACGAATCGGAAACTGAAATGCCTCATCGCGCGAGAGGCAGTGAAGGAAGCCGAGAGCTTCCTCAACGGCGCCATAGCAGTAGTCGCTGAACGCACAACTGACGGAGGCCCCGGTCCCACTCTGTGGTGCCCTGCCAATCAACTGCCGGCGGCCTTGGAGCACTCATCGAAGACGTTGGGAGAACGGCGCCACATTGCGTGGACATGGTTGGGAGAAGTGACGTGCTGACGTTTAACCTGCCGTTGGAGCGGACCGCCTTCGGCGTCCGCTCACCTTCACGTTAAGCCTCCCAACTACCTATGGCGCAGTCCCAGCCGGAACTCACAGACGACCTCGCGGTGGTCGATTGGTCAGCGTTGAAGAACGCGGTCGCCAAGGACAACTTTGACAACGGCCGAACGCCCCTTGAGCTACAGGCATCCTTTGTGGCAACACCAGTGCGGGTCTTCGCACTGCACCACGGAAGAATCGTCGGCACGGCTCGAGCCCTCGCCGACGGCGTGTGCAACGCCTTTGTCGTCGATGTCTGGACCGACAGCGCGTACAGAAGGCAAGGACTGGCTACGCAGATGATGGCCTTCCTTGAGCAGCGCCTACAGGGCCATCATGTCGCGCTCTTCACCGAGCATGCCGTTGGCTTCTACTCCAAAGCGGGCTACTCGGAGGAGCAAGTTGGCATGAGCAAGGTCGTGGGGTCGTGGCTCCGTCGTTTGCCGCGCGGCAGGTGAACGTGAGGCCTCCAATGCAAGCACTCCACCTGCCACAAGTGAGGCCTAACCCCTCGATCAACCCCCGACCCGCTACGGCAGGCAGCGTATGAGCCGCCCTGAACCGCCCCGGGTTTCAACCCGATCGCTGACGCTCGCAGACTTCCGCTATGGGCGGCAGCTTCAGCTGGTCCACATCTGCCGTTGCAGTCCTTGAGCAACTAACTGAACGCCGCCAGTAGTCGCTCAAGGGCTACTGTGAACGGTGTCTGCATGAGCGGCAGCGTCGCGACCATGCCAATGAGTCCGACGCTGACCGTCAGCGGGAAGCCGACGGAGAAGACGCCGATCTGTGGCGCCACGCGCGAGATCACGCCCAGCACGAGATTGACGAACATCAGCATCGTGATCAGTGGCAGCGCGATCCACAAGCCGATGCTGAAGATCTCGGCGCCCCACCGCTGCGGCGTGGCCGCGCGCAGGAAGGCGAAGGGCTCGCCACCCACCGGGAACGCATGGAAGCTCTGCACCAGTGCGTTGATGAGCAGCAGGTGGCCGTTGATGGCGATGAACAGGAAGGCCACCATGCTGCCGAAGAAGCGCGCGCTGGCCGTGCCCTGGGCGCCGGTGCTGGGGTCGAAGAAGCCGGCGAAGTTCAGGCCCATCTGCAGGCCGATGATTTCACCGGCGAACTCCAGCGCCGCGAAGACGATGCGCACCGCGAAGCCCATGGACAGGCCGATCAGCAACTGCTGGGCGATGAGCAGTGTCAGCGTGGGCAGCGAATCCAGCGGGGTGACCGGGATCTCCGGCAGGGAGGGCTGAGCCGCGACCGCGATGAACAGCGACAGGCCCACCCGCAGCCGCAACGGCACGTTGCGCTGGCTGAACGTGGGCATGCCCGCGAACAGCGCCAGCGTGCGAATAAATGGCCACAGCAGTGGGTTCAGCCATGCCAGCAGCTGGGCCTCGGTGACGCTGAACATGGGGAGTTTGCGTGTTCAGCCGACGACGTTCGGAATGGTCATCAGCGTCCGCTGGATGTACTCCACCAGCGTCGTCATCATCCACGGCCCCGCGACGGCCAGCGTCAGCACGGCGGCGATGACCTTGGGCACGAAGGACAGCGTCGCCTCGTTGATCTGCGTGGCCGCCTGGAAGACGCTGACGACCACGCCGACCAGCAGTACGACGATCAAGATGGGTGCTGCCACCAGCAGCATCATGTAGAGGCCTTGCTGGCCGAAGGTGAAGACTTGTTGTGCGTCCATGGGTCTCGATCAGTTGAGGACAGAGCTACTCGCTACGCTCGATCGGTCTGTCCCGCAAAGGCATCAGGTCACGAAGCTCGCGGCCAGCGAGCCGAGCAGAAGATTCCACCCGTCCGCCAGCACGAACAGCATCAGCTTGAACGGCAGTGACACGAGCACCGGTGACAGCATCATCATGCCCAGGCTCATCAGCACGCTGGCCACGATCATGTCGATGACAAGGAAGGGAATGAAGATCAGGAACGCGATCTGGAAGGCGCTCTTCAGCTCGCTGGTGACGAAGGCCGGCACCAGTACCTTGAAGGGCACGTCCTCGGCCTTGATGCTGCTGTCCAGCTTGGCCAGCCGCGAGAACAGCGCCACGTCGGCCTGGCGCGTCTGCTTGAGCATGAACCCGCGCATCGGCACCTCGGCGCGCTTCAAGGCCTCGTCGAACTGGATGCTGCCGGCGCTGTAGGGCTGCCAGGCTTCGGCGTAGACCTTGTCCAGCGTCGGGCTCATGACGAAGAAGGTCAGGAACAACGACAGACCGACGATGACCTGGTTGGGCGGCGCCGCCTGGGTGCCCAGCGCCTGGCGCATCAGGCTCAGCACGATGGCGATGCGTGTGAAGGCCGTCATCATCAGGATGACCGCGGGCAGGAAGCCCAGGGCCGTGAAGAACAGCAGGGTCTGGATGGGGACCGAGTAGCTGCCACCGGCGCCCTGGCCGATCAGCAGCGGCAGCGTGGCGGGCGGCGTCTGGGCCTGGGCGAAGGCGCCGCCAGCCGCGAGAAGGGCAGCGCCGGTGAGCAGGGGCTTAAGCCGCATGGCCGCGCTCCTTGCTGAGCAGCTTGGCGAAGCTGGCCGGCTGAACGGGCTCGGCCTGCGGCGGCATGGTGTGAAGCGTCGTGATGTTCTGCGCCGTGGCGCCCAGCACCAGCCAACGGCGGTCATCGCCCTGGCCGACCTCGACGACCAGCAGCCGCTGGTTGGGCGCCATCGGCAGCTGGGCCACGACGCGCAGCACGCCTGCCGCCGCCGCGCCGCCCATGGGCGTGCGCTTGAGCAGCCACAGCGCGACCGGGATCAGCGCCACGATGCCGAGGAACCAGAGAAAGGGGATCAGGCCGGAAGCATTCATGCATCGGCATTCTGCGGACGGACTTGAGCCGTCGATCCCGGCAACTGAGCCGCAAAAGCGGCGTTGTTCAGGCGGCCTTGGACAGGCGGCGCATGCGCTCCGAAGGCGTGACGATGTCAGTCAGCCGGATGCCGAACTTGTCGTTCACCACCACCACTTCGCCCTGGGCGATCAGGTAGCCGTTGACGAGCACGTCCATGGGCTCGCCGGCCAGTGCGTCCAGCTCCACCACCGAGCCCTGTGCCAGCTGCAGGATGTTCTTGATAGGGATGCGGGTGCGGCCCAGTTCAACCGTCAGCTGGACCGGGATGTCCAGAATCATGTTGATGTCGCCCGCTGGCCCGCCCGACATCGTCGGGCTGAAGTTGGCGAAATTGGGCGTGGACACCTGCTCGGGTGCGACCTCGGAGACGACCTCGGAGCTGGTCGGCGCGGGTGCGGGCGCAGCCTCGGCAAGCGCCGCGGCCCATTCCGCCGCCATCGCGTCCTGTTCTTCTTGGCTGGGTGAATCAGGGCTCATGTTTGGCTCCCAACCAGCTCTCCTGAGAGCCGGTCAGCATCTTGTCGATCTTGAGGGCGTAGCGGCCGTTGGACGTACCGTAGTGGCATTGGAAGACGGGCACACCATCCACCTTGGTCTGGATCATGGGGTCCAGGTCCAGCTCGATGAAGTCGCCCGGCTTGAAGGCCAGCAGCTGCTCCACGGTGGCCGGTGCGGTGCCGAGCTCGGCTACCAGTTCAACTTCGGCAGACTGGATCTGGGTCTTGAGCAGATTGATCCAGCGGCGGTCGGGTTCGGAGGAGTCGCCGACCGTCGTCGAATACAGCACGTCGCGGATGGGTTCCAGCGTCGAGTACGGGATGCAGAAATAGATGGTGCCGCTGGTCTCGCCGATTTCCAGCGTGAACGAGGTCGACACGACGATCTCGCTGGGCGTGGCGATGTTGGCGAACTGCGGCTGCATCTCCGAGCGCTGGTATTCCAGCTCCAGCGGATAGATGCCTTTCCAGGCCTTGTGGTATTCGGCGAGGATGACTTCGACGATGCGGGTGATGACGCGCTGCTCGGTGGGCGAGAAGTCGCGGCCCTCGATGCGGGCGTGGAACTTGCCGATGCCGCCGAACAAGGAGTCGATGACCGCGAACACCAGCGTCGGGTCGCAGACGATCAGCCCGCTGCCGCGCAGCGGCTTCACCGAGACGATGTTGAAGTTGGTCGGGACGACGATCTCACGCAAGAAGGCCGAGTACTTCTGCACCTTGATGCCGCCGATGGCGACTTCCGGGCTCTTGCGGATGAAATTGAACAGGCCAACGCGGATGTTGCGCGCGAACCGCTCGTTGATGATTTCCATCGTGGGCATGCGCCCACGGACGATGCGTTCCTGGCTGGCGAGGTTGTACTCGCGTATGCCGCCAACCTGCTCCTCTTCGGCCTCGAGCTTCTGGCTCTCGCCGGTGATGCCCTGGAGCAGTGCATCGACTTCGTCTTGCGAAAGAATCTGCTGATTCATTTGCGCTTATTGCACGATGAAATTGGAGAACAGGACTTGAGAGATCGGGCTCTCGACATGGGCCTTCTTCTTCTTCTTTTTCTTCGGCGCGCTGGCGGCTTCTTCTTCGTCCTCGTCGTCGAGCTCGATGCCCATGGGCCGCACCGCCTCGCGCATGATGTCCTTGGCGAGCTTTTGCTTGCCTTCGATGGTCAGCAGCTCCACGGCCGTCTTGTGCGACAGCACCATCAGCACGTTGCTGCGGATGGCGGGCATGTAGGCCTTGATCTGGTCGGCAAACTTCGGGTCATCGACCTGCAGCGTGACGCCGACCTGGGCGAAGCGGTCCACGTCCTTGTCGGCCAGGTTGACCGTGAACGGGTCCAGCGGCACGAAGGTGGGCGGGTGGTCGCTCTTGGCATGGGCCTTGGGCTTGGCCGGGGCCTCCGCGGCCTCGGCACCGTCCTCGCCGTCTTCGGCGACCGGCTTCTTCTTCAGCAGCATGAAGGCTACGCCACCGCCGACCAGCACCAGCACCAGCACGGCGGCCACGATGATGATCAGTTTCTTGCTGCCGCCCCCCTTGGGAGCGGCGACTTCGGCAGCCGGCGCAGTGGCCATGAGAACTCCTTGAACGTGCCCCCACGGCACGCGGTGGGCAACTCTGCGCCTGATTATTGACCTGGGTCTTGCAGGGCAAGCCTTGATTAGCTTGCGCGAGGCGTGGCTATTTCCGCTTCAGGTTCAGGCAAACGTGTCGAGCAGGCCCACTGTGCGGCGCGTGGCGGTGGCGGTGGCGGTACCGGCGGCGGCAATGCCGCGGCTTGCACCGGCCCGTGGGCCACGAGGGCTGTCGCCATCGCCAGTCGATTCGTGACCCGTCGGTGTGTCCCGCGGTGCCTGCTGGAAGACGCCGCCGCCCGACAGCGTCAGGCCCTGGCCTTGCAGTGCGGCGGCCAGGTCGGGCAGGCTCTGCTCCAGGGCCTGGCGGGTCTC
>JACPYV010000136.1 GCA_016195825.1 Burkholderiales bacterium | reverse complement strand
CGCGCCAACTCCTGCAAACAGCCGCCCCACCGGGCGGCTGTTTGCTTTGGGCCGCGACAATCGCGCCCATGCTGTCCCGTCACGCCGACCCCATCGCTGCCATCGCCACCGCCCCGGGGCGCGGCGCGGTGGGCATCGTGCGGGTGTCGTCGCCCCAGGACCTGTCTGCGCTGATCGAAGCCATCTGCGGCCGCGCGCTGAAGCCCCGCGAGGCGACCTACCTGCCGTTCCGAGATGCGGCCGGCCAGGCCATCGACCAGGGCCTGGCGCTGCATTTCCCGGCGCCGCATTCCTACACCGGCGAGCACGTGCTGGAACTCCAGGCCCACGGCGGCGCGGTCGTCATGCAGCTGCTGCTGGCGCGCGTGATCGAAGCGAGCGCCAACATCCGCCTAGCCGAGCCCGGTGAGTTCACGCAGCGCGCCTTCCTGAACGGCAAGCTGGACCTGGCCCAGGCCGAGGCCGTGGCCGACCTCATCGATGCCAGCACCGAGGCCGCCGCGCGCAGCGCCAGCCGGGCATTGGGCGGCGCGCTCTCCCACGAGGTGGGCGTGCTGCGCGACCAGTTGATCCAGCTGCGCATGCTGGTCGAGGCGACGCTGGACTTTCCTGAAGAAGAGATCGACTTCCTCGAAAAGGCCGACGCCTTCGGCCGGCTGGACCGCCTGACCGCGCAGCTGAGCGAAGTTCAGGCCCGCACACGCCAGGGCGCGCTGCTGCGCGACGGCCTCAAGGTCGTGCTGGCCGGCCAGCCCAACGTGGGCAAGAGTTCTCTCCTGAACGCGCTGGCGGGCGCCGAGCTGGCCATCGTCACGCCCATCCCCGGCACGACGCGCGACAAGGTCAGCCAGACCATCCAGATCGAAGGCGTGCCGCTGCACATCACTGACACGGCCGGCCTGCGCGACGCGACGGCCGACGAGGTGGAGCGGATCGGCGTGTCACGGTCGTGGGATGCGATTGCGGACGCCGACGTCGTGCTCTTCCTGCACGACCTGGGCCGTGTGGGCCAGCCCGACTACGAGGCCGAGGACGAACGCATCCGCGCGCGGCTGGCGGCCGTCGACAGCAGCCGCATCGTGCAGGTCTTCAACAAGGCCGACCTGGCGGCGGCACCCGAGGGCGAGGTCGCGCTGAGCCTGAAGACCGGCGCTGGCCTGGCGGCGCTGCGCCAGCGCCTGCTGCAGACCGCCGGCTGGCAGGCTGTGCCCGAGGGCCTGTTCATCGCCCGCGAGCGGCATGTGCAGGCGCTGGCCCGCACGGCCGAACACCTGTGCCTGGCCCGCGAGGTCGCCGCTCAGCGCGACGCGGCGCTGGACCTGCTGGCCGAGGAGCTGCGCCTGGCGCACGATGCGCTCGGCGAGATCACCGGCGCGTTCTCGGCCGACGAGCTGCTGGGGGTCATCTTCAGCAGTTTCTGCATCGGCAAGTAGTCCTGTTCGCCTCCTTATGCGTTGCTGATGCGCGGGGTCCGAAGCTCGGATCACCACTTCAGCAGGAGGAGGACGTATGCGACGCGTTCAACACATCAGCTTCACGACGATGGAAACCCCGCCACGCGCGCCCGCGCAACCGGTCCGATCGACCACGGCGGCCCCGCAGCCGCAAGACGAGATGTGGCGCTCGCGCCGCGTGCAGGCGGGGTCGAACTGGATGGATGCCTGGGTGCGCAAGCCCGGCTCGCGTTAGGGCCTGCCGGCAGCCCCCCGGCCCAGGCGAGGCTGTGGACGCCAGCCCACAGGGCCGACGCTAAAGTGAGGCCGGTTCTTCTTCCGCACTGCCCATGCCGACACCCGACCCTCGCGCTGCCTGGCCCTCCTCAGGCGCCGGCACCGCTGCAGCCCTGCTGATTGCAACCGTGCTGGCGCTGGCCGGCTGTGCCACCCAGGCACCGACCGTGGCCCCGGCCGGCACGGCCTCGCCGCGCACGGCCGAACAGCGCCAGCCCGTGACCCTCATGGTCTCCATCGACGGCTTCCGCGACGATTACCTGCGGCGCGGCGTCACCCCCACGCTGGGGCAGCTGGCGGCCGGCGGTGTCACGGCGGTCATGCATCCGTCGTTTCCGACCAAGACCTTCCCCAACCACTGGACCCTGGTGACCGGCCTGCGCCCGGACGGCCACGGTATCGTCAGCAACCGGATGGAGTCGCCCGAGCGCAAGGCGCCCTTCACGATGGCCACCGACGACCCCTGGTGGTGGAACGGGGCCACGCCGATCTGGGTGGATGCCGAGAAGGCCGGGCTGCGCACCGCCGTCATGTTCTGGCCGGGCGCCAACGTCGCCATCGGCGCGATGCAGGGCCCAGATGGTCGCAAGGAGGCCGAGGGCACACGGCCCTCGGACTGGATGCAGTACCACCAGGCCATCACGGACGTGCAGCGCGTCAACACCGTGCTGGACTGGCTGCGCCGACCGCCGGAGATCCGCCCGAAGTTCGTGACCGTGTACTTCGACAAGGTGGACACCGCCGGCCACGACTTCGGCCCCGACAGCTCCGAGACCACCCGGTCGGTGGCCGAGGTCGACACGGCGATCCGGGCACTGCTGGCCGGGTTGAAGGCACTGGCGCAGCCGGCGAATCTCGTCATCGTGGCGGACCACGGCATGGCCGCCACCAGCAGCGAGCGCGCGATCGCGCTGGACCGACTGGCCGACCCCAAGCTCTACCACCTGGTCGAGACCGGCCCCTTCGCCAGCCTCGTGCCGCTGCCCGGCATGGAGGCGCAGGTCGAGAAGGCGCTGCTGGTCCCGCACGAGCATATGCAGTGCTGGCGCAAGGCCGACATCCCGGCGCGCTACCACTACGGCTCGAATCCGCGCATCCCGCCCATCCTGTGCCTGGCCGAGCCGGGCTGGCTCGTGCTGGCCAGCGCGCCACGCACACCCGCCGTCGGCGGCAACCACGGCTACGACAACATGGCCCCAGAGATGAACTCGCTGTTCATCGCAAACGGCCCGGCCTTTGGCACCGGCCGGGTGCTGCCGAACTTCGAGAATATCGAGGTCTACCCGCTGCTGCGTCAGCTGATGGGGCTGCCGGCCGCCACCGGCGTCGACGGCAACGGCGCGGTGTTCCGCAGTGCTGTCAGCCTACCTGACGGTTCGCACTGAGGGCACGGGCCGCCGCGGCGCGGGTGCCCTTGCCGGCTACCGGCAGGGGCCGCTCAGTCGTCGTTGAACATCGCCTCGGGCAGGTACAGCCCCGGCGTGACCGCCGTGCCGAAAAGGCTGCCGGACAGCGGCTTGGCCATCAGGTCGGCGGTGCTGAGGCCCTCGCGGGCGGTCGTCACCAGCAGCTGGTCGCCAGCCGGGCCGCCCAGCGCCGGGCAGGTGACGTGGTCGACCGGCACCTGGAAGCGCGCCAGTAGCCGGCCGTCGGTGGCGTAGCGGGCGACGGCGGCGTTGCCCCACTCGGCGTTCCACAGGCAACCCTGGGCGTCGATGGTGGAGCCGTCGGGCCAGCAGTCGTCGACGTCCTTCTTGACGAAGACACGCGGCTCGCTGACGCGGGCGCTGGCCGAGTCGTAGTCGCAGACCATGATGCGGCGGGTCAGCGTGTCGCAGTAGTGCATGCGCCGGCCGTCGGGACTGAAGCAGATGCTGTTGGCGATGGCCACGCCGTCCAGCGCCAGGCGGCGCAGGCCGTGGGCCTGCGTGTACTGGTAGAAGCCGCCGATGGGTTGGCGCGGGTCGGCCTCGTCCAGCGTGCCGAAGACGAAGGCGCCGTCGCGGTCGCAGCGGCCGTCGTTGGCGCGGGTAGTGGGTAGATGGGTTTCCAGGGTGCTCAGCGTCTCGGGCTCGGCTGCAATGCTGCCGGTGGCCTGCAGGTCGGGCAGTGCCAGCCGCGCGAGGCGCTTGGCCATGGCCAGCACGAGGGCGCCGGAGCGGGCGTGCACGAAGCAGCCCACGCGCTCGGGCAGGCGCACCTGCAGCGTGGCACTGGCGCCGGGGGTCCAGGCGTGGATGCAGGCGCCCTCGATGTCGGTCCACCACCAGCGGCCGCTGGGGGCATGCCACTGAAGGCCTTCGCCGAGGGAGGCGGCCTGGGCGAGTGCGAGGGTGAGAGGGCGGGCGAGGGGGAGCTCAGGATTCATCGGGGCGGACTTCCAGGCTCGCGCGGGCCTGCTTGCGGGCGATGGCCGACGCGTGGCGGCGGCGCTCGTCGGGGGTGAAGGGGCGCAGCGGCGCCACGGGCACGGGCTTGTTGTCGTCTCCCACGGCCACCATCGTGAAGTAGCAGCTGTTGACGTGCCGGGTTTCCTGCGTGCGGATGTTCTCGGCCACCACCTTGATGCCGACCTCCATCGACGACGTGCCGGTGTGGTTGATGCTGGCCAGGAAGGTGACCAGCTCGCCGACGTGGATGGCCTGGCGGAAGATGACGCGATCCACCGACAGCGTGACGACGTAGCGCCCCGCATAGCGGCTGGCGCAGGCGTAGGCCACCTGGTCCAGCAGCTTGAGGATGTTGCCGCCGTGGACGTTGCCGGCGAAGTTGGCGGTGTCCGGTGTCATCAGCACCGTCATCGTCAGTTGGTGGGCGGGCAGGTCCATGGCGTCGTTGTCCTCGTCAGCTGAAGCGGTGCACAGTCGTGCTGCGCCAGGTATGACCCGGCCGCAGCACCGTCGAAGGCCAATCGTCGCCGATGGCGTGGTGCAGCGAATCGGGGTTGTGCTGGGTTTCAAGGCACAGGCCATCGCCCTGGCGGTAGATACGCCCGCCGGGACCGGCGAGGCTGCCGTCGAGGAAGTTGCCGGAATAGAACTGGAGGGCCGGCTCGCTGGTCAGCACGTCCATGCGCCGGCCGGAATGCGGGTCTTGCAGCGTCGCGGCGGGGCGCAACCCGTCGGCGCCAGGTGCGCCGTCGAGCAGCCAGTTGTGGTCGTAGCCCTTGGCGCGCAGCAGCTGCGGGTGGGCCTGGCGGATGCGGGCGACGATCGCGGTCGGCTGGCGGAAGTCGAAGGGCGTGCCTGCCACCGATGCGTGCTGTTGCGGGATCAGGTGCTCGTCGACCTCGCTGTAGCGTGACGCGGGAATGGTCAGGCGGTGGCGCAGCACGCTGCCGTCGCCGGCGAGGTTGAAGTAGTCGTGGTGGGTCAGGTTGACGACGGTGGCGCGGTCGGTCGTGGCCTCGTAGTCGATGCGCCAGCTGTTGTCGGTCGCGCTCAGTGCGTAGCGCACGCGGACCTGGAGCTCGCCGGGGAAGCCTTGTTCGCCGTGCGGGCTGGTGTAGCTGAACAGCAGCGCCTCGGCCTCGCCGGCGCGGGGGGCTGCGGGCTCGGCGGTCCACAAGCGATGGCCGAAGCCCTCGGTGCCGCCGTGCAGGCAGTTGGGGCCGTCGTTGCGGCTGAGCGTGTGGGTCTGGCCGTCCAGCTCGAAGCGGGCACCCGCAATGCGGTTGCCGTAGCGGCCCACGATGATGCCGAAGGACGGGTTGCGGTGGACGTAGTCGTCCAGGTTGTCGAAACCCAGCACGACATTGCCACTGTGGCCTTGCGCGTCCGGCACCCACAGGCCGGTGACGATGCCGCCCAGCGTGATGGCGGTCAGCTTCAGGCCCAGGCCGTTGGCGAGGGTGTACTCATGCACCGGCCGGCCGTCGGGCAGGCGGCCGTACTCACGACAGTCCATGTTCAGACCCAGCCGCCGTCGACGATGAAGTCTTGCGCGGTGCACATGGCACTGTCGTCGGCCGCCAGGAACAGCGCCATGCGGGCGATGTGATCGGGCATCAGCGGCTGGTTGATGCACTGGCCCTTGGCGATCTCTTGCTTGGTCTCTTCCGTGACCCAGAGCTTGAGCTGCTTCTCGGTCATGACCCAGCCCGGCACCAGCGTGTTGACGCGGATGTTGTGCGGCCCGAAATCGCGCGCCAGGCAGCGCGTGAGGCCCTGGGCCGCGGCCTTGCTGGCCGTGTAGGCCGGCATGCCGCCTTGCTTGAGCATCCAACTGATGGAGCCGAAGTTGACGATGCTGCCGCCGCCGGCGGCCTTCATGTCCGCCAGCACGGCCTGGGCGGTGAAGAACTGGTGCTTGAGGTTGACGGCCATGCTGGCGTCCCAGAACTCCGGCGTCGTCTCCTCGACGGCGTGACGCTTGTCGTTGGCGGCGTTGTTCAGCAGCACCGTGAACGGTCCCACAGGCTCGCGCAGCGCCGCGATGGCCGCACGCAGGGATTCGACGTTGGACAGGTCGGCCGCGACGAACTGCGGTGCATGACGGGCCCCAGCGAGGCGGGCGGTCAGGGCCGCGCCCTCGTCTGCGGCCAGGTCGATGAAGCCCACCCGGGCGCCCTGTTCGGCAAAGGCCTCGACCAGGGTGGCACCAATGCCGGTGGCCCCGCCGGTGATCAGCACACCCCGGTCCTGCAGGCTGGGGTAACGGGCGTAAGAACTCATCGAACTGTCTCCTGCGATAGCCGGCCTGGCTGCTTTGGCCTGGCGATGGACCGATTATTAGTCATACTTTTTTGTTTGCAAAGCCGCTGAATTTCGGGTTAACCCCGATGATCATGCATAAATAGTCATACTTTAATGACGGCATGCCGGCGAACACAGCCAGCCCTGCGCCCGCGAGCCGGCGCTTGGACCAACTTCCCCCAGAGACAAGGGACCGCATCATGAGCGCCTCCGCCACCCCTGCCGCACGACCCTACCGCGGCGTCTTCCCGGTCGTTCCGACCATCTTCCACGCCGATGGCACGCTGGATGTTCCCGGCCAGCTGCGCTGCGTGGACTTCATGATCGACGCAGGCTCCACGGGCCTGTGCATCCTGGCCAACTTCTCCGAGCAGTTTGTGCTGTCGGACGCCGAGCGCGAGACGCTGACCCGCGCCATCCTGGAGCACGTCGCCGGCCGAGTGCCGGTCATCGTCACGACGACGCACTACGCCACGCAGATCTGCATCGAGCGCAGCCAATTGGCTGAAGCGCTCGGCGCGGCGATGGTCATGGTCATGCCGCCGTACCACGGCGCCACCTTCCGCGTATCGGAGGGCCAGATCGAGAGCTTCTACCAGCGCCTGTCCGACGCGATCTCGATTCCCATCATGATCCAGGACGCCCCGGTCGCCGGCACGCCGCTGTCGGTGCCCTTCCTGGCGCGCATGGCCAACACCATCGCCAACGTGAAGTACTTCAAGCTGGAGATGCCGCAAGCCGCCAGCAAGATGCGCGAGCTGATCCGCGTCGGCGGCACCGCCATCGAAGGCCCGTGGGACGGTGAAGAAGCCATCACGCTGCTGGCCGACCTGGACGCCGGTGCCACCGGCGCGATGACCGGCGGCGGCTTCCCCGACGGCATCCGCAAGATCTTCGACGCCTTCCACGCCGGTGACCGCGAGACCGCCGTCGTCGAGTACGGCCGCTGGCTGCCGCTGATCAACTACGAAAACCGCCAGGGCGGCATCCTGACCGCCAAGGCGCTGATGAAGGCCGGCGGCGTCATCGCCAGCGACGCGCCCCGCCACCCCTTCCCCGAGATGAGCCCCGAGACGCGCGCCGGCCTGCTGGACGCCGCCAAACGACTCGACCCCCTGGTCCTGCGCTGGGGCAAGTGACATGCGGGCGCTGACCGCGCTGGTGGCGCTGCTCGCGCTGCTGCTGGCGGCGCACGTGGATGCCGTGGAGCCGCAGGGCGACACCGGCGCCCACGATCCCACGCTGCTGATCCAGGGCGAACGCTGGTTCGTCTTCACGACTGGCCGCGGCCTGCAGCGGCTGGCGTCGACCGATACCGGCAAGACCTGGCACCGCCTGGCGCCCGTATTCAGCGAGACGCCCGCCTGGTGGGCTGACGCCGTGCCCGAGCACAAAGGCCTGGACGTCTGGGCGCCCAAGGTCTTCACGCACCGCGGCCGTGTGTGGGCGCTGTACTCGATCTCGACGTTCGGCAAGAACCGCTCGGCCATCGGCCTCATCAGCAGCGACAAGCCGGATGGCGGTGACTGGCGCGACGAAGGCCTGGTCGTGCAGAGCTCGGCGACGGACAACTTCAACGCCATCGACCCCGACCTGTTCGCCGATACCGACGGCAGGCTGTGGCTGAGCTACGGCTCGTTCTGGGGCGGCATCCGCCTGACCGAGTTGAGCGCTGACACCTTGCGACCCATCGGCGAGACCCAGTTCATTGCGCGCCGCAAGGGCGGCATCGAGGCGCCCACGATTCAAAAGCACGGCGACTGGTTCTACCTGTTCGCGTCCTACGACCTGTGCTGCCGCGGCGCCGACAGCACCTACAACATCCGCGTGGGCCGCTCGCGCAGCGTCACCGGCCCTTATCTGGACCGCGACGGCAAGGACCTGATGGACGCCGGTGGCACCCCGCTGCTGGCGGGCGGCGCGCGCTGGAAAGGCCCCGGCCACCAGGACGTCGTGGGCGACTGGCTGGTCCATCACGCCTACGACACCGAAAGCGGCGGCAAGCCGCATCTGCGCATCAAGCGCCTGAGCTGGTCCGACGACGGCTGGCCCGTGATCCCCCAAGAAGAATGAACCGGAGACGAGCACCGTGGCTGGCCTGAAGTTGGAAAACGTCTGCAAGCGCTACGGCGCGGTGCAGGTCATCGAGAACCTGTCGCTGGACGTCGCCGAAGGCGAGTTCGTCGTCTTCCTGGGCCCGTCGGGTTGCGGCAAGACGAGCCTGCTGCGCATGGTGGCGGGGCTGGAAGAAGTCAGCGGCGGGCGCATCCTGATCGGCGACCGCGACGTCACCGTCGCCCCGCCCGGCCAGCGCAACCTGGCCATGGTGTTCCAGCACTACGCGCTGTACCCCCACATGAGCGTGCGGGAGAACCTCGCGTTCGGCCTGAAGAACATCGGCATCCCGGCCGACGAGATCGCCAAGCGCATCACCGAGTCGGCACGCATGCTAGAGCTGGACACGCTGCTGGACCGCAAGCCCGGCCAGCTCTCCGGCGGCCAGCGCCAGCGCGTGGCCATCGGCCGCGCGGTGGTGAAGGAGCCGGGCATCTTCCTGTTCGACGAACCGCTGTCCAACCTCGACGCTGCGCTGCGCGGCCGCACACGGCTGGAGCTGGCGCAGCTGCACCAGCGCCTGGGCGCGACGATGGTTTTCGTCACGCACGACCAGATCGAGGCGATGACGCTGGCCACGCGCATCGTCGTCATGAAGGGCGGCGCCATCGAGCAAGTTGCCACGCCGGCCGAGCTGTACCGCCGGCCCGCCACGCGCTTCGTCGCCAGCTTCATCGGCACGCCGGGCATGGGCTTCGTGCCCGTGGGACGCGCTGCGGATGACCGCGGCCGTGCCGTAGTCACGGTCCCGGGGGGGGCTGCCGTGACGACGCGCGTCGCCGCGGCCAGCCTGCCGTCGCAGGGCCTGGTGCTGGGCGTGCGGCCGGAGAACCTGCGCGTGGCCGAACACGGCCCGCTGCGTGGCCGCGTCGAGCTGGTCGAGTTCCTCGGCGAACGCACGCTGGCACACCTGAAGCTCGAAGGCGGCAGCCCATTGATCGTCACGGTGCCGGCCGGCACGTCGCCCAAGCTGGGTGCCTATGTCGCGGTCAGCGTGGATGTGGCCGAAGCCCACCTCTTCGACGAAAGCGGCCGCGCCCACCACGCACAGGAGTCGCTGACATGAGCGCCGCCGTCGGGCTGCGCGCCTCGCGCCCGGCCTATGCGCTGTTCGTGCTGCCCTTCGTGGCGCTGTACGTGCTGTTGCTCCTTTGGCCACTGGCCAAGGGCGCGTGGATCAGCTTCCATGACCATGACCTGCTGTCCGACGACAGCCTGTGGGTGGGCCTGGCCAACTACCAGGAGCTGTGGGGCGACGAGGTCTTCCACCAGGTCGTGTGGAACACCCTCCGCTTCGTCGCCATCAGCACGCAGATCTTCGTCGTGCTGTCGCTGATGCTGGCCCTCGCCCTGAACCGCCCCGGCAAGCTCGCCACCTTCCTGCGCGCCACGTTCTTCTGCGCTTCCGTGTTCTCGGTGACGCTGATCACGCTGGTCTGGAAGCTCGCGCTGATGCCCGAGCGCGGCCTCATCGCCCAGTTCTTCGGGGCGCTAGGCCTGCCGGAGTTGCCGCTGCTGACCAGCGACAACCTCGCGCTGCTGACCGTGGCCCTGGTGACCGTCTGGTGGATCATCGGCCTGCCGATGATCATGTTCCTGTCGGCGCTGCAGCAGATTCCGAGCGACATCTATGAAGCCGCCGCGCTGGACAACACGCCGCGCTGGCGCGTCTTGACGCACATCACGCTGCCCAGCCTCAAGCGCGCCATCGTGCTGGTCGCGCTGATCGAGGTGATCCGCCAGTTCCAGGTCTTCCCGCAGATCATGCTGATGACCAACGGCGGGCCCAACAACACGACGCGCTCGGTCGTGCAGTTCATCTACGAACAGGCCTTCATGCAGCTCTCACTGGGCTACGCCACGGCGGCGTCGCAGGTGCTGCTGGCGATCATGCTGGTGGGCGTGTCGACGCAGCTCTGGCTGGAACGTGACCGCGGAGGTCAACGATGAATCCCTTGCTCCGACGCGGCGGGTTCGACCGCCTCGTGATGGTCGCACTGACCCTGCTGGCCCTCGTCTGGATGGCGCCGCTGCTGTGGGTGCTGGCGCTGTCCTTCAAGCCCAACGAGTTCCTGCTGACGCGCACGGACGTGTTCCTCGCGCCGCCCTACACGCTGGCCAACTACCTGGACATCCTGCAGACCTCGCAGGTGTTCCGCTGGCTGGGCAACAGCGCCCTCGTCGCGCTGCTGCAGACGGCGGGCGTGCTGGTGCTGTCGTCGCTGGCGGGCTACGGCTTCGCGCGCTGCGAGTTCCCTGGCCGCAAGTGGCTGTTCGCGTTGGTCATGTTCGGCCTGGCGGTGCCGGCGCAGTCAGTGTTCATTCCGCTGCACCGGTTGTTCTCGGAGTGGAACCTGCAGAACACGATTGCGGGCCTCACGCTGCCGGGCCTGTCGGCACCGTTCGGCGTCTACCTGATGACGCAGTATTTCAAGGCCATCCCCACCGAGCTGGAAGAGGCCGCGCTGCTGGACAACGCGTCGCGCTTCAAGACCTTCATTCGCATCATCCTGCCACTGAGCCTGCCGGCGCAGGCCACTTTAGGCATCTTCACCTTCCTGGGCTGCTGGAACGACTACCTCTGGCCGCTGGTCATCGCGACGCAGCCGGACATGTACACGCTGACGCGCGGCCTCGCCTCCACGCAGACCAACTTCGCGCAGTCCGAGGGCCTGGGCTTCCTGATGGCGCAAGCCGTGTTCGCGGGCATGCCGGCGCTGATGCTGTATCTCTTTTTCCAACGCCATCTGGTGACGGCCGTCGCGGGGACGGGCAAGTCATGAAGCGCCTGCTGATCTGTTTTTCCGCCATGCTGCTGGCCGCCTGTGGCGCCAGCAAGGACACCTCGGGCAAGACCGAGATCACGCTGATGCGCTTCTTCGGCAGCTGCGAGGCGCAGTATGGCCAAGTGGTGAAGGCGTCCGACGGTGTGGGCGAGTGCGGCATCGTCACCGCGCTGGTCAACGAGTTCAACGCGACGCACCCCGACATCGTCGTCAAGACGCAGATCGGCGAGTGGGGCCCGTACTACGACCAACTCACCGCGCGCCTGGTCGCCAAGGACATCCCGACCATCGCCGTCATGCACGAGTCGGCCCTGGGCGACTACGTGCGCCGCAAGCTGGTGCTGCCGCTGGACGAGGACTTCAAGCGCGTCGGCGTGCCGGTGGACGACTTCACCGAGCACGCGCGCCGCGGCACGTCGTTCAACGGCCAGACCTACGCGCTGCCCTTCGACACGTGGGCCTGGCTCTGGCACATCAACACCGGCCTGTTCAAGAAGGCGGGACTGACGGGCGCAGACGGGGAGCCGAAGCTGCCGCGCTCGCCCGACGAGTTGCTGGCGCAGGCTCGGCAGTTCAAGCAGCGCACCGGCAAGCCCTACTTCGCGTGGGCCGTGGCCAACGAGACGGCGGCGAACGATCGCACCTTCCTGACGCTGGTCGCTCAGCAGAACACCCAGCTGTTCTCCGACGATGGCAAGACCATCAACATGCACCAGCCGGCCGTCGTCAACGCGCTGACGCTGATGCAGACGCTGTACCGCGAAGGCCATGTGCGGCCCAACCTCGACTACGCCGCAGCCAACCAGGCCTTCCTGAACAGCGAGGCGGGCGTCGTCGTCGGCGGCACATGGACCATCGACCAGTTCCTGCGAGAGTCGCAGAAGGACGAGTCCAGGCTCAAGGGCGCCTACACGGTGAAGCCCTTCCCGCAGCTGTACGAGAAGCCCGCAGTGTTCGCCGACGGCCACTCCTGGGCGCTGTTCAAGGGCGGCGCCAAGGACGCCAAGGCGCACGAGGCTGCGTCCAAGTTCCTGAAGTTCGTCTGGGACCACAGCGCCGAGTGGTCGCGCACGGGCCACCTGCCGGTCAGCAAGACCGTGGCCGACAGTGCGGCGTTCAAGGCGCTGCCGATGCGCGCGGCACTGACCGAGATCACGCAAACCGGCACCGGCATGCCCGGCAACGTGCCGACGCAACGCGCCATCGAGCTGCTGATCGGCGAGGACGTGGCCAACGTGATGATCTCCGGCAAGGCCATCGACGAGGTGCAGGACAGCGTCGAGAAGCGGGTCAACAAGGCACTCAAGAAGGCAAGGCGATGACATTTGAAGCATCACTGGTCGTCGACCGCGATTTCGACATCGCGCCGCTGGACCGCCGGCTGTTCGGTGTGTTCGTCGAGCACCTCGGGCGCTGTGTCTACAACGGCATCCATGAGCCCGGCCACCCGACGGCGGACGAGCACGGCTTTCGCGGCGACGTGGCCGAGCTGACGAACGAGCTGGGCGCGACCATCGTGCGCTACCCCGGTGGCAACTTCATGTCGGGCTACAACTGGGAAGACGGCGTCGGCCCCAAGGACCAGCGCCCGCGCCGGCTTGATCTGGCCTGGTTCTCGACCGAGAACAACCAGGTCGGCACGCATGAGTTCATGGCCTGGTGCGCGAAGGTGGGCATTGAGCCGATGTTCGGCGTCAACCTCGGCACGCGCGGGCCGGACGAGGCGCGGCACTACCTCGAATACTGCAACCACCCCGGCGGCACGGCGCTGTCGGATTTGCGCCGCGCCCATGGCGCGGAGGCGCCGCTGGGCATCAAGTTCTGGTGCCTGGGCAACGAGATGGACGGCCCCTGGCAGATCTGCCAGAAGACGCCGGACGAGTACGGCCGCATCGCGAAGGAGACCGCCAAGCTGATGCGCTGGGTGGACCCGACCATCGAGCTGGCCGCCTGCGGCTCGTCGGCCTACGACATGCCGAGCTACGGCGTCTGGGAAGACCGCGTGCTGGAGCATTGCTTCGAGTTCGTGGACTACCTGTCGCTGCACAGCTACTTCGTCAAACCACCGGCCGACACCAGCACCGAGAGCTTCTTCGCGCAGATCGAGACGAATGCGCGCTACATCGAGGACACGGTCGCCATTGCCGATGCCGTGGCCACGCGCAAGCGGTCGAACAAGCGACTGAAGCTGTCCTTCGACGAGTGGAACGTCTGGTACCGCGCCCGCCATGGCGAGCACCTGAAGCAAGCGGGCTGGCCCGAGGCCCCGCGACTGCTGGAAGAGGTCTACACGGCCGAGGATGCGCTGCTCATCGGCGGCATGCTGACGATGTTCATGAACCATGCGGACCGCCTCAAGGTCGCCTGCATGGCGCAGCTGTGCAACGTCATCGCGCCCATCATGACCGAGCCCGGTGGCGCGGCGTGGCGGCAAACCATCTTCCACCCTTTCGCGCAGGCCGCGCGCTGGGCGCATGGCGAGGTACTGCGCTCGGTCGTGAAGTCGCCTGGCTTCACCAACGCGCGGCACGGTGAACTGCCTTACCTGTGCGCCAGCGTCGTCGATGACCCGGCCACTGGCCGCACCGCCGTCTTCCTGCTGAACCGCCATCTGAGCGACGAGATGGACCTGGCCATCACGCTGCGCGGCCTCGGCCATGAACGCCGCCTCGTCAGCGCTGAGCAGCTCTTCAGCGCCGACCTGAACGCCACCAACACCGCCGACGCGCCCAACCGCGTCGCACCACAACCGCTGGATGGCATCAACATCCTCGACGAACAGCTCAGCGTGCGATTGAAGCCCGCCTCCTGGAACGTCATCGTCACCCAAGCGATCCGCGCATGACCTGGAACAACCCCCTCATCGAACAGCGCGCCGACCCGCAGATCACGCTCGTCGACGGCCGCTACTGGTTCACTGCGTCAGTACCCAGCTACGACGCCATCGAGATCCGCAGCGCCGACAGCATCGCCGGCCTGGCCACCGCCACGCCCACGACCATCTGGCACAAGCACGAGAGCGGCCCGATGAGCTTCCACGTCTGGGCGCCCGAGCTTCACCGCATCGACGGCCGCTGGTACGTCTACTTCGCAGCCAGCGAACGCGACGACATCTGGAAGCTGCGCATGTACGTGCTGGAATGCCAGGGCAACGACCCGCTGCACGACACCTGGTCGGAGCGCGGCCAGATCGCAACGCCCGAAGAAGGCTTCTCGTTGGACGCGACGCCCTTCGAGCACGGCGGCCGCCGCTTCCTGTGCTGGGCGCAGAAGAGCCCGCCGACGCAGAGCAACCTCTACATCGCCGAGATGGCCAACCCGTGGACGCTGGCGACCGCGCCGGCCGTCATCACGCGCCCCGACCTGGCCTGGGAGCGCATCGGCTTCTGCGTCAACGAGGGCCCGGCCGTGCTCAAGCGCCATGGCCGTGTCTTCATCGCCTACTCGGCCGCCGCGACCGACGCGAACTACTGCATGGGCCTGCTGTGGGCCGACGAGCACGCGGACCTGCTCGATCCCAAGAGCTGGCACAAGTCGCCCTCGCCGGTGTTCACGACGGATGAGTCGGTCAGCCAGTTCGGCCCTGGCCACAACAGCTTCACGACGACGCCCGACGGCAAGACGGACCTGCTGGTCTATCACGCCCGCAACTACCGCGACATCGTCGGCGACCCGCTGAACGACCCCAACCGCCACGCACGCGTGCAGCCCTTCGGCTGGCGCGACGACGGCTTCCCCAACTTCGGCACGCCTGTGCCGGACGGCCCTTGCTCGACCTGAGACCCTCCATGCGCCTCATCGCTTCGCTCCTGCTCGCCCTGCCCGCCTTGGCTCAAGCGCTGGGCAGCCCCGACGGCCAGCTCCAGGTCGACGTGTCGGTCAATGCCGAGCAGCAGCTCGTCTACACGGTGCAGCGCGCCGGCCAGCCGGTGCTGCTGGCTTCGCGGCTCGGCCTGGTGCTCGAGCAGGGCGACTTCGCCAACGGCCTCAAGCTCGTCGCGACCTCGCCGGTGAAGGCGCACCACGAGCACTACACGCTCGCCGCCGGCAAGAAGAGCAGCATCGACTACCGCGCCAACGAACAGCGCTTCACCGTCGCCAACACCGGCGGCCAGAAGCTCGTGCTCACGCTGCGTGCTTCCAACGACGGCCTGGCGCTGCGCTACACGGTGGACGGCGCCGGTCGCAAGCAGTTCAAGGATGAGCTGACCAGCTTCGCCTTCCCGGCTGAAGCGCGCGCCTGGCTGCAGCCCATGTCCGTCGCCAAGACGGGCTGGAAGCGCACCAACCCGTCCTACGAAGAGCATTACCAGGCCGACATCACCGTCGGCACCGCCGCGCCCTCTCACGCGGGCTGGGTCTTTCCCGCGCTGTTTCGCTCGGGCGCCAACTGGGTGGCGCTGACCGAGGCCGGCATGGAAGGCCGCTTCCATGCGTCGCGCCTGGCCGCGGACTCGACCGGTGGCACCTACCGCATCGGCCTGCCCGAGGCGAGCGAGGTCAACACGAACGGCCACCTGCTGGCCGACGTGAACGGCCCGCTGACGACTCCTTGGCGTGTGCTGGCCATCGGCCCGCTGAAGACGGTCATGGAGTCCACGCTGGGCACCGACCTCGCCGCGCCCGCCGTCGCCTTCGACAAGAACAAGCTCAAGCCCGGCCACGCCTCCTGGAGCTGGGCGCTGCTCAAGGACGACGCCACGGTCTACGACGTGCAGAAGCGTTTCATCGATTACGCGGCCGACATGGGCTGGAACTACACGCTGGTGGACGCTGACTGGGACCGCAAGATCGGCGACGCCAAGATGAAGGCCCTGGCCGACTACGCCAGGACCAAGAACGTCAGCCTGCTGGCTTGGTACAACTCTTCGGGCGCCTGGAACGACACCGAGTACAGCCCCAAGAGCGCGCTGCTGACGAAAGAAGCCCGCGCCAGGGAGTTCGCCCGCGTGAAAGCCATCGGCATCAAGGGCCTCAAGGTGGACTTCTTCGGCGGCGACGGCGCCTCCATGCAGGCCTACTACGTCGACCTGTTGAAGGAAACGGCAGCCGCCGGCCTGCTGCTGAACTTCCACGGCGCGACCTTGCCGCGCGGCTGGGCACGCACCTACCCCAACCTGTTGACGGTCGAGGCCGTGCGGGGCCTGGAGTTCACGACCTTCACGCAGGAAGACCAGGACAAGGTGCCCCGTCATGCGGCCATGCTGCCATTCGCGCGCAACCTGTTCGACCCCATGGACTTCACGCCCATGGTGTTCGCCGACATCCCCAACATCAAGCGCGCCACGCGCAACGGGTTCGAGCTGGCGGAGAGCGTCGTCTTCCTGTCGGGCATCCAGCATTTCGCCGAAACGCCCGAGGGCATGGCCACCGTGCCGGCCTACGTGAAGGGCCTGCTGCGCGAGCTGCCGCGTCACTGGGACGAGGTGCGCTTCCTCGACGGCGAGCCCGGCAAGTACGTCGTGCTGGCCCGCCGCGCCGGCAAGCAATGGTTCATCGCGGGCCTGAACGCCGACGACCAGCCGCGCGACGTGCTGCTGGACCTGGCCTGGCTGGGCGCCCGTGAAGGCCAACTCATCACCGACGGCGCGGGTGAGCGCGAATTCACCGAAGGCAAGCTCGCCGCACCGGGAGCGAAGCTGACGCTGGCGCCTCACGGCGGCTTTGTCGCGCGCTTTCGATAATGAAGGCTTTACTGACCAGCCTGGCGCCGATGAGAACCCGAGCGGATCACTCCACCTACAGCGCCCAGACCGAGGGCAAGAGCCAGCACGGCCGCATCGTCAGCGAGCTGGGCCTGGCCATCGTCGGTGGCGAGCTGCAGCCCGGCGACAAGCTGCCGCCCGAGGCGCAGCTGCTGGAGCGCTACGAGATCAGCCGCCCCGTGCTGCGCGAGGCCGTGCGGGTGCTCGTGGCCAAGGGCCTGGTCGTGTCGCGCCAGCGCGCCGGCGCCATCGTGCGGCCGCGCAATGAGTGGCATCTGCTGGACCCGGACGTGCTGTACTGGCTCATCCAGTCCCGCCCCCAGCGCGACTTCGTGCAGACACTGCTGGAAGTGCGCCAGATCTTCGAGCCCGCCGCCGCTGCACTCGCCGCTCGCGCGGCAACCGACGAGCAGTTGCAGTCGATCGCCGCCGCCTACGCCGGCATGGCCGCCGCAAAGACGACCGAGGAACTGCTGGAGCCCGACCTGGCCTTCCACCGCCGCATCGCCGAGGCCACGGGCAACGACCTGCTGGCCTACATCGGGAACATGCTGTCGCTGGCGCTGCGCGAGTCCATCACGCTGTCCAGCCAGCTGCCCAACACGCACGAGCTCTCGCTGCCGCGCCACAAGGCCATCCTGACCGCGCTGCAAGCACGCGACCCGCTGGGCGCCCGCCAGGCCACGCTGGTACAGCTGGACGAGACCGGTGACGACATCAACAGCGTTCTTGCCAACGACGGCCGAGTCAATCTTGCTTAAGAAAGTCACCATGGCCCGCGATGACGACGACGACAGCGGCCTGACCGACGCCAGCCCCAACCCGAACTGGTTCCTGCGCGCGCGCTTGAAGACGCGCCAGCTGCTGCTGCTGATCGCGCTGGACGACGAGCGCAACATCCACCGCGCCGCCGAGGTGCTGTGCATGACGCAGCCCGCCGCCTCCAAGCAGCTCAAGGACCTGGAGGACATGCTGGACGTGAAGCTGTTCGAGCGCCACCCGCGCGGCATGGAACCCACGCTCTACGGCGAGACCATGATCCGCCACGCGCGGATGGCGCTGACGTCACTGTCGGCCGCGCATGACGACATCGTCGCGCTGAAGCACGGTCTGTCGGGCCAGGTCGAGGTGGGCGTCATCATGACGCCGGCCATGGGCCTGCTGCCGCGCGCCATCTCGCGCATCAAGCTGCAGGCGCCCAAGCTGCGCATCGGTGTGCAGATGGACAGCAGCAAGGTGCTGCTGGACATGCTGCGCCGAGGCAAGCTGGATTTCATGATCGGCCGCATCGTCGAGGAGGAAGGCGCCGCGGGCATGCACTATGAAGAGCTGACGGTCGAGCCCGCCTGCGCGGTGGCGCGCGTGGGGCATCCGCTGCTGAAGGCGGACAACCTGAAGCTGGCTGACCTCGCGAACCAGCCATGGATATTGCCGCCGCAGGGCAGCGTGCTGCGCCACCGCTGGGAGCTGATGTTCCGCCGCGCAGAGCTGGAGCCGCCGGCGAACAACGTGGACACGACAGCGTTGCTGCTGATCACCGCGCTGCTGCAGCAGACAGACTCGCTGCATGTGATGCCGGTGGAGGTGGCTCGCTACTACGCTTCGCTGAACGTGCTGGCGATATTGCCGATTGAGTTGCCGTGCCACATGGATGCGTTTGGGATCATCACGCGTGAAGGGCATCTGATGTCGCCGGGGGCGAGGCAGCTGCTGCACGAGGTGCGGCTGGCGGCGCGGGATCTTTATTGAAATCCCTCGCTCGGCACCACCAGGGTGTTCCGTAGCGCTTCGTTCATGTGGTCGTTGGTACGCCCGAACTTCAGCTTGCGCAGAAAGCCATCGCCAGCCAGCGTATCCAGGTACTTCGTTGCGGTTGGCCGCGATACACCCAGGCCCTGCTGAACGAACCCGATCTTCGTGCATGGGTGGGTGAACAGGTTGTTGATGAGGTCCTGGCTGTAGAAGCGGTGAGCAGCACGGGTGCGGTGCTTGTAGTCCTGCAACGCATCCTTGATCGCCGCGATGGTGTGCATGGTGTTGGTGGACGTGGACTCCACCGCATCCAGCATGTACAGCACCCGGTCTTCCTAGCGATCCTCATCCCGCACCGATTGCAGCAGCTCGTGGTAACGCGCCTTGGTGCGCACGATGTGCCGGCTCAGGCAGAGCACAGGGATGTCGAGCAGGCCTTCCCTCGCCAGGCACAGCACATTCACGATGCGACCCGTGCAGCCGTTGCCGTCGTAGGACGGATGAATGCTCTCGAACGGGGGATGGATCAACGCCATCTTGATGAGCGGGCCCACGTCGAAGCTCGATGCGTCGTTGGCGAAGCGCCCCAGTTCCGTCATCAGCCGCACGATCTCATCGGGGTCCTGCGGCGGCGTGTGGACGATGCGGCCCGTGCAGTCCTTCAGCGCAGTGCCGAGTGCGCGGCGAAGGCCCGCGTGGTTGCGTTCCAACTCTTGCTGGATGCGCGGACGCGTATCGAAAAGTTGGATTTCTATGCATGTGTGGGCTGATGTGCATAGAAAACCGAACGTATCTAGGCTTGAATCGACCGGCGAGGCCACACGGAGGTCGCCACCTCAATCATCCTCGTCATCCGCGCCGAACGCCGCCTGAAAGGCCTCGGCGAACTCTGCCGACGCACTGAACGTCAGCGTCACCGTCACCCACCCGCCCGCCTCCTGCTGCACCAGCAGTTCGTGGTCCCAGGCATTCCCGTCCTCCACCGGCCCCTGCCGGCCGTGGAACTCAGCCCGCGCCCAGGCCAGCACCTGCTCCACCTCGGCCAACACGGCCGCATGCTGCGCCTCTCGCGTGGACGCCATGGCTTCCAGCGTGAGGATGCCGTCGGAGCTGTCGGTGAGGTCGAAGGTGAGGTGGTGCACTGCCAAAGTGTCGACGCGAATGTGTACGGTGCAGTGGTTGCGCTCGGAGAATCAAACAGCATCAGACGCCGCTTTCGGCGGGAGCTGCCGTTCGCGGAAGCCAGGTTTCGGATGCCGACCAAGCCAGCAGCAAAGCGCAAAGCCAATGGTCGGGCTCAGTTGTCCGTGACTGCGATTTCGCCGGGGTCTTGTCGCTGCCCAACCAGGCGGACAACGAACACGTGATCTGCGCGCTCGAAGTACCAGAGCGACAGAGGGAAGCCGTCCAGGCGCCAAGCGCGCAGCCCATCGATGTCAAGTTCCTGGCCGATGGCCGGTGAGCCCATCCCAGGCTGCTGCTCGAGCGCATGCAGCGCCTTCTTCATGGCGTCGACCAGCTTCTTCGCGACCCTCACCCCGGCCTCGTTGCGGTAATACAGAACCTCGTCGCGGCGGTCTTGCTTGGCCGCCGGCGCCAGCCGTGCCGGCTTCACTGGCCTCGGCCGTCGGCGATGGCGTTCAGTTCAGCCCAGTCGTCGCGCGTGTCCGCCGTTGCCGTGCCGCTGGCCAGGCCGTCCTCGACCAAGGCGCGCAGTCGCTGGACTCGTTGCTCACGCTGGTCCTTTCGAATCAGTTCGCGCACGTACTCGCTGGTGTTGCCGTACTCGCCGGACTCGACCCGCTGAGCGACGAAGGCCCGCAGGGCGTCGGGAAGAGCGATGTTCATGGTTCCGCTGCTCATGGAGGAATCGTGAACCCGTTGGCAACCGTTGTCAAGACGACCCCGGGGAATCCTGGTTCTGCGCTGCCAACCTCAGCAGTGGTCTCACATTTGACAAGCCGCGTTGGGTGCCGCTCTATGGCCCGTTGTCGGCCACCAGCCGACGCTGGTGAATGCCTGCTAGTGGGAGCAGCGGATTCGGGCATGCGAGCAGATCAATTGCTCAAATGTTGCGCAGAATTCGTCAGCCAGCTGCATGCAACACCTTTGCCGGCACTCAAGAAGCAGGGAGATTTCATGTACCAGTATGACCAACGACCAAGCACTCATTTCACTGAGACCGCACAAGTCGAACTGACAAAAATCCGTGAATGCGAGTACGCAGTATTGGTCGGCCGCAACAACTGCGGAAAATCCTTCCTCCTGAAGACGCTCACGCAACAGTGGGGTCAAGCCGCTTCGTACCTTGGCCCCGCGCGCTATCAAAACTTCAACCTTTTAGGCTATTTCACGCCAAATAAAAACAGGAAGGATGAACGTTGGCGCGAATTTCTAAACCAGTGGAGCCAACAACAGCAGAACATCGACAACTCGCCAGTCAATCTGCAACAAGCAATCGCAGAACTAACTGACTCTCAGCGCAATACTCTTGTTGAGATTGTCGAACTGCTTCTTGGCACGCGGATATAGATAAAGGAAACAGTTCCTGACAACTCGATGTCTCAAAAGTACATCTCTTGCAATGGGCACAACATCTCATACACAAGTTCTGGTTTCCGCTTGATCGCAACCTTGCTAACAAGCTTACTCAATACCGACTACGACACTTTTCTTAGTCGGGCCTGCAATACCGCTGAGACCCGCATGAACACTGGTGTTGTGGGGTGATCGCTGATGGTCAGAACTCCCAAGACTGATTCCAATGGAGTGCAGTTCCTGGGAGTTTTGGAGACCTCGCAGATGGCCACCGACGACTTCTTTCGCGCCCGACTGGATGTGATGATCGATCTGCGTCACCCGCTGGCGGTGCTGGCCACGCGGATGCCGTGGGCGCAGATCGAAGCTTCGCTGGCGCCGGTGTTTGCGCATCGCGACCGCAAGGGCCGGCTCAGCGAAGGGGCTGACCTGTTTGGCCCCAGCGTGGTGGTCGCCGGGGGGGGGCGTGAGCAGCGCCGGCCGGCCTCGTCTGCCCATTCGGTTGATGGTCGCGCTGCTTTACCTGAAGCACGCCTACAACGAGAGCGACGAGGCGCTCGTGGAGCGCTGGGCCCAGGACGTGTACTTCCAGTTCTTCAGCGGCCAGGTGTACTTCGAACCCCGTGTGCCGTGCGACGCCACTCAGATCGGCCGGTTCCGGCGGGTGCTGGGCGAAGCCGGCGTGGAACAACTGCTCAAGAGCACCATCGAAGCCGCGGTGACCATGGGTGCGGTCAAGAAGACCGAGTTCGAACGCGTGATCGTCGACAGCACCGTGCAGAGCAAGGCGATCGCGCACCCCACCGACAGCCGGCTGCTGGAGGTCGCCCGCGACAAGATCGTGCGGCTTGCCAAGCGTGCCGGCATCGAGCTCAAGCAAACCCACGAGCGCGAAGGCAGAACACTGCGCCGGCGTGCCGGCGGCTACGCCCACGCCAAGCAGTTCAAGCGCTTGCGATCGGTGCTGCGCCGCCAGCGAACCATCCTGGGCCGCTTGCTGCGCGAGGTGCGGCGCAAGATGACCGGTCTGGGCGACGTTGCCCGGCAAGCGCTCGAGCTCTGGGTCCAGCGTGCTGAGCGCATCCACAGCCAGCGCACCAAGGACAAGAACAAGCTGTACGCCCTGCACGCGCCGGAAGCTGAATGCATCTCCAAGGGCAAGGCCCGCCAGCCGTACGAATTCGGCGTCAAGGTCAGCTTGGCGATCACGCACCAGCACGGGCTGATGGTGGGCGCGCGCAGCTTCACCGGCAATCCGTACGACGGCCACACCCTGGCCGCACAGCTCGAGCAGACCAACACCTTGCTGCAAGACATCGGCGTGAGGCCGAGCACGGCGGTCGTTGACCTGGGCTATCGCGGGGTGGACCAAGAGGTGGCACCGGTGCACGTGATCCACCGCGGCAAGTACAAGTCCCTGACGCCTCGGCAGCGGACCTGGTTGAAGCGGCGCCAGGCCATCGAGCCCCTGATCGGCCACACCAAGGCCGATCACCGGATGGACCGGTGCTGGCTCAAGGGCGCTGAAGGCGATGCGCTGCATGCGGTGCTGTGCGCGGCAGGCTTCAATGTGCGCTGGCTGCTGCGGGCGATCGTTCGCCTGGGCCTGAAGGCACTTTTTTACGCCCTGTGGGCCGCACAAGCGATTTGGGCCATGACCGCCATGAGCGCTCGCGACTTCTATACGGCGTCACACGACGTCCGACATCGCTGTTGACGGGCGCGCAAGGGGGCGATCCGTTGCCATTGATGGCGGCGAAATGAATTTCGCAGGTCTGACTTCTTATCGACGAGCCCGAACTTGGAGTCAGTCCCGAGGCGCAAGGAGTACTGGCTGACTTTCTCTTTGATCGAGAACACAGAGCCAAGTATTTCCCCCACATTCGAACCATTGTTTTTGCAACGCATTCAACGGTGTTCCTAGATCGGCGAAACATCAGCAATAACTACGTTGTCTCAAAGCAGGGTGACGAGATCGATTTGAAAGTTGTTTCTACACTTGGCGAATTGAACAAGGTTCACTTCTTTCTTCTCGGCAATCGCTTTGAAACCCTGTACCTTCCCTCTGCCATCCTACTGGTTGAAGGCAAATGTGATCACCGCTTCATTGAGCGGGCCACAAGCCTTAGGTTCCCGAACTCTCAGCTGAGTGTCATCGCGGCAAATTCAGACACCCGAATTAAAGAGGTGCTCACAATCGCAGGCGGCCTCCTGACCGATATTCAAAAGAGTCCGTATAGAGATCGAATATTTGTCGTTCTGGACTCCGTTCATTCAGCTTCGCTACCCGAGCAGTTGGAAAAGATGGGAGTGCTTCGGGACAACATAGTCAAGTGGTCATTGAACGGGATTGAGCACTTTTATCCGCCAAAACTCGTCGACAAGATATTCCCAGGCTCCGGAGAGCTAACAATCGTTGGCGACCGTGTGTCTAGGGGCGGTGTCGAGTACAACAAGAACGATCTTGTGGAAAAAGTCGTCACACTGCTTGAAGCAGCAACGCACCACCACGCCGAGTTCGAACGGTTACTGCTTTCGCCAATTGCGGAAAGGGCCGGCTAACCCTTCCATCGATTAAACGCTGACAGGCACGGCGGCCACCGTTTCTCATGTCAATCATTCAGTGACCGCTGTTCGGCGGCCAGATCGGCGACGCCGAGGTCTGCGGCGGGTCGGCAACAGACCTCGGGTTCAGAACCTTGGTGAGCTGCAGCGTTTAGCCCGCACGCGAACGGCGAGCTTCGTCCGAGCGACGCTGGCTTCGCACTCCTGATGAGTCCGGCGCGCAGCCGGCGTTGAGCGGCGTGAAGGCGCGATGGACGTTGCTCTTCACAGGGACAGCAGCGAGGGCGCAGCGGCGTGCGTCTGGGCGAAATGCCGCCGACCGTTTTCGCGCGCCGCCGACGGCGTCGCCGCGATCGTGTGCGGTTCAGGACCTCTTCTTTGGTGACCTTCTTCTGGCCCCGCAGATGAAAGTTGCTCCGCTTGCCGGGCAGGATTCCCGGCAATGCACCGAGCCAACACCCTCCACGCAAAAGCAACCCGAACCCAACACCTCAGCGCTTGCAAGCCGCCGAAGGATTCGCCCTCGGCCCCGCCTTCGTCTGCCGAATGAACGGAATCGTCCCATCCGCCCGGTACGAGAACTCCTCCATGGCCACCGACCGCCGGAACTCGCCGCCCCCCGGCAGCTCGGCGTTGTGATACGCCACATAACTGCGACCGTTGAACTCGAAGAACGCCTGATGGATGGTCTTCGTCTTCAGATTCTTGGCCATGACAACGCCCCGCGGCGTCCACGGCCCGGTAGGTGACGGCCCGGTCATGTAGGCCGTCTCCTCGGGGAAGTGCTGCGAATAGCTCAGGTAGTACACGCCTTTGCGCTTGTGCAGGTAGGACGCCTCCACGAAGTCCTTCACCGGCACCGCGGTGATCGGCCCGTCCAGCTCGGTCATGTTGGCCTTGAGCTTGGCGTACTTCATGACCGTGTTGCCCCAGTACAGATAGGCCTGGCCGTCGTCGTCGATGAAGATGGCCGGGTCGATGTCGTCCCACGCGATGTCAGTCTGCGTGGTCATGTCGTTGGTGACGAGCGCGGAGCCGCGCGCATCGACGAACGGCCCGGTCGGCGAGTCCGACACCGCAACGCCGATGGCGAAGCCCGGCACTGTCGCATGCTCGACGGTCGAGTAGAACCAGTACTTGCCATCGCGCTTGACGATGTCCGACGCCCAGGCGCGGCCCTTGGCCCAGGCGAAGTCGCGGGCCTTGATGGGCACGCCCTCGTCCTTCCAGTTCACCATGTCGCAGGACGAGAACACGTGCCAGTCGTGCATGACGTAGTCCTTGCCCTCCGGCAGGGCCTCGTCGCGGCCGGTGAAGAGGTAGACGCGACCGCCATCCACCAGCACGGCCGGGTCAGCCGTGTAGAGCGGGGCGAACAGCGGGTTGGTCGCGGCTTGCACCACGCCGGCACCGCACAGCAGCGCGGCCGCAAAGAGGTTCTTCAACATCAGGCAGTGGCCTTCTTCAAGGAGAGCAAGCGCTGCACGGCGCAGAAGACGAACAGCAGCGCGCCGATGACGATCTTGGTCCACCAGGAGCTGAGCGTGCCGTCGAAGGCGATCAGCGTCTGGATCAGGCCCAGCACCAACACGCCGGACAGCGCGCCGGCCACGTAGCCGTAGCCGCCCGTCAGCACGGTGCCGCCGATGACCACCGCCGCGATGGCGTCCAGCTCCACGCCTTGCGCATGCTGGCCATAGCCGCTGAGCATGTAGAACGCGAAAAGCAGGCCGGCCAGCGACGCGCAGAAGCCGCTCAGCGCGTAGACCGCCACCTTGGTGCGGCCGACATTGAGGCCCATCATCAGCGCGGAGGCCTCGCTGCCGCCGAGCGCATAGACCGTGCGGCCGAAGGCTGTGCAGTGGGCGACCCACAGGCCCGCACCCAGTACGGCCAGCGCGATGACCGCGCCAGGCGACAGGAAGGCGCCGCCGAACAGCGTGATCTGCGTCTGCGACAGCGTGACGAACAGCGGCGCGTCGATGGTGATGCTGTCCACACTGATGAGAAAGCACAGCCCGCGCGCCAGGAACATGCCGGCCAGCGTGACGATGAAGGCCTGCAGCTTGAACACGTGGATGACGACGCCCTGCAGCGCGCCGAAAGCCGCGCCGCCGACGAGTACGAGCACGATGACCAGTTCGGCCGGCCAGTGCGCCACCTGCAGCAGCCAGGCGGCCACCATGGTGGTGAGTGCCAGCACCGAGCCCACCGACAGGTCGATGCCGCCAGACAGGATGACGAAGCTCATGCCCACGGCGATGACGAGCAGGAAGGCGTTGTCGATGAGCAGGTTCAGCACCACCTGCGTGGAGCCAAAGCCCGTGTAGCTGCTGGCGCCGACAATGAATAGCACGGCCATCAACGCAACACTGACCCAGCTCGTGAAGGAGGGAGCGGCCATGGCCGCGCGCAGGGCTTTCATGCCTTCCTCCAGGTCGACCAGGCCGACGACTGCGAGATGCAGACTGCGAACACGACGACGGCCTTGACGACCATCGTGACCTGCGGCGGCACGCCCATCGCGTAGATGGTGGACGTCAGCGTCTGGATGATGAGCGCGCCGATGAGGCTGCCGGCCAGACTGAACTTGCCGCCGCTGAGCTGGCCACCGCCGAGGGTGACGGCGAGGATGGCATCCAGCTCCAGCAGCAGGCCGGCGTTGTTGGCATCGGCGCTCTTGATGTTGGACGAGATCATCAGCCCCGCCAGCCCGGCGCCGAGGCTGCAGTAGACGTAGACGAAAAAGACGATGGCCGCCGTGCGCACGCCGGCCAGGCGCGCCGCGACGGGGTTGATGCCGACGGTCTGGATGAACAGGCCCAGCGCCGTACGTTTCATCAGCAGGCCGGTGAGGCCCGCCACGGTGGCGACGACGAACAGCGACACCGGCAGGCCCAGCAGGTAGCCGCCACCCAGCCAGAAGAAGCTGGCGGGCTCGTAGACAGTGATGATCTGACCGTCGGTCAGCAGCTGCGCGAGGCCGCGGCCGGCGACCATCAGGATCAGCGTCGCGATGATGGGCTGCAGGCCCAGGGCCGACACCAGCAGGCCGTTCCACAGCCCGCACAGCAGCGCAGCGCCCAAGGCCGCTGCGAACGCGACGGCCAGGCCGTGCGAGCCAACCAGCACACAGCCCACGGTGCCGGCGATGGCAACCACGGCGCCCACGGACACGTCGATGCCGCGCGTGGCGATGACCAGCGTCATGCCCAACGCCGCCAGCATCAGCGGAGCCGCGCGGTGCAGGATGTCGACGAGGCTGCCGTAGAGATGACCGTCCTTGATCTCCAGGTGCAGGAAACCGGGCACGAAGATGGCCGCGACGGCGAGCAGCAGCGCGAGCGCGGCGACGGGCCGCGCGAGGGGGTGTTGCCAGGCCCGAGGGCGGGCGCTTGCGGTGGACATAGCGAGACTCGGGGAATTCATGCCGCGACAGGCTCCGCGGCGATCACTTCAAGCACGCTGCGTTCATCCAGCTCGCCGCGGCGGTATTCGCCAGCGGCGCGGCGGTCGCGCAACACGAGGACGCGGTCGCTGCAGTGCAGGACCTCGGGCAGTTCGGAGGAGATGAAGAGGATGGACATGCCGTTGCCGCCTTCTTCTGCCGGGCGATGGGCCAGCGCGCGCACGGCGTCCATCAGGTCTTCCTTGGCACGCACGTCGATGCCGCGCGTGGGCTCGTCGAGGATGAGGACAACAGGCTCGGTGGCCAGCCAGCGGGCCAGCAGGGCCTTCTGCTGATTGCCGCCGGAGAGTTGCCCGATGGGCGTGTCCGCACTGGCGGTCTTGATGCCGAGACGCTGGATGTAGTCGTCGGCCAGCGCCTGCTGCTGCTCGTGGCACATGACCAGGCGCAGGCCGTGGCGGGCCTGCAATGCCAGCAGGATGTTGTCGCGCACGGAGAGGTCCAGGATGGCGCCTTCGTGCTTGCGGTCTTCGGAGCAGAAAGCGATGCCGGCGGCGATGGCCTCGCGCGGCGAGCGCCACCGGCCGGTACGGCCCTCGGTGGCGACATGGCCCGCGTCGGCCGCGTCGGCGCCGAAGAGCAGGCGCGCGGCCTCCGTGCGGCCGGAGCCCAGCAGCCCGGCCAGGCCCAGCACCTCGCCGCGCTTGAGTTCCAGGTCCAGCGGGTGAAGCGCGCCGCGCCGGGTCAGCCCTTGCGCCTTCAAGACAGGGGCGCCGGTGTTCGGGGCGCGGCTGTCCAGGCGGGTGGGTTGCTGGTCGGGCGGCGCGCCCACCATCTTGTTGACGAGGGCCAGGCGGCTGAGGTCGCTCGCCAGGTACTCGCCCTCCGTCTCGCCGTTGCGCATCACCGTGATGCGATCGGCCAAGGCATAGGTCTGGTCAAGGAAGTGGGTGACGAACAGGATGGCAAGACCCTGGTCGCGCAGACGGCGCAGAACAGTGAACAGTCGCTGCACGGCCGCGTCGTCCAGGCTGGACGTCGGTTCATCGAGGATGAGCACCTTCGCCTGCACGCGCAGCGCGCGGGCGATGGCCACCATCTGCTGCACGGACAGCGAGAAGCGCGACAGCGGTGCGGTGACGTCGATGTCGAGGTCCATCTGCGCGAGCACACGCCGGGCTTCGGCGTTGACGGCCGACCAGTCGATGCGCCCCCACTTGCGTGGGAAGCGGCCAGCGCAGATGTTCTCCGCCACGCTGAGATTGGTGCAGAGGTTGACCTCCTGGTAGACGGTCTGGATACCCAAGGCCTGGGCTTCCTCGGTGCGGCGTGGGGCGATCGGGTGGCCATCCAGCGTGATGGTGCCGGCATCGGGTTGGTACAGCCCCGTCAGCACCTTGATCAGCGTGGACTTGCCGGCGCCGTTCTGGCCCATCAGCGCATGCACCTCGCCCGGGAACAGGCGCAGGCTGACGTCGCTGAGGGCTTTCACGCCCGGAAAGCCTTTGTGGATGCCGGACAGGGCCAGCACCGGGGCCGCACTCACCGTCATTTCAATACTTCCGATTCGGCAGTTCCTTGGCCGCCACTTCGGCCGGGAATACACCTTCCGTCACGGTGATGCGCTTCTCGATCGGCTTCTTGGCGACAACGTCCTTGGCCAGCTGCATCAGCTGCGGACCCAGCAGCGGGTTGCATTCCACCGTCACGTTGAGCTTGCCGGCCTTCATCGCCTCGAAGGCGCCACGCACGCCGTCGATGGAGATGATGACGATGTCCACGCCCGGCTTGAGGCCGGCTTCCTCGATGGCCTGGATGGCGCCGATGGCCATGTCGTCGTTGTGCGCGTACAGCACGTCGATCTTCTTGTCGCGCTGCTTCAGGAAGGACTCCATGACCTCCTTGCCCTTGGCGCGCGTGAACTCGCCGGACTGCGAGCGGATGATCTGCAGCTTGGGGTTGGCCTTGATGCCTTCCTCGAAGCCTTTCTTGCGGTCGATGGCCGGTGCCGAACCCACGGTGCCTTGCAGCTCGACGATGTTCAGCGCGGCGTTCGGGGTCTTGGCGGCGCGCTCCACCAGCCACTTGGCGGCCTTGCGGCCTTCCTCGACGAAGTCCGAGCCGATGAAGGTGACGTACAGCGACGGGTCGGCGACCTTGACGGCGCGGTCGGTCAGGATAACGGGGATGCCGGCAGCCTTGGCTTCCTTCAGCACCGTGTCCCAGCCGCTCTCGACGACCGGCGAGAAGGCGATGACGTCGACCTTCTGCGCGATGTAGCTGCGGATGGCCTTGACCTGGTTTTCCTGCTTCTGCTGCGCGTCGGCGAACTTCAGCGTGACGCCGGCCTCTTTGGCCGCGGCCTTGATGGACGCGGAATTGGCCGTGCGCCACTCGCTCTCTGCGCCGACCTGGGAGAAGCCCAGCGTCAGCGGCGCGGCGACGGCCGCAAGGGCGGGCAGGGCCAGGGCTGCGGCGAGCAGCGTGCGGCGGGCAATCAACTTCATCATTCGGTTGTCTCCTTGTTGTGAGCGGATGCTAGGAAGCGCGGTGATGCACGACCCATGAGTTTGTTCGTGCAAACCATGTCAGTTTGAGGATGCTAGAAGGCATGGGCTCACGCAATCCGCAGAACGTAGGCGGGCAGCGTCGCGATGCCGTCGAGCGGCAGTTGCACCGACAGGCCGTCGTCGCGCTGCTCGAAGCGCAACGCCTCGGCACCGCCCAGCAGGTCCACGCGCTGCACCGGCCGGTGCTGGCCGCGTGCCAGGCTGCGGATGAGTGCGCGGCCGCCGTCAGGCGCCGCAAAGCCGCTGGCGTAGACGATGTCGCCGCGCGCAGTGAAGCGGAAGTCCGCCGCGCCTAAGGCGGCGCCCTTGCCTTCGTTGAAGCCCTGGGCCGTCAGCGGCGCCTGGTTGGCCAGCGACGGGCCTTCGCCGAACACGCGCCAGGGGCGGGTGCCGTAGATGCTTTCGCCGTGACGCTGCAGCCAGACGCCGATGGCCTCCACGACGCGGCGCTCGGCGTCGTCGATGCGGCCGTCGCCCTTGACCGGCACGTTGAGCAGCAGGTTGCCGTTCTTGCTGACCACATCAATCAGCATGCGCACCACCGTCTCGGCGGACTTGTATTTCTGCTGCGCCAGGATGCGCTTGTCGTAATGCCAGCCGCCCAGGCAGGTGTCGGTCTGCCAGGGCAGGGGCTCGATGCCCTGGGCCTGGCCGCGCTCGATGTCCCACACCATGCAGCGGCGCTGCTGCTCGTTGAGGATCTTGCCGAACAGCACGGCCTGCGTGCGGCCCGACGCGTCCAGGTGCTGGTTGTAGAGGTGGGCGGCGATGTCCAGTCCCACGGGGCTGACGGGCCACAGCGGCAGCGCGGTGTCGTCGAAATAGACCAGCTCGGGGCGGTGCTGGTCCAGCAGATCCAGCGTGCGGGCGAGGAAGTTGCGGCAGTAGGCCTCGCTGGGCTGGCTGGCGCCGTTGCCCCACTCCCACTGGCCATGGAGGGCCTTGGGGTCTTGCGCGTTCGCGCTGGGTGCGTGGTCCTGCGCGTAGAGGGCTTGCGGGTCCAGCCCGTCCCACCACTGGCCGCGGCCGTCTTCCTTGCGCAGCCGGCCGTCGTAGGGCACACCGGTCTTGGGGCCCTTGGTGTCGGCGCGTTGGGCGGGCTCGTACCAGGTCCAGGCGTGAGCCGCGTGCACGCTCACGCCCAGCGGCAGACCCTGCGCGCGTGCGGCGGCGGCCCAGCGCTTGATGATGTCCTGGCGCGGTCCGACGCGCGTGGCGTTCCACGCGTGGTGGCGACTGGCGAACAGGTCGAAGTTGTCGTGGTGGTTGGCCATCGCCATGAAGTAGCGTGCGCCGGCCTTCTTGTAGAGCCCGAGCAGCTCCTCCGGCTCCCAACGCTCGGCCTTCCAGTCGCGGATGACGTCCTTGAAACCGTAGATCGACGGGTGCCCGTAGGTGGCGACGTGGTGGCGGTTCGTGGCGCTGCCCTCGACGTACATCTCGCGGGCGTACCAGTCGCCCATCTCGGGCTGGCACTGTGGCCCCCAGTGCGCCCAGATGCCGAACTTGGCGTCGCGGAACCAGTCGGGGGTCTGGTAGCCGGCCAGCGAATCCCAACTGGGCTTGAAGCCGGCGCCACCCTGCGTCGCCGCCCGCAGATGGCCCGCGGCACTCAACGACGCGAGACCGCCGAGCTGTTGGAGGAGGTGACGTCGTTTCATGAAGGCGACCTCAGCGAAGCAGCCGAAGGCCGTAGAGCCCACCGGCGATGGAACCGGGTTTGGCGACGAACTTCACGGTGAGCTTGCCGCCGGCCGCGCGCACGAGGTCGGCAGGCAGCGGGAAGTCGCGCGAGTAGATCTCGTCCGGCGAATCAGCACCCGGGAGCTTGCCCAGCTCGACTTCGGCGATGAGCTGACCGTTGACGACGACGTCGAAACGGCGGCCGGCATCGCCCTTGGCGAAGCTCAGGCGCAGCGCCTGGGCCTCGCCAACACGGTCGTTGAGGTCATAGCTGAACCACTGCTTCGCATGCCGCCAGCGGCCGGCCGGTGCGATGCCGTTCTCGGCACCTTCGCCCTTGAAGCCGTGGTCGGACTCGGGCTGCTGCTCACCGGGTGCGACCTGGTCGATGGTCTGCGCGTCCAGCGCCAGCCGCGCCTCCTCGGCCTTGGCCAGCTCCACGCGCAACAAGCTCTGCTGGGCAGGCGTGGAGCGCGCCCAATAGACCATGTAGCGCGAGTCGTGCAGCCGGAAGAACGGGATGAGCTGCAGGCGATCCGCGTCAAAGCCTGGCTTCAGGCCCTGGATGAGGCCAGGCGCCGTGAAGGTCAGCGGTTGGCCGGCCACGG
Organism: Burkholderiales bacterium; assembly: GCA_016195825.1. Classification (GTDB taxonomy): domain Bacteria; phylum Pseudomonadota; class Gammaproteobacteria; order Burkholderiales; family Burkholderiaceae_C; genus Pelomonas. Next base: position 37,411 of record JACPYV010000136.1, on the reverse strand, counting down.
GCTTGAAGCGGCGGATGAAGTTGGCCTTGTCGCTCACGAACACGGGGGCTGCGTCTTGCGGGCAGACCGCGCCCTGCGCGATGTGGCCCATGCGCGAACCGTCTGCGGTGAAGGCCAGCTTCTCTCCCGCCTGCGGCGTCTTGGCGGCCAGCACGATGGGGCCGTGCAGCACGGCGACGTAGTTCTTCAGGCCCGGCATGGGCTCCAGCGTCGTGCGCATCGGCAGCTCGACGTCCACGTGGTCACCGGTCGCCCACACGCGGCGCAGTTCGACATGGCCACCCGGCTTGGCCGTCACCTTGACAAGCTTGCCGTTGAGCTTGACCTTGAGCGCGCCGGGCGCAACCCAGCCGGGGTAGCGGATCTTCAGCGCGAACTCGCCGGCGTCGTGCACCGTCAGCCGCGTGCGCGCCTCGTCGGGGAAGCGCGTGCTCTGCGTGACGTGGATGCCGCGCTCGCGCCAGTCCAGCTTGGACGCGATGAAGAGGTTCACGTACAGCGCGTCGCCGTCGTGCGCGTAGATGAATTCACCGTGGCGGGCGTGGCTCTCGATGCCTGAGCCGACGCAGCACCACATGCCCTCGTCGATCTTCGAGTAGACGCGGTAGTGCTGCGGCCGCATCGGCGTGAAATAGACGAAGCCCCCCTCGCCCGGATGCTGCGACGCGAGGATGTGGTTGTAGAGCGTGCGCTCGTAGAAGTCCGTGTAGCTGCCCTGCTCCGGCTGGGCCTGCGCCAGCAGCGCCGTCAGCTTGAGCATGTTGTAGCTGTTGCAGGTCTCGGGGCCTTCCACTTCGTTGAGCATGGGCCGGAAGTCGTCGGCCGGGTGGAAGTGCTCCTTGACGCTGTTGCCGCCGATGGCGACGGTGCGCTTCTCGGTGACCGTGTGCCAGAAGAATTCGGCGGCACGGCGGCCTTCATCTTCACCGGCAAGCTGCGCGATGCGCGCGAAGCCGATGACCTTGGGGATCTGGGTGTTGGCGTGCAGGCCGGTGAGCTTGTCCTGGCCGGCGGCCAGCGGCTGCAGGATGGCCTGGTGCGAAAAGCGCCGCGCCAGCGCCAGGTAGCGCAGGTCGCCGGTCATCTGCGACACGTCGGCCAGCACCTCGTTCATGCCGCCGTGCTCAGCGCGCAGCATGTCCTGCATCTGCTGATCAGAAAGCGGTGTCGTCAGCCGCAGCGCCCAGTCGCTCAAGGCGATGAGCATGGCCTTGGCGTCGGCATTGCCGGCATGGACCCAGGCGTCGCGCAGGCCGGCGAAGAGCTTGTGCAGGTTGTACCAAGGCACCCAGCGGCCGTTGACGGAGAAGCTGTCGACCTTGAGTTCGCCCGCGGCCACCTGGCCCCAAGCCTTGGCGCCATCCGGGACGCCGCCGATGTAGCCGGTGCCGATGGCGTCCTGGCAACGTTTGAGTTCTCCGATGACGTAGTCCAGGCGCTTCTTCGCCTCGGGGTCGCCGGTGGACGCGACCATCAAGGCGAGCGCCGACACGTAGTGCCCACCCATGTGACCGTCCAGGCCGCTGGACTCCCAGTTGCCGTAGCTCGGCGCAGTCACCGGCAGACCGGCTTCGCGGCGGAAGGGCGCCAGCAGGCGGTCCGCGTCCAGCGCCAGCAGGTAGTGCAGGTCGGTGGCCTGCGCGTCGAGGAACGGGCCGTCCTGGAGACGGACCCGATCCAACGGGAAAGCCTGCGTCGCCGCGCTCGCACTGTGGGCGCACAGTGCAAGGGCGAGGGCGGCGAGCAGGCGTTTCGACATCAGCTGCTCAACCGAATGGCCCACAGCGAGACACCACCCGACGACAGCGCGCTGAAGCTCACAACGAACGCGCTGGAGTTCGTGTTCCATTGCCGGGACAGTACGCCCTTGTAGGTCGTGCCGCCGCTCACAACGGTGAGTTTGTTGCTGCCGTTGTGCGTCCAGGTGCCGGTGACGCCGCCGCTGACGGTCCCGTCGGTGTTCAAGACGACGACAACGGACGACTTGCTCACCGCCGTGATGTCCCGGCCATGGTTGACCAGCTTGTAGGTGCCGGCCGCCTGCGCGGCGCTGACGTCGACCGTCTGCGCGGGGCTTGCCAGGCTCAGTGGTGCATAACGCAGCGGCGCGATGACCAGCCAGCCGTCTTCGTTGAGGTGCATCTCGTGCACGCGGATCTCGTGGGCCTCGCCCGTGCTCGGGAAGCGCGTGTGGAAGATGATGAAGTACTGGCCCGTGGCCGCGTCGTAGTAGGCCGAGTTGTGGCCCGGGGACACGTAGCCCAGCGCGGTGCCGGTCTCGAAGTCCGCGTTGGTGAACTGATGGCCGCCCATCAGCTTCATGGCGTTGTCCTGGATGCTGGGCCGGTCGAAGGCCACGCTTGCCCTGACCGTGGCCATGTCCTTGCCGGAGCCGTCCACGTAAGGGCCGTCGGGCGACAGCGAGCGCGCCAGGCGCACGTTGTAGCCGCCGTTGGCGGCCAGGCCGCCCCAGGACGTGAACAGGTAGTAGTACTTGCTTGTCGGGCTGTAGAGGATGTAGGCACCCTCGATCTCGGCATGGTTGCCGCCCAGCAAGTGCTTGCCGTAGCCCTGGCCCGCGATGGGCAGGCCTGTCGTCAGGTCCAGCTGCAGGATGAAGATGCCGCCCGAGTAGGAGCCGTAGACCATCCACAGCTTGCCCGTCGCATCCTTGAAGACCTGCGGGTCAACGACGTTGGGGTGCTTGGTCGCGTCGTAAGTGGTGCCGTCGTCGGACACGCCCACCATGCCGGATTTCAGCAGGATCTGCTTGTTCGCGTACGGGCCTTCGATGTTGGTGGCCACGGCCACGCCCAGCGCGGACAGCGGGCTGCTGCCCTGGCAGGAGCAGTAGTACATGTAGAACTTGCCGTCGTCGAGCTTGGCGACGTCGGGGGCCCACAGGTCGGTCACCGTGGTCCAGGCGAAGGTGGCGGCCAGCTCCGTGGTGACCTTGTTGCCGAACAGCGCGTTGTTGTTGTCGACGCCGTCAGCCAGCTTGGTCCAGTTCATCAGGTCCGTCGTCTTGGCCGCCGCGAGGTGGGAGCCGAAGACGTAGAACGTGCTGCCCGACTTGATCACCGACGGGTCATGGACCGACGCGTTGCCGAACGTGAGCGCCGTCTGGACCGCGTTGGGGTTGGTGGGCGGTGTGGGGGTCACCGGGGTGGGGGTGGCAGGCGTGACGGTGCCGGTGCTGCCGCCGCCACCGCCGCCGCAGGCGGTCAGCGCGAGGGCGGCAGTGCCCGCAAGGAAGTTGCGTCGGTTCTGGAAGGCCATGATGTGTTTGTCTCCGTGTCTGGTGGTTGAGCCCGGCGCAGCCTAGGAGGCTCGGCGGCGGCGCACCAATGACATTGCAGACACGGTCGATCCTGGTTTTGATATGCCCCGTGTCGGCCACGGAGACAGCGCAAGGCCTGGGCAAGCAGCATGGCGGGCCCAGGGTTGCGGATCAGCAGAAGTCGCTTGCTGCGCGGAGGGCGATCAGCCCTCGACGGCGACGACGACGATGGACTTGGCCGGGAGCTTCAGCGTGAGCTTGCCGTCGGCGGCCTGGGCCTCATAGGCCACGGGCACGACTTGCGCGGACTTGCCGAGCTCGTTCTGCGCGTCCATCGCGCCGGCGGTCAGCAGCTTGCCCTTGACGGCCTTGGGCGCACTGGCGCCGACCTGCAGCGTCAGCTCCGCAGACTGCGTGGCGTTGGAGTTCACGAGACCGATGTAGAGCTTGCCGTCCTTACCGCGCGCTGCCGTGGCCGACAGGCCCGGCATCTCGGTCGCGCCGACCTTGTAGACCGGGTTGTTCTCGATCGTCGCGGGCAGCGAGGTCGCGTCCTGGAAGGGCGTGTAAAGCGCGAAGGCGTGGTACGTCGGCGTCAGCACCAGCTTGTCTTTCGACGTCTGGATCATGGCCTGCAGCACGTTGACCATCTGCGCCACGTTGCTCATCTTCACGCGGTCGGCATGGGCGTGGAAGACGTTGAAGTGCAGCGCCGCCAGCAGCGCATCGCGCAGCGTGTTGCGCTGGACCAGGAAGCCGGGGTTGCTACCGGGCTCGGGGTCGTACCAGCTGCCCCATTCGTCGAAGTAGATTTCGAGCTTCTTCTTCGGGTCATTCTTGTCAAGGACGACCGTGGTCTTGGCCAGCGTGTTGTCGATCTTGCTGACCTGCGACAGCATCGAGATCCACTCGTCCTCGGGGAAGCCGACCGCCGAGCCCTTGCCCTCCCACTTGCCGCTGGGGAAGGTGTAAGCGTGGTGAGCGATGGCGTCGAAGTTGTACTTGACGCTCTTGCTCAGCACGTCTTCCCAGGTGGTGTCCTGGTCGTTGCCGCCACTGGCGATGAACTTGGGCCGGTTGTTCTCGGGCGTCTTCAGGAAGGTCGCCCAGTGCTTGTACATGTCGGCGTAGTACTCCGGCCGCATGTTGCCGCCGCAACCCCAGGTCTCGTTGCCGAGGGCGAAGTAGTGCACGCGGAAGGGCTTGTCACGGCCGTTCTTGCGGCGCGCCTGAGCCAGCGAGGAGTTGCCCTCGGCCGTCATGTACTCCAGCCACTCAGCCATTTCCTGCGGGCTGCCGGTACCCATGTTGCCGTTGACGTAGGCCTCGGCGCCGAGCTGTTCGACGAGATCAAAGAACTCGTGCGTGCCGACGGCGTTGTTCTCGGGCACGCCACCCCAGTTGCTGTTGACCTTGATCGGGCGCTTGGCGCGCGGGCCGATGCCTTCGCGCCAGTGGTATTCGTCCGCAAAGCAGCCACCGGGCCAGCGCACCAGCGGCACCTTCAGGTCCTTCAGCGCGCCGATGACGTCCTTGCGCCAACCGCGCACGTTGGGGATCTTGGAGTCGGGACCGACCCACATGCCCTCGTAGATGCCGGTGCCCAGATGCTCGGCGAACTGGCCGTAGATGTTGCGGTGGATGACCGGCCCAGGCTGGTCGGCATTGACGACCAGCTTGATGTCAGCCGCCTGGGCACCCAAGGTCCAGGCCAGGCAGGCCGCGAGGGCGGCGAGTTGCTTCTTCATGTCTTTTGTCTCCGTCGTTGTTCTGTTCGGGCCTGCGCGTCTCAGTTGCGCGTCAGTGCCCCGTCGCGGCGCCGCCAGACGCCGCGCTCGTTGGGTTCGCGCAGCACCGCTGGCAGCAATGCGCGCGGCAGGTTCTGGTAGCAGACCGGGCGCAGGAAGCGCTGGATGGCCGCGGTGCCGACCGAGCTGCTGCGACCATCGCTCGTGGCCGGGAAGGGGCCCCCGTGGACCATGGCCGTCGACACCTCGACGCCGGTGGGGTAGCCGTTGGCCAGGATGCGGCCGACCTTGCGCTCCAGCGCGGGCAGCAGGCGGCGGGCGGCGGCGAGGTCGGCCTCGTCGTCGTCCTGCAACTGCAGCGTGGCGGTCAACTGGCCTTCCAGGCCCTCGATGACGGCCAGCAGTTCGTCAAGGTCGCTGCAGGCCACCAGCAGCGAAGCGGGGCCGAAGATTTCGGCGGACATCGCATGATTGGCCAGGAAGGCCGCGCCGGTGGTCTTGAACAGCGCCGGGGCGCCCTGGCAACCGGCCGACTCGCCGCGGGTCAACGTGGTGACCGCGGGCTGGCCGGCGAGCTGGTCTTCGCCGCGCTGGTAGGCGCTGGCGATGCCGGGCGTCAGCATGGTGCCGGCGGCCACGGGCTTGAGCGCCTCGGCGGCGGCCGCAGCGAAGCGGTCGAAGTCGGCACCGGCCAGGCCCAGCACCAGGCCGGGATTGGTGCAGAACTGGCCCACGCCCATGACCAGCGAGGCGGCGAAGCCCATCGCGACGTCGGCGCCGCGTTGGCTGAGCGCCCCGGGCAGCAGGACAACCGGGTTGATGCTGCTCATCTCGGCGTAGACAGGGATGGGCTGGGGGCGGGCCGCCGCGGCAGCCATCAGCGCGAGGCCGCCGCTGCGCGAGCCGGTGAAGCCCACGGCCTGGATGGCAGGGTGGCGCACCAGCGTGTCGCCGATGCCGTGCCCACTGCCCGTCAGCAGCGCGAAGACGCCGGCGGGCAGGTGGCTCAGGCGCACGGCCTCGACGACAGCGCGACCCACGAGCTCCGACGTGCCCGGGTGAGCCGAGTGCGCCTTGACGACGACGGGGCAGCCGGCGGCGAGCGCCGCGGCGGTGTCGCAACCGGCGACCGAGAAGGCCAGCGGGAAGTTGCTGGCGCCGAACACGGCCACAGGGCCCACGCCCACGAAGCGCAGGCGCAGGTCCGGCCGCGGCGGCGTGCGCGCAGGCAGGGCGGTATCGATGCGGGCGTCCTGCCAGCTGCCTTCGCGCAGCAGCTCGGCGAACAGCTTGAGCTGGTTCATCGTGCGCCCGCGCTCGCCTTCCAGGCGGGCGCGCGGCAGACCGGTCTCGGCCATGGCGCGGACGATGAGGTCGTCGCCCAGCGCCAGGATCTGCGCGGCGATCTGCTCCAGAAAGTCGGCACGCTCCTGGTCGGTCGTGGCGCGAAAGGTGTCGAAGGCGGCGCCGGCGAGGGCGCAGGCTTGGGCCACTTGGGCGGCGTCAACGGCGTTGAAGTCGGGGCCCAGGGCTTCGTTCTTGCCCGGATCGAACGCTTGGAAGGGCTTGCCGGCACCGCGCACCGGCTGGCCGCCGATCAGCGCCAGGCCTTGAATGGTGTTGCTCATGGAGAACCTTGAAATCAGTGGGAGTGGCGCGGCACGGCCGAGCCGCGCTTGCCGCGCAGGAAGTCGAAGTCGCAGCCTTCGTCGGCCTGCAGCACGTGGTTCACGTAGAGCTGGCGGTAGCCGCTGGCGTCCTGCGGGTCCACGGTCTGGGCGGCGGCCCAGTCGGCCAGGCGCTGCGCCAGCTCGGCCTCAGGCACGTCCAGGTGCAGGCGGCCGGCAGCACAGTCCAGCTCGATCCAGTCGCCTTCCTTGACCACCGCCAGCGGCCCGCCGGCGCGCGCCTCGGGCGCCACGTGCAGCACGACAGTGCCGTATGCGGTGCCGCTCATGCGCGCGTCGGAGATGCGCACCATGTCCTTCACGCCGGCCGCGAGCAGCTTGGGCGGCAGGCCCATGTTGCCGACCTCGGCCATGCCGGGGTAGCCCTTGGGGCCGCAGTTCTTCATGACCAGGATGGAGGTCGCGTCCACCACCAGGTCGGGGTCGACGATGCGGGCCTTGTAGTCCTCGAAGTGCTCGAACACGACGGCGCGGCCGCGGTGCTTCATCAGCTCGGGCGTGGCGGCGGAGGGCTTGAGCACGGCACCGCGCGGCGCCAGGTTGCCGCGCAGGATGCAGATGCCGCCATCGGCGATCAGCGGGTTGTCGATCTTGCGGATGACTTCGTCGTCGTAGATGGGCGCGTCGACGACGTTGGCCCACAGGGTCTTGCCGTTGACGGTCAGCGCGTCCTTGTGCGGCAGCAGGTCGGCCTCGCCCAGGCGACGCAGCACGGCGGGCAGGCCGCCGGCGTAATAGAACTCTTCCATCAGGAAGCGGCCCGAGGGCAGCAGGTCCACAACGGTCGGCGTGCCGCGGCCGATGCGGGTCCAGTCTTCCAGCTCCAGGTCCACGCCGATGCGGCCGGCGATGGCCTTCAGGTGGATGACGGCGTTGGTGGAGCCGCCGATGGCCGCGTTGACGCGGATGGCGTTCTCGAACGCCTCTTTCGTCAGCACCTTGGACAGCGTGAGCTGCTCCCAGACCATGTCGACGATGCGCATGCCGGACAGATGGGCCAGCACATAACGGCGCGCGTCCACGGCGGGAATCGCGGCGTTGTGCGGCAGCGAGGTGCCCAGCGCCTCGGCCATGCAGGCCATCGTGGACGCGGTGCCCATGGTGTTGCAGGTGCCGGCCGAGCGCGAGTGGCCGGCCTCGGCGGCCATGAAGTCGTGCATGCTGATCTCGCCGGCCTTGACCTGCTCGTGCAGCTGCCACACGGCCGTGCCGGAGCCGATGTTCTTGCCATTGAGCTTGCCGTTCAGCATCGGCCCGCCGGTGACGACGATGGCCGGCACGTCGACGCTGGCCGCGCCCATCAGCAGCGCAGGCGTGGTCTTGTCGCAGCCCACCAGCAGCACGACGGCGTCCATCGGGTTACCGCGGATGCTCTCCTCGACGTCCATGCTCGCCAGGTTGCGCGTCAGCATGGCCGTGGGGCGCAGGTTGGACTCGCCGCTGGAGAACACCGGGAACTCGACCGGCCAGCCGCCCGCTTCGATGATGCCGCGCTTGACGTGCTCGGCCAGCTTGCGGAAGTGGGCGTTGCAGGGCGTCAGCTCGCTCCAGGTGTTGCAGATGCCGATGATGGGCTTGCCGTTGAACTCATGGTCCGGGATGCCCTGGTTCTTCATCCAGGAGCGGTACATGAAACCGTTCTTGTCCTGGGTGCCAAACCATTCGGCCGAGCGCAGCTTGACCTTGCTCTTCTTGTCCTCAGTCGTCATGTCTTGTCTCGTGTCGTTCTTGCGGCGTGCAGGGGGTGCCGCTGGGTTGGGCTGATCGGGCGATTCGCGCGCGTCAGCCCTTCAAAACGATGCTAGGGGCCGAAGGAATTGCAATCCAATCAATTTCCTCGGTGTAACGATGTTGTTTTTGATATCAGTCGCGGCGGGAAGGCTTGCCGAACAGCGGCATGCCGTCGGCGCTCCAGCGCAGCGGCTTCACGAAGGTGTGCCGGTCGGGGTTCCACAGCGGGTCGCCTTCGATCTCGGTATAGGTGCGGGCGTGATAGACCAGCAGCACCTCGTCGGGCGTCGATCCCTGCGTGAAGCTGTTGTGGCCCGGGCCGAAGACGCTGTCCTCGGCGGCGCTGCGCATCACGGGCTGGGCGGACTTGTGCCAGCTCGCCGGATCCAGCAGGTCGGCGCCCTCGTGGGCCCACAGCAGGCCCATCGCGTAGTTCTCGTCCGTCGCGCTGGCCGAGTAACTGATAAAGACACGGCCATGGCGCTGCAGCACCGACGGCCCCTCGTTGACGAGGAAGCCGCGGCACTCCCAATCGAACTCGGGCTTGCTGAGCAGTACCGGCGCGCCGCCCAGCTGCCAGGGCGTCTTCATGGGCGCGATGTAGAGGTTGGAGTTGCCGGCCACGCCTGAGTCCTTCTGCGCCCACAGGTAGTAGAGCTGGCCGCGGTGGGTGAAGGTGGTGGCGTCCAGGCAGAAGCTGTCGATGCCGGAATCGATCTGGCCCAGGAATTCCCAGGGGCCGCCCAGCGGGTCTTTCGCCGTGTTGCGGATCGCGTACATCCGGTGCTGGAACATGCCCAGGCCGTCCAACGCGCGGGTGTGCGCAGCCGCGAAGTAGACGTACCAGGCGCCGTCGTTGAAATGCAGCTCGGGCGCCCAGATCAGCTCCGAGTACGGGCCGGTGTCGGGCTTGTGCCAGACGTCGTAGACCGGCGCGTCGGCCAGGCCTTCGATGGTCAGCGCACGCCGCACCTCGATGCGGTCGTACTGCGGCACCGACGCGGTGAAGTAGTAATAGCCGTCGGCCTGGGCCGTGATGTGGGGGTCGGCGCGCTGGCGGATCAGCGGCTGGATCAGGTCGGACATGGGGACTGCGAAAAAGAAAAAGGGCGTTGCCCGGGAGGCCCGCGCAACGCCCGTACAGGGGGTGAGTTCAGCCCCGTCGGTTCAAATCTTCCAGCGGAAACCGGCCGAGAACGCGCGTCCGATCTGGACCGTACCGAAGCTGGTCAACTCGGGGCTGCCCGCGTCGCCGAAGTGGTAGTACTGCTGCTGCATTTCGTTGGTCAGGTTGACACCGCTGAAATCGAGCGACATGCGGTCGTTGATGTTGTAGGTGAGCTGCAGATCCACGCTCTTTTCCGGACGGCGCCAGATGCCAATCGGGTTGGCAAACAGGGCCGCTTCGTTGCCGGCCAGGAAGCTGGAGCGACGGACATAGGACAGCCGCGCGCCAATCGGGCCCTTGTCGTAGGCCAAGGTGGCATTCCACGACAGCTTGGACACGCCGAAGAACGGCGCCTCAAGCTGGGAGACGATCTCGCCGGCGTTGTTGGCGGTCGGCACGTTCTGCGACGAACTCAGGCGCGTGACGCTGCCCTGGAAACCCAGGCCGTCCAGATACCAAGGCAACCCCTTCGGGAAGTAGATCGCGCCGAGTTCGAGGCCGCTGATCTTGCCGTTGGACGCATTGACCGGCGAACTGATGACGTAGTCATAGCCGTTCGTGTGGTCGCCGCCGGAGGTCGAGTTGCGGAACGGGTCGTTGGCCGGGTCGACGTGAACGCGGCGACGCAGCGGCACGACCAGGCCCTCGATCTTGCGTTGGAACAGGGTGCCGTAAAGCGCGCTGTCCTTCTGGAAATACCACTCGCCGGTCAGGTCGAGGTTCTTGGAGCGCGTCGGTTCCAGGCCCGGGTTGCCGCCGCTGCCGCCGCCGTAACCCACCTTCGAGACGTCATCCCCGAGTTGCAGAACCGGGTTGAGGTCGCCGAAGCCCGGCCGGCGCAGCGTTTCACCGTAGTTGAAGCGCACCAGGACGTCCTTGACTGGCTCGTAACGCAGCGTCAGGCTGGGCAGGAACTTCCGGGCCGTCTTCTCGCCGTTCGTGGGCGTCACCACCTTGGAGGTGGCATTGACGCTGTAGGCGGTCATGCTGGTATTGACCTGCACGTAGCGCACGCCGAAATTAGCGCGCAGCGGGCGACCGAACAACTCGTGCTCGGAATCTGCCATCAGGAACAGATTGGTGGTGTCTTCCTTGACCTCGAAGGTTTTCTGCAGACTCAGCTTGTCGGTCGTCAGGAAATTCTTATCGACCGAGTTATACAGCTTGCGCCACGCATCGATATTGTCGCGAATGTAGTAAGCATTCGGCTCGATCCAGGAGCGCGGAACGTCTGAGATGTCCGTGCCGAAATTCGAATTGACGTGGTAATAGTTCGAACCCAGCGTGGCATCGGCCAGGTTGCGGCCCAGGAAACCCGATTGCGTCCGGTTGGCTTCCGACGCCTTGCGGCTGTCAAAGCGCACGCCGAAATGCAGCGTCTTCAACGGACCCCAGTCGGCATCGTAGGCGCCCGACAGGTTGGCGGTTGCCGCGTTGCCCTCGTTGCGGTTGGCGTTGTCGTAGAACTGCGCCACGTTCCACTTGGCGGGGTTCGCCAGGTCGGCGTTGTTGTTGAAACCGAAGGCCATATTGCCGCCGCCCGAATTGAAATCGACGGTGATCGACGGCGCAACACGGTCAATGCGGGTGGCGGTGAATTCCGAATGGAAGGCACTGGTCTGGTACGACACATCGCCCTCCAGCCTCAGCCGGTCACCGAGATTCCACTTGCCATTCAGGGCATAGACATAGGAATCGGTGGCCGACGTGGTGTAGTCGCCGCTGTTGAAACCGTAGACGTCATTCACGGTCCGCGTCTTGATGACGTTCGTTCCCGGGAATGTGGTGATCGTGCTGGCCGGGTTGCTGCCGAGACTGCCCCACCAGTCGACAAAGCTGAACAGCAGCTTGTTGAAAACCTTGTCGCGGTAACCGTTGTACATCGCCTCAAACGTGTAGACGGAATCTGCGTTCGGCTGCCATTGCAGCGCGACGTTGGCGGCCGGGCGCTCGCGCTGGCCTTCGACGTCGCTCTGGAAAACGGCGTCTCGCGCCAGGTAATAGGGGCGAGCAACCCCGTTGAAATTCAGCGTTGAACCCGCCTTCTGTGGCAGGCCGGTATAGGTTCCAGGCGTCCAGATGTTGTTGTCGAAGATACGCTGCAACGGGGTATAGCCCGCCGGAACTTCAGCGGCATTCGGGCTGACAAAGGGCACCATGGCCCCCGGCGTCACGCTTTCGTTGCGATAGTCCGTCTTGACCATCGACAGATTGACCAGCGCACCGATTTCACCGGCGTCGGTTTTCCAGCGGTTGCTGGCCATCGCGCTCAGCTGCGGATTCGACTTCTTCGCAGGGTCGAGATAGGTTTCACGCGCCAACAGCGACAACTTCGAGCCCTTGAAATCGAACGGGCGCAAAGATTTGACGTCGATCTGGCCGGCAATACCGTTTTCCAACTGGCTGGCGTCACGCGTCTTGTAGACGTCGATCTGGCGAACCAGGGTCGACGGAATGTCCTGAAGCGCCACCTGCGTGCCGGACGCGGTAAAGATATTGCGGCCGTTCCAGGTGGTGGCCACGTCGGGCAGACCGCGGATGGACAAGGTGCCGACTTCGCCGCCGGCGCGGTTGGTGACCTGGATACCCGTCACGCGCTGCAGCGCTTCGACGACATTGTTGTCGGGCAGCTTGCCGATGTCTTCGGCAACGACCGATTCCACGACCTGGTCGCTGGTGCGCTTGATCGACAGGCTCTTGGTCAGCGATGCCCTGACGCCGGAGATGGTCACCGTTTCCAACTGCTGTTCGGCCTTGGCGGCTTCTTGACCCACGGCGGTGGTGGACAGGGCGGCGAGCGCGGCGGCGGCCGTCAGGCTCAGGGCGAAGCGTGCAGGGGACTGGGCGGAATAGGCGGCCGCGCGCAGCGGCACCAGGGCTGGTTTTTTCATCTTGTCTCCGGATCGTTATGGGAGGAACGGCCAACCTCTGCAACCGTTCAGGGCCTCTATGGCGGGCCTGTGTGGCTGGGGTCTAACTTCATGCTAAGGGGCCGACTGATCCGCGACTAATCACATTTTTGGACTTCTCGATGCCGCTTTTCGCATCGTCACTGCGGGTATCCCCTGTGCTGGCGCCCGCGCCCTAACGGCCCAACAAGCGGCCGGCCGCATCCGCCAAAAGCCTCTTCAAAGGCCTGCATCCATGCTCGCCGGGGCCGTGTCCCCGTCCGCCCCTAAACCCGACCAGCCGCCGGGCTTGCGCATGCAGGCCGGGGGCCCAAAATGGGGGAGGGTTTCAGTTTCTACGGCTTGCGCTCGCTGCCGGCGCCGTATCTCGTCGAGGCGCTTTCATATTCACGTGCCGAAGCGTTTTGGGTATCTGGCATGCGGGGCTCGACATTTATTTGCACCCTCGTGGGCGGGTATGTCGCCCTTTGCCACGGCTGGGGCGGTGGATTCATGGCGGCGGCGCCCGGGCCGGCGCGCGGGATGGCGTGATCGCGCCGCTCCGGCATGCCCGACTCGGGGGGTTGCCGCGCGCCCGGGCCTCTCTATCCTCGATGCTCCAACACCACAGGAGACGCCCATGGCCCCGTTCTTTCGACAGGCCCGGCGCGGCCTGCAAGCCACGCTGGCCCTGACCAGCCTGGCCGTCGTGTCCATGGCGCAGGCCAACCTCGTGCAGAACGGCTCGTTCGAGAACACGACGGCGACGATCACCACCCAGTTCTACAACCAGGTCGCCAACTGGAGCAACGGCGGCCCCAGTGCCATCGGCGACAGCATCGTGCTGCCCAGCTGGTACACGTTGGGTCTGTACCCCGGCGTCGGCGTGGCCGGCGCGCTGCCGCAGTACAGCCCCGACGGCGGCAACTGGGTGTTCTCCGACGGCGACTATTTCAACTCCGCCATCACGCAGACGCTGACCGGCCTGACGCCCGGCGCGTTCTACAAGATCAGCTTCTGGGAAGGCCTGATCCAGGACACCGAGGCCAACGTCACCATCCCCGGCCCCGTGACGGGCTACTGGCAGGTTTCGCTGGGCAGCAACACGACCAGCGGCGCCTTCATGACCGGCAACGGCGCAACGCTGACGTTCACCAACTGGCAGCAGGAAAACCTCGTGCTGCAAGCCAACAGCTCGACCGAAGTGCTGAGCTTTCTGGCCTTCGGCACGGGCGACCCGCCGCTGGTGCTGCTGGATGGCGTTGACGTGGCCGCACTGCCCGAGCCCGCCACGCTGGGCCTCACGCTGGCGGCCTTCCTGGCCGGTGGCGCCGTCTACCGGCGCCGTCGCTGGCAGGCCGACGCCGCTTGACGCTGCCAGCCTGGCTGTTCGAGGGCTGGCGGCTCGCCAACGGCCTGCTGCTGCTGCTCGTCGTGTTCCTGCCGCTGGAGCGGCTGTTCGCGCTGAGGCGAGGCCCGCGTCCGGAGCCCTGGGCGCCGGACGTGGCCTGGTACTTCGTCACCAGCCTGCTGCCCAACCGCCTCGTGGCGCTGGCCATCGCGCTGGCGCTGCTGGCGCTGCCCGGCTGGCAGGGGCTGTGGCCGCGGCTTGGCGAGCTGCCGCTGTGGCAGCGCCTGCCGCTGGCCTTGCTGGTGGCCGAGCTGGGCTTCTACTGGGGCCACCGCGCGCTGCATGCCTCGCCCGTGCTGTGGCGCTTCCATGCGCTGCACCACGGCGCCGAACGACTGGACTGGCTGGTCAACACGCGCGCGCACCCGGTCGACGTGGCGTTCGTGCGGCTGTGCGGGCTGGCGCCGCTGTACCTGCTGGGCTTCGCGCGCAGCGGGGGCCAGCAGATCGACGGGTTGCCGCTGGGCGTGGCACTGGCGGCCAACGTGTGGGGCTACCTGATCCACGCCAACCTGCGCTGGCGTTTCGGCCTGCTGGAATGGCTCATCGCCACGCCGCGCTTTCACCACTGGCATCACGAGCAGCTGGGTGATGGCGGCCACGCCCACGGCAACTACGCGGCGCTGCTGCCGGGGCTGGACGCTCTCTTCGGCACACTGCGCCTGCCGCGCGAAGGCTGGCCGGCGCGCTACGGCACCAGCGAGCCGCCCCGCCGTGCCTGGCTGGACCAGCTGATGGCGCCCTTCATGGAGCTGCTGGACCGGCGCGCCTGAGCTTCAGCGGCCGTGCGGCCAGGTGGCCTTGGTGGCCGGCCCCTTGGCCGTCTTGCTGCGCGCGGCCCACAACTTGTAGGCAGGCGGCGTCAGCTCGCGCTTGAGCAGCGCCACGAGTTCGCCGTGGCCGATGCCGTGTTCGATCAGCACGCGCCGGTAGGGCGGCTTGTCGTCCCAGGCGGTGGCGATGACGCGCTTGATTTCTTCGGGGGTGAGTCGGGGTGCGGTCTTGGCCATGGCCGGATTGTCGCGCGGCCCGTCAGCCGATGGCGGCCTGGAACAACGCGCGCTGGTCGGTCAAGGCTTGCACGAGTGCCGGCTCCAGCGTCTCGCTGAAGACCAGGTGCAGGTCCACGCTCACCTCGTCGAGCAGGCGGCGGTAGGCCACGCCAGGGTAGCGCTGCCAGGCCAGGGCGGTCGGCAGGAGCGTGCAGCCGCGGCCCGCCGCGATCTGCGCGATCGTGGCCGTGGTGCCGGGGGCCTCGGCCTCGCGGGCGGGCTTGAAGCCCAGGACGTCGTACTGGCGCTGGTAGTGGGCCCACAGGGCCGGGTTGACGCGCCGGGCAAAGCGCAGGAAGACCGGCCCGTCCTGCAGATCAGCCAGGCGCAGTGCGCGCCGGCGCGCCAGCGGGCTGTCGGCCGGCACGACGGCCACGTGGCGCAGCCGCGCCACCTCGACGTGGCTCAGCCCCTGCAGGTCCTGCGGCATCGCGATCAGCGCGGCGTCCAGCGCATGCCGCTGCAAGCCGGCCAGCAACTCGGGCCCGATCTCCAGCTGCGGCTCCAGCGGCACCAGGCCGGTGGCGCGGCGCCAGTCGCGGTCCAGTGTGGCAAAGGCGCTCATGTCCATCCACCAGGGCAGGCCCAGGCGCAGGCTGTGGCGCGGGGCTGGGGCCAGCGTGGCCACCCGGGCCAGTGCCGCGTCAAAGGCCTGCACGACCTGCTCGAACTCGCGCCAGGCCTGCTCACCGGCAGCGGTCAGCCGCGTACCTGGCCCGGCACGGTCCAGCAGCGCCACGCCCAGCGCCTGCTCCAGCGCGGCGATCTGGCGCGACAGCGGCGGCTGCGTCAGGTGCAGGCGCTCGGCCGCGCGGCGGAAGTTCAGCTCCTCGGCCACGACCAGGAAGTAGCGCAGCTGGCGGATGTCGATGCTGCGGTGGCCGGCCGGGTTCATGCCGAAAAGGTATCACCAATTCTGGAATTCACGCCACCGGCCGTACGCCCCAGCATGCGCGCCGTTGTTGCCTGGAGCCCCGTGATGCCACCGCAGATCCCCCCTCTGAATACCCCCACCCGCCGCCACTTCCTGGGTGCCGCGGCTGCCCTGGGCCTGTCGGCCTGCGGGGGCGGGGGCGATAACTCGGCCCCGGCATCCAGCCCCAGCATCCAGGGTCTGGCCGCGGCACCCGTGGCCATGGGCGAGGGCGCGCGCATCACGCCCCTCTTCAGCGGCGGCGCTGGCCGCATCGAGCCCGACATCGGCACGGTGCACAGCGGCGTGGCCGTGTCCACGCCCCCGCTGGCCGGACCTCGCCGCTACACGCTGATCGTCGAGGCCACCGGCCAACCGACCGCGCGGCGCGAGCTGGACCTGGTGCCGCAATACCGCGACCGCTACCTGAGCATCGCCACGCCGCAGCCGCTGCAGTACCACGCGACGGTGAACGCGGCGGACGGCAGCGTCATCGTCATCGGCGGCTCGCGCGGCCTGCCCACGATGTCGGAGGCCGTCGACCGTTTCGATCCCGCGACGCGCCAGTTCACCCGCATCGCCACCATGGTGGCCGGTCGCAGCGGGCACACGGCCCACCGGCTGCCGGACGGCCGCATCCTGGTGCTGGGCGGGCAGGTGTCGCTGGCCAGCGCGGGGCAGGCCGAGTTGATCGACACCGTTCGCGGCACGGTCACGCCGGCCGGGCGACCCGCGCTGACGCGCAACCGGCATGCCGGCGTGGTGCTGCAGGACGGCCGCGTGCTGGTGGTGGGCGGGCTGTGGCGCAACAGCGTGGAGCTGTGGGACCCTGACTCGGCGAGTTTTCGCCTCGTGACGGCCCCGATGCGCCACAGCCGCGAGTTCCCCAGTGCCACGCTGCTGGCCGATGGTCGCGTGCTCATCGTCGGCGGCGACCATGTCGAAGACATCAACGTCACCGCGGAGGTCTTCGACCCGCGCACCGAGCGCTTCGAGCCGGTGCGCGCGCCCGTCGATGCACCGATCCGCTACTTCCACGAGGCGTTCACGCTGCCGGACGGCAAGGTGCTGATCCTTGGCGGCGAGCGGCGCGACGGCATGGCCTCGCGCACGCCGCTGGCCAGCGTGCTGCGCTTCGACCCGGCCACGCAGGCGGTGGAGGAGGTGGGTGCGCTGGACAGGCCGCGTTCGCTGGTGCGCAGCCTGCTGCGCCCGGACGGGCGGGTGCTGATGTTCGGCGGCGATGGCGTCGACGACCCCTGCACAGCCACCGCTGGCAGCTACCGCGACGGCACGGGTCAGGCGCTGGCGGCCATGCCGACCGGGCGCGCCTGGCACACCGTGAATCCGCTGCCGGATGGCCGCGTCCTCATCCTCGGCGGCGATGCCTTGGACGGCGCGGCGGCGGGTGGCGGGCTGATCTACGAGTAGCCCGCGCCACCCCGCACGCGCAGCTCAGCCCCGGCGCTGCGCCACCCAGGCCGCGGCGGCGCCGGCCAAGGCACTGGCGAAGGTGCCCCAGGCGGTGTCCACCAGCGCCAGCCGCAGCGGCCACTGGCGCAGCGTCGCGAGGTTGGTCACGTCGTAGACGCCATAAGCCGTCAGGCCCACCAGCGCCGCGCGGGCGATCTGCTGGCCCAGCGGCTGTCCTGCCGGGAAGAGCGCCAGCGCGACCAGTGCGGCCGGGTAGGCAAAGTAGAACGCCAGCGCCGGCACCCAGCGGACCGGCTCCACCATCAGCGCGCCCATCTCCTGGCGGTAGAAGTCCTTGGCAAGCACACCGAGCCAGAGCGCGTCCAGCACGCCCATGACGATCAGCGCGGCGAGGTAGGGTTTGAAGGCGGTGTTCATGGCAACGCCGAGTGTGCCCCGCGCCGCACACGCAGCCCTGTAGGAAGGCGCCGCAGGACACCCTGCGCGCGCCGCCACCGCTCCTCGTCCTACAAGCGCCGGCGCCGCACGCTGGCACCGCTAGGTGGCTGCGCGCCGCAGCATGAGCCCATCAAGACGCAAACCGGCACCGCCGCCACGGACATGACCTCCTCCTTGCTGCCACTGCCCGCCAGACCCACCAGACCGGCCACCACGCCGCACCGCCGGCCCGCGCTGTCGCTGCTGGCCACAGAGGCCGCGCGCGCCGCGCTGGAAGCGGTCCGGGCGCTGACCCATTGGCGATCCCAGCCCGGGCAGGTCGGCCAGGGACGCACCGTCGTGCTGTTCCCAGGGCTGGGCACGGACAGTCTGTCGCTGTGGCCGCTGCGCCGCCACCTGGAGCGCGCCGGCTTTCGGGCGCTGGACTGGGGGCAGGGCGTGAACCGCGGCCCGCAGGGCGACGTCGATGCCTGGCTGGACAGGCTGGCCGTGTCCGTCCACGAACGGATCACCCCTGCAGACGAGGCCAGCCTCGTCGGCTGGAGCCTGGGCGGCTTCTACGCCCGCGAGCTGGCCAAGCGCCTGCCCGGGTGCGTGCCGCACGTCATCACCATCGGCACGCCCTTCAGCGGCGGCCCGGAGGACACCCACGTCGGCTGGCTGTTCCGCCTGCTCAACGGTCGCCGCGCCGAGGAGCACCACCGCATGCGCGACCGCCTGGCCGAACCGCCGCCAGTGCCCACCATCTCGCTGTACAGCCGCCGCGACGGCATCGTGTCCTGGGAGGCTTGCAAACACACCGTGAGCTGGCCGCTGGCGCGCGACATCGAGGTCCAGGCCAGCCACATGGGCATGGGCTGGAGCCCGGAGGTGCTCCAGCGCGTGACCGCCCTGCTGGCCATCCACCGCAACCGCCACGCCGCTCAGGCCGCCGCGTGAGCACGGCCGTCATGACCGCTGCCGGGCGGGTGGTCCCGCAGGGCGGCCCACGCGAGGACGCGCCCCGGCCCGTGCCACCACCGCAGCAGCTGCCGCCGCGCGAACCCGTGGTGCCGGCCAGGCTGCGCAGCACGCTCAAGCGCGTGTTCGGGCTGCACGCGCTGCGCCCCGGCCAGGCCGAGGTCATCGCGCGCGTGCTGGCCGGGCAGAACACGCTGGCCATCATGCCCACCGGTGCCGGCAAGTCGCTGTGCTACCAGCTGCCGGCCGTGCTGAGCGAGGCGCTGACCATCGTCATCTCCCCGCTGATCGCGCTGATGAAGGACCAGTGCGACGCGCTCAGCGCCCGCGGCGTGACGGCCGTGCAACTGCACTCGGCGCTGGACGCCAACCGCCGCCTCGGCAACGAGGCACTGCTGACGCGCGGCGCCGTGCGCGTGCTGTTCACCACCCCGGAACGCCTGGCCGACCCGCGCACGCTCGGCCTGCTGCAGGCACAGCGCGTGGGTCTGCTGGTGGTGGACGAGGCGCACTGCATCTCGCAGTGGGGCCACGACTTCCGCCCCGCGTTCAGCGCGCTGCGCGACGCCCGGCGCGCCCTGGGCCGCCCGCCCGTGCTGGCGCTGACGGCCACCGCGTCCGAGCCGGTGCAGCGCGAGATCGCGCTGGCGCTGGACATCCCGCGCGACGGCGTGCTGAGCCATGGCGTCTACCGGCCCGGTCTGCGCCTGGCCGTGGAGCTGCCACAGACGGAGGCGCAGCGCCGCGAGTTCATCCTGCGCCGGCTGCGGGCGCTGGACGGGACGCCCGGCAGCGCCATCGTCTACTGCGCCACCGTGCGCGAGGCCACCGCGCTTCACCGGCTGCTGCGCGAGGCCGACATGGCGGGATCGGGCATCGGCCTGTACCACGGCAAGCTGCCGACGCGCGAGCGCACGGCCGCGCAAGAGGCCTTCATGCGCGACGAGTGCCGCGTTATGGTGGCCACCAACGCGTTCGGCATGGGCATCGACA
Source organism: Burkholderiales bacterium (assembly GCA_016195825.1). Classification (GTDB taxonomy): domain Bacteria; phylum Pseudomonadota; class Gammaproteobacteria; order Burkholderiales; family Burkholderiaceae_C; genus Pelomonas. Next base: position 17,707 of record JACPYV010000136.1, on the reverse strand, counting down.
AGCCCGACATCCGCCTCGTGCTGCACGCGCAGATGCCGGCCTCCATCGAGGCCTATGTGCAGGAGTTCGGCCGCGCGGGCCGCGATGGCGAGGCGGCAGACTGCGTGCTGCTGTTCCGCGAGGGCGACCGTGCGCTGCAGCAGTTCTTCGCCAGCGGTCACGCGCCGTCGCGCGAGGAACTGAGCACCGTCTGGCGGGCGCTGGCCAGCCAGACGCCGCAGCGCGGCTGGCTACCGGCCGCGCTGGCCGAGGTGGCCCGGCTGCCACAGCGGCGCCTGGCCCATGCGCTGGCGGCGCTGCGCTCGGTGCGTGCGCTGCGCGGCAGCGACACCGCCGGCCTGCGCTTGTCCACGCGGCGTGACGCCCAGGCCGTCATCGCCGACGCCGAGGCCGCCGCGCTGCAGCACCGGCAGAGCGGCCGCGACGGGCTGGCCGCGATGGTGCTGTATGCCAAGGCCGGCAACTGCCGCTGGGTGGGCGTGCTGGCCCACTTCGGTGAGACGCTGGCCGGCGGCGCGGCGCGCTGCGGCCATTGCGACAGCTGCACGCGCTTCGAGGCGCTGCTGGCCGCCGAGCGCGAGCCACCGGCCGAGCCGCAGCCACCCGCGGCCCACGCGGCGGCACCGGCCTACCAACCCGGCCAGCGCGTGCGCGTGCGCCGCTTCGGCTGGGGCGAGGTGCAGGCGTGCAGCGCCGACTCGGTGCGCATCGCCTTCCCCCGCCACGGCGAGCGCGATATCCATCCGGACTTCGTGCTCGCCACGGCGCGCGGCTAACGCCCGCCGCCCAGCTCCTGCAGCAGGCCGCCGAGGGCTCGCTGCACGGGACTGGCCTCGGCCATCTCCGTGGCCAGGCCCTCGCTGCGCAGGCGCTTGAGTGCACGGCGGGTCAACGAGTGCATGCCGCCGGCCAGGTTGCTCGTGAACATGAAGAAGGCACCGTTGTCGCTGGCCCAGGCCAGCTCGGCCGTGGCCCACACGCCTTGCAGGTGGAGCTTGCAGCGCAAGCCGGGCCGCAGCGTGTTGATCCAGTCGCCGGCCGGGTCGCCCTGCGTCTGGCCGTCCAGGGCCATAGGCACTGTCAGCAGCGCACCAACGTGAGAGTCGCCGGCCTGCCAGTCGGCGACGTCCGGATGCGCCTCGGTCGCCGACGCGGCGGCGTTCGGCGGCATCACCGAAGCCGGCTCGGCGAGCGGGGCCGCAGACACTGCGGGCACTGCAGGCACTGCAGGCACCGCAGGCATCACAGGCACCGACGGAGAGGCCGGTGCCTCGGCACGCTCCGCCAGATGGCGGCGGTGGGTCTGCATCAGTTCGGCCAGCACGCGGGTGCGGTGCTGCTGGGGCAGGTCGATCAACGCCATGCCCTGCTGGACGCGGCCGATCAACGTGGGCAGGCGCCGGCGCAGCTCCGTGCGCGCGGCAGGCGTCTCGGGCCGCTGCAGGCTGGCCAGCAGCTCGTCCACGGTGCCCACCAGGGCCTGCGCCTCAGGCGATTCGGCGCCCTCGGCCGCCATCACCTTGGCCAGCACCTCGATCCACGGGCCGCGCAGGAAGGTCTGCACCGTGGGGCTGACGTCCTGGGCGCGCATGAGTTGCACCTCGACCTGGTCGCGCATCAGCGGCAGCAGGCGGCGCTCGGCCTCCATCCGGCCCAGCGCGTCCATCGCCGGGCGCGTGTGCTCGATCTGCTGCTGCTGTTCCTCATCGATGAAGGACTGCACCTGCTGCAAGGCCTCGGCATAGGCCTCGGGCTTGTCGGGCGCGCCCAGGGTGAGCCGCGCGACCAGCGGGTCGACGAAACGCTGGAAGGCCTCGCCGCGGACAGCGTCATGCGCGGGCAGGTCGGCGGAATGGCCGGCGATCCGGTTGATCAGCGCCCAGGCCGGGTGCTGCTCCGAGCTCAGCACGCCGGGGTCGCGGGCGGCCAGCTCGCGCACCGGCGCCTCCAGCCGCGCGATGGAGCCGCGCAGCGTCGGCGCCAGCGCAGGATCGGCCAGCAGCCGCTCGAAGAGCCGGCCCAGCAGCACATGGCTGGCGCCGCCGGCGCCCGCGCCCGCATCGTCCGCAGGCTGGAGCTGGAGCTGGAACTCGCCCTCGGCCTCGCCCTCGACGCGTGGCACGGCAGGCGTCGCCGCACGTGGGGCGCCCGCGGGCAGGCCCCGCTGCAGCAGGGGCATGCTGCGCAGCAAGGCCTGCAGCTGCTCGGGCGACATGGCGGGCACTGCCGCCTCGCCCGACGCGACGGCCGGGCCCCTGGAGGCGGCGCCGGCGTCGGGCGCCCGGATGGTGCGGTAGCGCGGCGCCTGCAGACCGGCGGCCTTGAGCTGCTCGGTCACCAGCGGCAAGAAGGGCTGCAGCTGAGCCACCAGCGTGAGCGCGGCCACGCGCATCCACAGCGCCTGCTGCTCTGGCTCCAGGGTCTGCTCGTAGACGGTCTGGCTCACGGCACGCGCAAACACGGCCGGCCCGCAGGCGGTGGGGTCTTCCCCGCGGTGCGCGTCGGGCAGCATCAGGGTGGCCAGGCCTTGCAGCTCGCGCAGCTCCCATTCGAGCTTGAGGTCGGCCAGCTGCACGACGCGCGAGATCTCGATGTCCTTCTCGGCCTGGGCCTCGTCGACGAGGGTCAACTCGTCGATGTCGAAGCCGCTCAGCGCGGACGCCGCGCTGCCGCGGCCCAGGGCGCGGGCCTCGGCGCCCTGGAAGCCCTGCAGCAGGTGGCCGGCCAGGCATTCGCTGATGTGCATGCGCAGCGGCTCGGTCGCCGCCAGCAGGCCATAGAGATGCTTGCGCTCCACGCCGCCCAGCCCGGCCTCGACCGGGTCACGCATCGCCTGCAGCATGCCCTCCACCCACCGGCTGGCCAACGGGAGCGCCTGGGACTCCAGGTACCGCATGTGGCGGTCGAACTGCGGATGGACATCTGCGGCCAGGATCGTGCTCCTTGCTTGGGAGCACTGACTCTAGCCGCGCTGCCTTGCTGTGAGGCTACAGAGGGCAGGGCGGGCGCGACCCGCCCGATCTGCCCGACCCGTCAGGCGCCGCGCGTGACGGGCATGTGGATCTTGTCGGTCGGCAGCTTCATGTGGCTGGCCAGCTCCAGCTTGGCCAGCGAGTTGCGGTGCACCTCGTCCGGGCCGTCCGCCAGGCGCAGCGTGCGCTGGTGGGCCCACATCATGGCCAGCGGCGTGTCCTGCGAGACGCCGGCGCCGCCGAAGACCTGGATGGACCAGTCGATGACCTTCAGGGCCATGTTGGGGGCCACGATCTTGATCATCGCGATCTCTGCCTTGGCGACCTTGTTGCCCACCGTGTCCATCATGTAGGCCGCCTTGAGCGTCAGCAGGCGCGCCTGCTCGATGCTGCAGCGCGACTCGGCGATGCGCTCCTGCGTGACGGTCTGCTGCGCAATCGTCTTGCCGAAGGCCGTGCGCGCGATGGCACGCTCGCACAGCAGCTGCAGCGCGCGCTCGGCCGCGCCGATGCTGCGCATGCAGTGGTGGATGCGGCCCGGGCCGAGGCGCCCCTGCGCGATCTCGAAGCCGCGGCCCTCGCCCAGCAGGATGTTGGCGACCGGCACGCGCACGTTCTTCAGCTCGACTTCCATGTGACCGTGCGGCGCATCGTCGTAGCCGAACACCGACAGCGGGCGGATGACGGTGATGCCAGGCGCGTCCGCCGGCACGACGACCATGGACTGCTGCTCGTGGCGGCCGGCGTCGGGGTTGGTCTTGCCCATCACGATGTAGACGGCGCAACGCGGGTCGCCGGCGCCGGAGCTCCACCACTTGCGGCCGTTGATGACGTAGTCGTCACCGTCGCGCTCGATGCGGCATTCGATGTTGGTGGCGTCCGACGAGGCCACGGCCGGCTCGGTCATCAGGAAGGCCGAGCGGATCTCGCCGGCCAGCAGCGGCTCCAGCCAGCGGTCCTTCAGCGCCTCCGACGCATAGCGCTCCAGCGTCTCCATGTTGCCGGTGTCGGGCGCCGAGCAGTTGAAGACCTCGGGCGCCCAGAACACGCGGCCCATGATTTCGCACAGGGGCGCATATTCAAGGTTGGACAGGCCCTCCGGGGCGCGTGCCGACTTGGGCAGGAACAGGTTCCACAGCCCGGCTGCGCGGGCCTTGGGCTTGAGCTCCTCGATGACCTTCGTGGCCACCCAGGGGTTGCCGGCGCGGCGGTTGGCCTCGACCTCTTCCAGGTAGCGCCGCTCGTTCGGGTAGATGTGCTCGTCGAAGAACGCGAGCAGGCGTTCGCGCATCTGCGCAACCTTGGGGCTGTAGTCGAAGTTCATGGCGCGGCTCCTTGCTGTGGGCAAAGTGTGGCACCCGCGGGCGCCGCGGCTTGTCGCCGAGGTGGCAGGGCCCGCAACAATGCCGGCCATGCCTTTCACGACGCCGTCGCCTGCCAGCGAGCCCGACCACCGCTGGGACATCCAGGCCCTGCGCGGCCTGGCCGTCGCCGGCGTGCTGCTGCAACACGCGGCGCCCGGCTTGTTGCCGGGCGGCTACCTGGGCGTGGACCTGTTCTTCGTCATCTCGGGCTTTCTCATCACCGGCCTGGTGCTGCGGGCGCAGCGCGAACGGCGCTTCAGCCTGGCGCAGTTCTACGCCCGCCGCGCCCGCCGCCTGCTGCCGGCTGCCTACGTGGTGCTGGCGGCCACGCTGCTGGCCAGCCCATGGTGGCTGGGGTCGGTGGAGCAGGCGGACCTGGCCCGCCAGCACTGGGGCGCGCTGGGCTTCGCCAGCAACATGGTGCTGTGGCAGCAGAGCGGCTATTTCGATGTGGCGGCGGAGCTCAAGCCGCTGCTGCATTTCTGGTCGCTGTCGCTGGAGGAGCAGTACTACCTGCTGCTGCCCGCGCTGCTGCTGGCCGCCGGCACAGGCCGGCGCGGGCTGGTGCTGCTGGTGGCGCTGACGCTGGCCAGCCTGCTGCTGGGCTTGGGGCTGCAGCGCCACGACGCCAGCGCCGCTTTCTACCTGCTGCCCAGCCGCGCGTGGGAGCTGGGCCTAGGCTCCCTGGGCGCCTTTGCCCACGCCGGCGGCTGGCGCGCGGGGCGGGCCTGGCGGGTCCCGGCCGCGCTGCTGCTGGTGGCCTTGCCGATGGCGCCGCTGCCGGCCTGGGGCGGCATGGGCCACCCGGGCGCCAACGCGCTGCTGGTGGGCCTGGCCACGCTGGCGCTGCTGCTCAGCGAGGGCCGGCCCCAGGCGCTACGTGCGCTGGTGCCGCTGGCGCGACTGGGCGACCTGTCCTACTCCCTCTACCTGGTGCATTGGCCACTGATCGCCTTCGTCAACAACGCCTGGGTAGGCCCGCCGGACGCGCCGGGCCTGGCGCATGCCCGCCTGCTGGCCGCCGCGCTGGCGCTGCCGCTGGCCTGGCTGCTGTGGCGCGGCGTGGAGCAGACGACGCGGCGCTGGCCGCTGCCCCGCACGGCGCGGGCCTGGGGCGCGGTTCTGGCGATGACGGCTCTGCTGGCCTTGCTGCCGCTGGCCTGGTCCGCCGACCCGGCCGCACAAGCGGCCGACGCGCGTCGCCCCAACCACGGCTTCGCCGCCAGCTGCGATCAATGGGAGCGCTGGGCGGACCGGTCCGAGTGCCGCGACGCCGGCCAGCCGGGCTGGGCGGTCTGGGGTGACTCCTACGCGATGCACCTCGTGCCCGGCCTGGCCGTCGCCGCGCCGGGGCTGCTGCAGATGACCGAATCGTCCTGCGGCCCGCTGCTGGGTGTGGCGCCCTGGCGGGCCGAGGCCCAGCCCGGCGCCAGCTTCACGCGCGACTGGGCACGGCAGTGCGAGCGTTTCAACCGCTCGGTGCTTGACGCGCTGTCGGCGCCAGGTGCGCCCCGAGTGGTGCTGGTGTCCAGCCTGCTGGCGCAATACCTGGGCCCGCCGGGCGGGCAGTTGCTGCGCCTGGAGGGCCCTGCGGAGCAGGAGGTGCCGCAAGACCGCATCGAGGACGCGCTGGTGGCGGCAGCCGGGCGGCTGGCGCAGGCGCTGCGCGCGCAGGGCCAGCGGCTGGTCTGGGTGTCACCCCCACCCAAGGGCGGTTTCGATGCCGGCGCCTGCCTGGAGCGGCGCCAGCATGGCCTGCTCACGCTGGGGGCGCCCGCGGACTGCCGCATCGTCCGCGCCGAAATACCGCCGCTGCAGCAGCGCGTCACGGCCCTGCTCAAGCGCTTCGAGCATGAGGCCGGCGTGCCGGTGCTGTGGCTGGACGCCGCGCTGTGCGATGCCCAGGCCTGCCGCACCGCGGACGCCGACGGCCTGGCCTTGTACCGCGACGCCGGCCACCTGAGCGTCGAGGGCTCGCGCCGGCTGCTGCCGCAGATCGCCAGCCGCCAGGCCATTGCGGCGCTGGCGCGCTGAGCGCGGCGCCTCAGCCTGCCAGCAGCTTGCCCTCGGCCAGCGCCAGCGCGGCCGGCATGCCGCTGATGACCAAGGTGTCGCCACCGGCCAGCGCTGCGCCGCCGTCGACCAGTACGGCCTTGCCGTTGGCGCGCCGCAGCGACACCACAGCGACCCCCATGGCATGCAGCGCCAGGTCGTCCAGCGGCCGGCCGGCGTGCGGCGAGGCGGTGGGCAGCGTCACCGAGGCCAGGCGGGCCTGGTTGACCTCGTCGCCGGTGTCGTCGTCCGCGCCGTGGAAGTAGCCGCGCAGCAGGCCGTAGCGCTTGTCACGGGCGTCGCGCGTGATGCGGATAACGCGGCGCATCGGCACGCCCACCAGCGCCAGCGCGTGCGAGGCCAGCATCAGGCTGCCCTCGATGGCCTCGGGCACCACCTCGGTGGCGCCGGCGGCCTTCAGCCGCTCCAGGTCGCTGTCGTCGATGGTGCGCACGACCACCGGCACGCGCGGCGCATGGGTCTGCACGAGGTTGAGGATCTTCAGCGCCGACGGCGTGTCGTGGTAGCTGACGACCACGGCGCTGGCGCGCGCCAGGCCCGCGGCCATCAGGCTCTGCACCTTGGCCGCATCGCCGAACACCACGCTCTGGCCGGCCGCGGCAGCCTGGCGCACACGGTCGGGGTCCAGGTCCAGCGCCATGTAGGGAATGGCCTCGCCCTCCAGCAGACGCGCCAGGTTCTGGCCCGAGCGGCCGTAGCCGCAGATGATGACGTGGGCCTCGGTCTTGATGGACTTCTTGGCGATCGACGTCAGCTGCACGGACTGCATCAGCCAGTCACTGCTGGACAGCTTCATGACGATGCGGTTGCTGTACATGACCAGGATGGGCGTGGCCAGCATGGACAGCACCATGCTCGCGAGCACCGGGCTGACCCAGTGGGCAGCGATCAGGTCGTGCTGGGCGCCCAGCGTCAGCAGCACGAAGCCGAATTCGCCGGCCTGGGCCAGGTACAGGCCCGTGCGCAGCGCGACGCCCGGCGGCGACTTGAACAGCCGCGCCAGGCCCGCGATCAGCGCGAACTTGGCGACCACGGGCAGGGCGGTGAGCAGGATGACCAGCCACCAGCTGTCCACCAGCGGCCGCCAGTCCAGCTTCATGCCGATGGTGATGAAAAACAGGCCCAGCAGCACATCGTGGAAGGGCCGGATGTCGGTCTCCACCTGGTGCTTGTATTCGGTCTCGGCGATCAGCATGCCCGCCACGAACGCGCCCAGCGCCAGGCTCAGCCCGGCATGCTCCGTCATCCAGGCTAGGCCCAGCGTCACCAGCAGCAGGTTGAGCATGAACAGCTCGTCGCTCTTGCGCCGGGCCACCAGCGTCAGCCACCAGCGCATGAGCTTCTGGCCGCCATACAGCAGCAGCCCCAGCAGCACAGCCGCCTTCAGCCCGGCCCAGGCCAGTGCGCTCATCATCTGGCTGCCGCTGCTGTTCAACGCCGGGATCAGCACCAGCAGCGGCACCACGGCCAGATCCTGGAACAGCAGCACGCCCATGACCAGCTTGCCGTGCGGGCCCTCCAGCTCCAGCCGCTCAGCCATCAGCTTGACGACGATGGCCGTCGAGCTCATCGCCATGGCCGCACCCAGCACCAGCGCGCCCTGCCACTGCAGCTCCCACAGGCCGCCCAGCAGCGCGTAGCCGGCGATCAGCAGCACGTTGCCGGCCACGGCGCCGGCGATGGTCAGCACCACCTGCGCCATGCCGATGCCGAATACGGCCGTCTTCAGCGCGCGCAGCTTGGGCAGGTTGAACTCCAGCCCGATGGCGAACATCAGGAACACGACGCCGAACTCCGCCAGGTACTGGATGCTGGCCGAATCGTGCGCAAACGCCAGCGCGTTCGGGCCGATCAGCACCCCCACGGCCAGGTAGCCCAGCATGGGCGGCAGCTTCAGCGAGCGGCACACCACCACGCCCAGCACGGCGGCCACGAGATAGAGCAGGGCAAGGTCAAGGGAGGTCACCAGGCGATGGTAGAGCCCGTTCCCCGCATCCAGAGGGCGCGGCCCGGATCTGGCCTTTCCGACTGGCAGACTCCGCCCCCTCAATCGACAAAGACCTGGGAGGGTTGGATGGTGCGGATCGGTGCGCGTGGCGCATTTGTTTGGGGGGTTTTGGCCCTGCTCTCGGCATGTGGCGGCGGCGGTTCGGGCGGCTCGCCCGCCAACCAGCCCGCGCTGTCGGGAACCTATGACCTGAGCGCCGCGGCCGAAGTGCTGGTTCCCGCCAGCTTGACCGCCGTCGCCCCGACGCTGCCCGGCGGGTTGAAGTGCAGCTACTCGAACGGCAATCTGCCGCCCGGCATGGCGCTGGCGGGAGACTGCAGCTTAACCGGGACGCCCACACAACCCGGTCGCTTCGATGCCCAGGTCCTGGTGACGGCCAGCGGCTACAGCGGCAGCGCCACGGTCAGGCTCAGCGTCGACATTGGCGGCCCCGTGCTCGCCGTGTCGGAACCCGCCGAAGCCCGCATGCTCAGCGCGGTGGATACGAATGCGCGCGCCTATTTTCAGGCCGCCGGCATGTTCAGCACACGCCCCTCGGACGTCAGCAATTTCAGCGTGACCGCCGGAAAGCTGCCTGCCGGGCTGACGCTGGACCCGAAAACCGGCGCGTTCACGGGCACACCGCTGGAAACGGGTGACTTCGAGATCACCGTGTCCGCCACCCTGGACCGCAGCGGCCAACGCCTGACCCTCCTGCCCGCCACCCGCAAGTTCAAGGTGGGCGTCCCGGGCCTCACCTTCAGCTACTACGGCGCCTTCGTCAACGCCGTCGACATGGGCGAGCTCAAGCCCGTGATCCCCGTCCAGCCGTCCACAGAGATGCTGGGCCCTTACCGGCCGGTGCGCTTCGAGTTCGTCGGTGCGGCACCGCCGGGGCTGAAGCTGGATGCAGCCACGGGCGTCCTCGCGGGCATCATCGACACCGCCTTCCAGGCCAGCTTCGTCGTTCGCATTTCGCTGGCGACGGCCGACGGGCTCCAATATTCCGTCGACACGGCGCCCGTGGAGGTCCGCGTCAATGGCGTGCTGCCCATCTACGACCCACGCGACTGCCTCCCCCCGGGCGCCAGCATCTGCTACGTGCCCTTCCGGCTGGGTCAGGTCTACAAGGGCAGCAACGTCTTCATTCCGCGCGCCATGTTCCAAGGCCAGGCCGGCGACAGCTACGCCTTTGAGATCCTGCCGCCGCTCGACTCAAGCACCCTGCCCAGCTGGGCTGTCGTGAACCCGACGACGGGCGTCGTCTCGATCACGGTGCCCGACGATGCCGAACGCCGCGTCTACGGCCTGCGGCTGAAGGTGACGACGCAGCGCGGCGGCAAGAGCTTCTCGTCCATCCAGACATGGAGTTTCACGATTGCCTGAGGCCTGTCGGGAACCGACGCAGACCGATGCAAACCCGGCCAAGGTCGGGTTTTCTCTTGCTCGGCGCTGTCCAAGATCGTGAAATCCGCCCTCAGCAAGCGTTGCCATGCTTTGCTTGCATGAGCGCATGACCACTTGGCTAGACAAGTCATGGCCGGCAAGGCAGCCTTCGCGCTACCGTTCGCCCCACTCAAAGTTACGGAGCATTTCATGCCCAACCTGTCGTTTGTTTCGCCCACGCGCAACAGCCCCTGGGGAACCTACCTGTCGCAGATCGACGCGGTCGAGCCCTATCTCGGCAACCTGGCCCGCTGGGTCGAGACGCTGCGTCGCCCCAAGCGCGCGCTGATCGTGGACATCCCCATCGAGCTGGACAACGGCACCATCGCCCACTTTGAGGGCTACCGCGTACAGCACAGCCTGACGCGCGGCCCGGGCAAGGGCGGCGTGCGCTACCACCCGGACGTGACGCTGGAAGAAGTGATGGCCCTGTCGGCCTGGATGACGATCAAGAACGCCGCGGTCAACCTGCCCTACGGCGGCGCCAAGGGCGGCATCCGTGTCGACCCCAAGCTGCTCAGCCTCAAAGAGCTGGAGAAGATGACGCGCCGCTACACCAGCGAGATCGGCATCATCATCGGCCCGCAGCAGGACATCCCGGCGCCGGACGTCAACACCAACGGCCAGATCATGGCCTGGATGATGGACACCTACTCGATGAACACGGGCGCCACGGCGACCGGCGTGGTCACGGGCAAGCCCATCCCGCTGGGTGGCTCGCTGGGCCGCGTGGCCGCCACCGGCCGCGGCGTGTTCGTCGTGGGACGCGAGGCCATGCGCCGCCTGAACCAGCCGCTGGACGGCGCCCGCATCGCGGTGCAGGGCTTCGGCAATGTCGGCTCCATCGCGGCCAAGCTGTTCGCCGCCAACGGCGCCAAGATCGTCTGCGTGCAGGACCACACCGGCACCATCCTGAACGAGAACGGCTTCGACATGACCAGCCTGCTGGAGCACGTGGCCACCTACAAGGGTGTGGCGGGCTTCGCCGGCGCCGACAAGATCGACGACGAGAACTTCTGGGACGTGGCCAGTGACGTGCTGATCCCCGCCGCGCTGGAAGGGCAGATCACCGCCGAGCGTGCCAAGCGCATCCGCACCCGCCTGGTGCTGGAAGGCGCCAACGGCCCGACCACGCCGGACGGCGAGGCCGTGCTGGCCGACCGCGGCATCGTGGTGGTGCCGGACGTCATCGCCAACGCTGGCGGCGTGACCGTGTCCTACTTCGAGTGGGTGCAGGACTTCTCGTCCTTCTTCTGGACCGAGGACGAGATCAACGTTCGCCTGGACAAGATCATGATCGGCGCCTTCAAGCACATCTGGGAAACCAGCGAGCTGCACAAGATCACGCTGCGCACGGCCGCCTTCACGGTGGCTTGCACGCGGGTGCTGCAGGCGCGCGAGGAGCGTGGCCTCTACCCCTGAGCCGGGACGGCGCTCAAACAGGAAGGCCGGCGCTATGCGCCGGCCTTTTTTTCAGTTCACCTGGAACTTACAGGCAGCAAAGCAGCTGCTGCAGGCAGCAGGCGATGTCGCCGCAGCAGGCCTGGGAGGCGAAGGCGGCGGCGGAGCCCGCCAGCAGCGCCACGGCTGCGCCGGTCTTGATAAGCTTGGATTTCATGGAATGTCCTTTCAGGGTTGATGAATGCGTGAGGGCAGTCATCCCCTAGTCGGGCGGCGTCCAGGGCTTCCGTCGCGGGCCGGTATCAAACGGCGCAGCTGACTCGTGCCAGTGCCGTCCGTCGGGCGCAGGTGCTGCGGGCCGGTCCGGCAACGGTGCCTGCTGAGGCGCGGCGCAAGTGTGGCAAGCAGCACTCGCGCACTGCGTCATGCCCTTGCAGCCATGAAGGCAGCAGTCGTCGTAGCCGGCAGCGCCCGCGACCGCCTGCCCGACGAAGGTCAGGCAACCGAACAGCACCAGCAGGACGGTGAGCAGCTTGCGCATGCCGCGATGGTACGCGCAGCATCCCCGGCGCGTCGCTTCGGCCGGATTTGTAGGTACGTCGGATCAATGCCGTTCGCACGGATGGACAGCACCCAGGGCGCTGGCAAAGTCTTGGCGCCCCGTCGTCGCCCGGCTGGGCCGCTCTCTGGCGAAGCGTCGACGCCCCTGCCCCATCCCATGAATCCAGATTCGACCGAGTTCCCGCCCACCGGTGTCGGCCGCCGCCAGCTGCTACAAGGCCTGGCGGCTTCGGCGTTGCTGCCGGCCGGTTTCACGGCGGGGGCCGCGTCCGACCCGCTGATCGTGGGCGGCCTGCCGGTCACCTGCAACCTGACGCTGCCCGTCGCCTGCTCGGCACGCATGGCGTCCAACAAGGCGTCGGGCAGCAAGGCCTTCGAGTTCGAGTACAGCAAGTACAACGGCTGGCCCGAGATCAAGGAATCGCTGATGACGGGCCGTATCCAGGCGGCTTACATGCTGGCGCCGCTGGTCATGGACCTGGCGGACAAGAAGATCCCGGTCAAGATCGTCTCGCTGGGCCACCGTTCGGGCGCGGTCATCATGGTGCGCACGGATTCGCCCTACAAGAAGTTCAAGGACCTGACGGGCAAGCGCATCGCCATCCCCAGCCGCTTCGCTGTGGACTTCCTGTTCCTGCGCAAGATGCTGGCGCAGGAGGGCATGAGCCCGAAGGACGTCCAGATCGTCGAGATGCCGCCGCCCGACATGCCGGCGGCGCTGTTCGCCAAGGCGGTGGACGGTTATTGCACCGGCGAGCCCTTCGGTGCCGCGGCCCAACGCGCGGGCTATGCCAAGCCGCTGCGCATGACGCGCGACGAGTGGCGCAACTACATCTGCTGCGTGCTGACGGTGCGTGAGGAGCTGATCAAGGACAACCGGCCGCTGGTGCAGGACCTGGTCAACCACGTGCAGGGCGCCGGCAACTGGCTGGACCTGCAGGCCGCCAACCGCGAGAAGGCCATCCAGATCGCGGCCGGTCGCAAGTTCTTCAACCAGGACCCCAACATCCTGCGCTTCGTGATGGAGAACCCGACGGACCGCGTCACCTACGGCGACCTGCGCATGATCCGCGCCGAGTTCGACGAGCTGATGCAGCTGTCCATTGAGGCCGGCACGCTGAAGGCGCCGGTGGCCTACGAGAAGTACGTGGACGAGAGCTTCGTGAAGGCGGCCAAGGCCGCGCCCATGCCGATATGAAACGCCGTGCCCTGATGCTCGCCGCGCTGCCGCTGGGCGCCGCGGCGGCGAACGAGAGGCTCAAGGCCGGCGTCTTCGACCCCGCCCAGCCCGCCCCGGAGTTCGCACTCAAGGGCAGCGATGGCGCCGCGCTGAATCTCGCCCGCTTCAAGGGCAAGCTGGTGCTGCTGGTGTTCGGCTTCACGAACTGCCCCGAGGTCTGCCCGACGACGCTGGCGACCCTCGCCCAGGCACGCAAGCAACTCGGTGCGGATGCTGCAGACGTGCAGGTCGTCTACGTGACGGTGGACCCGGAGCGCGACGACGCTGCGCGCATCCGCCAGTACCTGGCGGCGTTCGACCCCAGCTTCATCGGCGGCACTGAGGCCCCAGCCACGCTGGCTGCAATGCGCAAGCGCTACGGCGTCGTGGCCGAGAAGATCGCAGCCACACAGCCCAACGCCTACGGCATGAACCACTCCACGTCGGTCTGGCTGATCGACCGCACCGGCAGGCTGCGGGCCATGATGCCTTACGGCCACCCGGCGCCGGACTTCGTGCACGACCTCAAGCTGCTGCTGGCCGCCAGGTGAAGCGTCTTCTCTGGCTCCTGCCGGTCGTCCTGCTGGCGCCGCTTGCCTGGGCAGCGCTTGCGCCGATCACCCTGCCCACGCGCGACGAGCTGTTCGAGATCCCGCCCGGCACCTACGCCCGCCGCATGGCCGGCGACAAGGTCGAGATCCTGCCGGACCGCATCGACCTCACGCTGGGCCTGAACGACCAGTTGCTGCTGCGCAACCGCGACGAGGTGCCGCAGCAGTTCGGGCCCGTGCTCATCATGCCGGGGCAGAGCTTTAGGCTGCCTTTCGAGGTCGCATCGACCTACAGCTTCGCGTGCTCGGCTCATGCCAGCGGGCAGATGAGCATCGTCGTCGCACCCACGCCGCAAGCCGGCTGGCAGCGCCTGCAATGGCGCTGGCAGCACAGGCACAGACTCATGAACCCGGAGACCGCTGCTTGAACTGGAACTCTCGTCTGGCCCGCGTGCTGCCGCCGCTGGCGGTCATCGCCGTCCTCATCGCCGCCTGGTGGGGCATCGTCGTCTACACCCAGAGCCCCATCTTCCCCACGCCCTGGCAGGTGGTGACCGGCACGCTGGAGCTGGCCGAGGACGGCACGCTGTGGGAGCACATCGGCTCTTCGCTGTTCCGCGTGGGCGTCGGCTTCGGGCTGGCCATGGGGGTGGGCATCCCGCTGGGCCTGTGGATGGGCTGGGTGGGCGGCGCCTACCGCACGTTCAACCCCATCTTCCAGATGTTGCGGCCCATCTCACCCATCGCCTGGATCCCGTTGGCCATCCTGTGGTTCGGCGTCGGCGACGTGTCGCCCATCTTCCTGATCTTCATCTCGTCGGTGTTCCCGCTCATCGTTCAGACGACCTCGGGCGTGCACACCATCGACCGGCGCTACCTGCGCGCGGCGGCCAATTTCGGCGTGTCGCGCAGCGTCATGTTCCGCCGCGTCGTCATTCCGGCCGTGCTGCCGGAAATCATCATCGGCATGCGCATCGGCATCGGGGTGGCCTGGCTGGTGGTGGTGGCGGCCGAGATGATCGCGCTGCGCTCGGGCCTGGGGTACCTCATCATGGACTCGCGCAACGCCGGCAACCGCTACGACCTCGTCATCGCCAGCATGATCCTTATCGGTGTCATCGGGCTGATGCTGGACGGCGCGACACGCCTTCTGGAAAAACTCAAGACCGTGCGGTGGCGCTATGTCCGATAAGCAGACTCCCAAGATCGCCGTCAGCGGCCTGACGAAGAGCTTCAAGGCCGCCAAGGGAGGCCAGCTGCCCGTCATCCAGGGCGTGGACTTCGAGGTTGCCGAGGGCGAGTTCGTCGCCATCGTGGGACCCTCGGGCTGCGGCAAGTCCACGTTGATGAACATCCTGGCCGGCTTCGAGAAGCCCGATGCGGGCGAGCTGCTCATCGCCGGCCGGCCCCACCCCGGGCCCAGCCCGCAGGGCATCGTCATCTCGCAGTACGGCTCGGTCTTCCCGTGGCTGACCGTGCAGCAGAACCTGATGTTCGGCCTGCTTGACGGCCAGAACGCCGCCAACGCCGAGCTGGCCGACCACTACGCGGCCATGGTGGGCCTGAAGGGCTTCGAGGGCGCCTACCCGCACGAGTTGTCGGGCGGCATGCTCAAGCGCGTGGAGCTGGCGCGGGCCTTCATCGTCAAGCCCGAGATCCTGTATCTCGACGAGCCCTTCTCGGCGCTGGACGCGCTGATGAACCTGCGCATGCGCAACGAGCTGCTGCGCATCTTGGCCGAAGAGAAGCACACCGTCCTCCTCATCACCCACGATGTCGACGAGGCGCTCTACATGGCCGACCGCATCCTCGTGCTGTCGCCCCGGCCCACGCGCATCCAGGCCCGCTTCGAGCTGGACATGCCGCACCCCCGCCGCCTCATCAGCCCGGAGATGGACCAGCTCCGCGAAGCCATCCTCAAGGAGCTGGGCCTGGAGATGCCGGCCTGAATAAGAAAAGCCGCTGCAGGCCTGGCCCCAGCGGCTTGTTGACGGCGTCGAGCGCCGGCTTACAGGCCTTGAGCGCGCCGGTTGCGACGCCGGCCCGCCACAACCATCGCGGACAGGGCGACGCCCAACAGGGCCAGCGCGCCGGGCTCCGGCAGGGAGGCAGGCGTCGTGCTGGCAATGCCGCTGACGTCGAACACCTTCAGGCTGCTGCCACTGCCGCTGCGCCAGTCGTAATAGAAGAGCTGGCCGTTGCCATAGGTCAGGCCGGCGTCCAGGCCTTCCAGGCCGAGGCCAAAGGTCTCCAGCAACGAGCCCGTAGTGAGGTCGAAGCGGCGGATCGACGCCGAGGCCAGGTAGTCCAGCACCCAGATGGAGTTGTGGCTCGTGTCGATGGCGAAATCGGCAATGCCCGTGCCAGTCAGCGTCAGCGTCTTGGTGATGGTGTCGGGCGTCGTGGTGGACGACACGCGGATGTTGTGCAGCGTGCTGTTGGAGTAACCCGTCGTCGCCTCGGTGCGGTAGAGCTGGCCGCTGCGGACATCGATCGGATAGCCGCCAAAGGCTGCCGTCTCGGCGCCAACCGCTGCTGCCGCGCCGGAGGCCTTGCCGATGCGGTACAGGTCATAGCCCGTGCTGTTGTTGGTGTAGTCGCTGAAGTAGTAGTTGCCGGCATCCGCGGCGACCGACACGACGTGATTGGCGGTCGACGCATTCGAGCCATCCGGCCTGAAGGTGATCTGCCCGATGGTGCGCGTGCCGAGCACGGCGCCGGTACGGTCCGTGCGGACGATGCTGTTGGCGCTTTGGTCGACGAAGATCAGCTCGTTGCTGCTTTCGTCGTAGCTCATGCCCTGGGGGTGGTAGTTGGTCGAGGCCGCCGACAGCGTGGCACCCAGCGTGTAGGTGTTGTTCAGCGTCAGCGCACCGGCCTGCGCCTGCGAAACCGCGCCCAGCGCCACCAGCGCACACACCGACGAAACAATGCTCTTCACCACATGACCCCCCTAGAACGTAAATTGCAACGGGTCGCAGTCTATGGTGGGGGTCTGTGATTTGGCCTCGTTCAACCCGGGGGGGCCCGGCGGCAGGAATGTCAACAAAGTCTCGAATGTCGGCGGCTCAGGCCGGCCCGTCCCCTTTCAGCACGGCGCCGCTGCTGTCCAGCACGCGCAGCGTCACGGGGATGGCCGGCGCCACGCTCTGCGTGACGGTGCAGTAGTCCTCGAAGGTCTCCAGCACGCGGGCGAGATGGCCGAGCTGGTCCGCCGGCTTGCCCAGGTGCAGGTCCACGGCCAGTCCCTGCACGCGGTTGCGGCCCCGCTCGTTGCGGCCCACCGTCGCCTTGACCTCGGTGCGCAGCGGCGACGGGTCGTCCTTGTACTTCTGGCAGGCAAACCACAGCGACGCGCTCAGGCAATTGCCCACCGCCGAGGCCAGCAGCTCCACCGGGTCCGGCCCCAGGCCGGTACCGAAGGGCACCGGCTCGTCGGCCAGCAGCACGGGCAGCTCCGGCGCGTAGTGGTGTTCGAACTGGTAGCCCTGACGCTGGATCAGGGTGACGCTGGGGTTGTCCATCGAGACCTCCGTGACTGTGATTGCCGACGCCAAGGGTTGGCGCAGGGGGCAATGTATCGACCCGGCCGCAGCCAGGTCACTCACGGTACCGCCAGACCGCAAAGGGCCGTCGCCCCGGGAACGGTGCCGGGTCAGCGCAGCGTGTAACCGCGGCCGTCCATGCAGGCTTCGACGGCGCGCTGGAACACGCTGGCGTCGGCCATGGCGGCCTGCTGGGTCGTCGCCCAGCGGTTGCACTCGCGGTTGTCGGCCTCGAGCTGCGCGTTGCTCTGCCCGTTGCGCGGGTAGATCACCGGCGCGGGGCGACTGGGCGCATACACGGGCTGGGGTGCGTAGACGACCGGCGGCGGGGGCAGCGGGGCCGGCGGCGGCTGCACGTAGACCACATCGGGCGCCCGGTCAGCCTGGCTGGCCAACGCAATCAGCGGCACCGCCACGGCCAGCCCCAGCACCAGGCCGCCCAGGCCCCAGCCGTCATGGTGGTGGTAGTGGCCATGCGAGGGGCCGTAGTAGCGCGGACCGGCACCCGCCACGCCGGTGGCAGCCACCAAGGCAGAAACGATCAGCGTGCGGGCAAGGGTTTTCATGGCGGACTCCGATGTGGACCCT
>JACPYV010000135.1 GCA_016195825.1 Burkholderiales bacterium | reverse complement strand
TCGCTCGCGTTCCGCGGGAATGTTGAGCTCCCCAATGCCAGGGCGTTGAGGCCCTGGCCTTCGCCAGGCATAAACAATCCTCAGGACTGTTTAAGTCCGGAGCTCCAGCCAGAGTTTTGCCCGCGCCCCTTTTAAGGGGCGCTCTTCGTTGATGAGCCACCGGTCCGCTGTATTGCTGATGCTGCTGGTCACGCTGATGTGGAGCTCGGCGGGTGTGGTCACGCGTCATCTGGACGAGGCGCGGGGATTCGAGATCACGTTCTGGCGCAGCACCTTCAATGCGGTGGCGCTGGTGCTCATCCTTGGCGCCATGCGTGGCAGGACGCTGCTGGCGGCGATGCGCGGCGGCGCGGTGTGGGCATCGGGCGTCTGCTGGGCCGTCATGTTCACGGCATTCATGGTGGCGCTGTCTCTGACGACGGTGGCGAACGTGCTGGTCACGATGTCGCTGTCGCCGCTGTTCACGGCCGCGTTAGCGCGGGTGTTCCTGCGCCAGCCCATCCCGTCGCGGACGTGGTGGGCCATTGCGGTGGCCGCTGCGGGCATTGCCTGGATGTTCGGTGGCCAGTTGGGTGGGCCGCTGCTGGGGGTGTTCGTGGCCTTAGGGGTGCCGCTTGCCGCCGCCAGCAACTGGTGTCTGCTGCAAAGGGTTGGACAGGAGGGCGACATGCTGCCGGCCGTGCTCATCGGTGCGCTGATCTCCATGGTCGCCACACTCCCGCTGGCCTGGCCCCTGCAGGCCGGCACGCACGACCTGGGTCTGCTGGGCTTTCTCGGGGTCTTTCAACTCGCCGTACCCTGTCTGCTCGCGGTGCGTCTGGCACGAGAACTACCCGGTCATGAGCTGGCGCTGCTGGGTCAGGCGGAAACGCTGCTGGGCGTGCTGTGGGCCTGGGCTTTTGCGGGCGAACACCCGGGCAGCGCCGCGCTGATTGGCGGTAGCCTCGTGCTCGCCGCATTGATTGCCAACGAGGCGCTGGCGCCTCCTTCCGTCAAAACCGTCCTGAAGAACGCATGAACGACGATCTGATCCCGTCTCTGGTGTCCGAAGGCCAGGTCCATGCCGCGGTGAACGGCTGCCTCGGCCTCGTCACGCTGAACCGGCCGCAGGCGCTGAACGCGCTGTCGCTGGCGATGGTCCGCGACATCACGACACTGCTGAACCACTGGGCCGCGTGTCCCGAGATCCAGGCCGTGGCCCTGCTGGGCGCCGGCCGCGAAGGCAAGCCGCCGGCCTTCTGCGCGGGTGGCGACATCCGCTTCTTCCACCAGGCCGCGCACGCGGGTGACGCGTCGCTGGAGGACTTCTTCACCGAGGAATACCGCCTCAACCACCTGATCCACGCCTATCCCAAGCCCTGCGTCGCATTGATGGACGGCATCGTCATGGGCGGCGGCATGGGCATCAGCCAGGGTGCCAAGTTGCGCGTGCTGTCGGAGCAATCCAGGCTTGCCATGCCCGAGACCGGTATCGGCCTGTTCCCCGACGTGGGTGGCGGCTGGTTCCTGGCTCAATGCCCGGGCCATGTCGGCGAATGGCTGGCGCTGACGGGTCACGCCATCGCCGCAGGTGATGCCATCGAGTGGGGCCTGGGCGATGTGTTCGTGCGCGCCGAGCAATGGCCCGCGCTGATCGAAGACCTGCGCCGTGGCGAGCAGCCCAGCGCCGAGCACGTCGTCGCCACCGTCATGGAGCGTGCCGACCTCGCTCCCGTGTCGGCCCCGAAGGCCACGATGGATCGCATCGACCGCCATTTCGGCCAGCCGACCGTGGTTGCCATCCTCGACTCGCTGGCCCAGGCGGATGACGACTGGGCGCGTGACACGCACGCCACGCTGCTGAAGCGCTCGCCGACGATGATGGCCGTCACGCTGGAGCTGGTGCGCCGTGGCCGCAAGCTCAGCCTGGCCGATGACCTGCGCCTGGAGCGCGACCTGGTGCATCACAGCTTCCACCTGCGTGGCGCGGCGCACAGCGAGACGGTGGAGGGCATACGTGCCCTGGCGGTCGACAAAGACCATGCGCCGCGCTGGCAGCCTGCCACGGTCGCCGGCATCGACGCCGCCGAGGTGGCCGCCTTCTTCGTGAGCCCCTGGGCACCCGACCAGCACCCGCTGCGGGACCTGGAATGACAGGCGTGAGTCACAGTCCCTGGCGCCTGTCCGTCGCGCCCATGATGGACTGGACCGATCGCCATTGCCGCTACCTGCACCGGCTCATCACGCGCCACACACTGCTGTACACGGAGATGGTGACGACCGGCGCCTTGCTGCATGGCGACCAGCCCCGTCACCTCGACTTCAATGCCGAGGAGCACCCGGTCGCTTTGCAGTTGGGCGGTAGCGAGCCCGCCGATCTGGCCGCCTGCGCCAAGCTGGCCGAGCGCTGGGGCTATGACGAGGTCAACCTGAACTGCGGCTGCCCCAGCGAGCGCGTGCAGAAGGGGGCCTTCGGCGCCTGCCTGATGGCCGAGCCGCAGCTGGTGGCCGACTGCGTGAAGGCCATGCGCGACGCCACGGCGCTGCCAGTCACCGTCAAGCACCGCATCGGCATCGACAGGATCGAAAGCTATGAGTTCGTGCGCGACTTCGTCGGCACCGTGGCCGACGCCGGCTGCGAGGTCTTCATCGTCCATGCCCGTAATGCCTGGCTGCAGGGCTTGTCGCCCAAGGAGAACCGCGAGGTGCCGCCGCTGCGCTACGAGCTGGTGGCCCGGCTCAAGCGTGAGTTCCCGCAACTGACCATCGCAATCAACGGTGGCCTGAAGACGCCCGACGAGATTGCTGAACAGCTCATGCAGGTCGACGGCGTCATGGTCGGCCGCGAGGCCTACCACGAGCCCTGGAGCATGGCGCAGTGGGACTCGCGCTTCTTCGGTCGGCCTGATCCGGCCGTGTCGCGCGAGCAGGTGGAAGACGCCTGGCTGGACTACCTCGACCGCGTGCACGCTGCCGGTCGTTCCTGGGCGCATGCGATGCGCCACGCCCTCGGCCTGTGGAACGGCACGCCGGGCGCGCGGCGCTGGCGCCAAGTCTGGAGCGACCACCGGCTGAAGATGCTGGCGCCGCGTCAGGTCGCTGCCCAGGCCAGTGCAGCGCGGCTCGGCCAGGCTGCATGACGCCGCAATTCGCCATCTTCCCCACCGCGCTGGGCCCTTGCGGGATCGCGTGGCGCGGCGACGCGAGCGAGGGCCTGATCGGCTCGCAACTGCCGGCCGCCGATGCCGAAGCGCTGCGGGCGTTGATGCGCCACCGCTTCGACGATGCCGCCGAGGCCGAGCCGCCGGCGCTCGTGCGCGACGTCATCGCACGGGTCCAGCGCCTGCTGGCCGGTGAGACGGCCGACCACCGCGAACTGCTGGATGTGAAGCTGGACGACCGCGCCGTGCCCGAGTTCGAACGCCAGACGCTGTGGCTGACGCGCCAGATCCCCGTCGGCCAGACCCGCACCTACGGCGAGCTGGCTGCCGCCCTGGGCGAGCCCGGCGCTGCCCGTGCCGTCGGCCGCGCCGAAGGCCACAACCCTTTCGCGCCCATCGTGCCCTGCCACCGCGTCATGGGTGCGGGTGGGGCGCCGACGGGTTTCTCTGCACCTGGCGGCGTGGAGACCAAGCGGCGTTTGCTGCTCATCGAGGCGCGCGCCGTGGGGCAGCTCGCGGGTGACCAGCAGTCACTGTTCTGAGCAGCAGCGCCGGACCGCGACAATCGGGTATGTCCTTCGCCACCCTGGGCCTCACGCCCGCCCTGCTGCGCGCCGTGCGCGAACAGGGCTATCACGCGCCCACCGCCGTCCAGGCCGCGGCCCTGCCACCCGTGCTGGCGGGCCACGACGTGCTCGCCCTGGCGCAAACCGGCTCGGGCAAGACCGCCGCCTTCGCGCTGCCGTTGCTGCAGCGGCTGGTCGAGTCGCCACCCCGACCGGGGCCCCGGGCGCTGGTGCTGGCGCCCACCCGCGAGCTGGCGGCGCAGACGGCAGAGTTCCTGCGAGAGGTCGCGGCCACTCTGCTGCACCGGCCCAGGATCGCGCTGGCCTTTGGCGGCGTGTCCATCAACCCGCAGCTGATGGCGCTGCGCGGCGGCTGCGACGTCATGGTGGCCACGCCCGGCCGGCTGCTCGACCTGCTGGACCACAACGGCCTGCAGCTCTCCGGCGTGCAATGCCTGGTGCTGGACGAAGCCGACCGCCTTCTGGGTCTGGGCTTCGCGGACGAGTTGCAGCGCGTCATCGCACAGCTGCCGGCGCGCCGGCAGAACCTGCTGTTCTCGGCCACCTTCGCGCCCGCCGTCGAGAGCCTGGCTGCCCAGCTGCTACACGAGCCGGTGCGCATCGAGATCGAGGAGGCGCCGCCGCAGATCACCCAGCTCGCCATCCAGCTCGACCGTGCCCAGCGCCTGCCCGCGCTGCGCCAACTGCTGAAGGACGAGGCGTGGCCGCGCGCGCTGGTGTTCGTGGCCAGCCGCTACACGGCCGAGCTGGTATCGGACAAGCTCTTCACCCACGGCTTCAAGGCCGGCGTGCTGCACGGCGAGCTGAGCCAAGGCGCGCGCCGCGATGTGCTGGCAGCGCTGAAGGCTGGCAGCGTGAACGTGCTGGTGGCCACCGACGTGGCCGCGCGCGGCCTGCATGTCGACGCGCTGGACGCCGTCGTCAACTACGAGCTGCCGCGCTCCGCTGCAGACTACACCCACCGCATCGGCCGCACCGGCCGCGCGGGCGCCGAGGGCGTGGCCGTCAGCTTCATCTGCGCGGACAGCGCCGAGAACGCCGAGAGCCATTTCCGCCTTATCGAGAAGCGCCAGGGCCAGCGCGTGCCGCGCGAGCGTCTGGCGGGCTTCGAGCCGCAGGCGGTGGCGACCGAGGCGCAGGCCACTGGCGGCATCAAGAGCGCGACGCGCAAGAGCAAGAAGGACAAACTGCGCGAGGCTGCCGCCCGCGCCGGAGGTGCCAACGATGGGCATTGAGATCGAACGCAAGTTCCTCGTCACCGGTGACGGCTGGCGCCAGCAGGCCTCGGCGCAGACCCGCTTCAGCCAGGGCTACCTCAGCCGCGACCCTGCCCGCACGGTGCGCGTGCGCGTCGCGGGCAGCGCCGCCTTCCTGACCATCAAGGGCGCCACGCGCGGCGCGACGCGGGCCGAGTTCGAGTACGAAGTGCCGCTGGCCGACGCCCAGGCCCTGCTGGCGATGTGCGATGGCCCGGTCGTCGAGAAGATCCGCCACCTGTGCCCGCATGAAGGCATGACCTGGGAGGTTGACGAGTTCCTCGGCGCCAACGCGGGCCTCGTCGTGGCCGAGATCGAACTCGAATCCGAGAGCCAGCCCTTTGCCCGCCCGGCCTGGCTGGGTGACGAGGTCACCGGTGACGCCCGCTACGTCAACGCCAATCTCGCGGTGAGTCCGTTCGCGACCTGGGGGGCGTGAACCGCGGGCCGTCGAATCCAACTGCCGGCGGCGCGCGTAGAACGAACGGGCGCCTGTCATACGCAGGCCATGCCTGCGGCTGAAAATGTGTCGGTTCTTCCGTCGACTCCTCCTCCGTGCCCCCCATCCTTTTATCCCTGCTGCAAAAAACGCGCGTCGGCATCCTCGTGATGCTGCTCGTCGTGTTGCCGCTGCAGGGCGTGGCGCAGCTGGTGGCGGGCATCCATGGGCATCGCCATGTGCACACGGGTGCGTCGCAGGCCGCAGGACCCTTCCTGTCGCCGCTGCGGGCACTGTTGGACCAACTGCACGCCGCCCAAGACCCCCGGCTGCAAGGCGCCAGGCTCGGCTCGGTGCTGAGCCAGGGGCCTGCCGGTGAGTTGCACGAGCATGGCGGCGTCTTTCACCGGCACTCGCACGAGACGGCCGACGTGGTCGAGGTCGGCGACCCGGCGGACGACTCTCTACAAGCCGGTGCGACGGCCTTCCTGGCCTGGCTGCCGGCTGCGCTGGCGATGCCGGTCGGCGAGGGTGGTGATCGCCCCGCCGCCACGGCGCTCGACTGGCGCGACCGTGTCATCGCGCCGCCGCTGACGCCACCGCGCGGCTGACCGCGCCGGGCGCACTCCTGGCGCCTGTCCATCGCCCGCCGACTTCAGCCTGTCCCGACGCGACAGGCGTGCACTTGCGCAGGCGCGCAAGGCCCCCTCTTCCCGAGAGATCACATGCTCAAGAACCGCCATTTCCGGCCGCTGCTGCTGGCCGCTGGCAGCCTGCTCGTCGCCACTGTCGCCCAAGCGCAGGCCGAGGTGCCCACTGCCGCAGTCGCTGCCCAGCTCGACAAGGTCGAAGTCACCGGCCGCCACTACGACAACGCCATCGGCAGCGCCGATGCGGCCTCGCAAGGCACCATCCGCGCTGAGCTGTTGAAGAGCCGCCCCGCGCTGCGCCCGGGCGAGGTGCTGGAGTTCGTGCCCGGCCTCATCGTCACGCAGCACTCAGGCGACGGCAAGGCCAACCAATATTTCCTGCGCGGCTTCAACCTCGACCACGGCACCGACTTCGCCACCACCGTTAACGGCCTGCCTGTCAACATGCCCACGCATGGCCACGGCCAGGGCTATTCAGATCTGAACTTCCTCATCCCCGAGCTGGTCGACCGCATCGAGTACCGCAAGGGGCCTTACTTCGCGAAGAACGGGGATTTCGCGGCTGCCGGTTCGGCCGACATCGCCTATCGCAACGCGCTGGACCAGAACTTCGCCGCGCTGACGATGGGCGAGAGCAAGTTCACGCGTTTTGTCGGTGCTGGCTCGACCTCACTGGGTGCCGGGCTCAACCTGCTTGGTGCCGTGGAGTTTCAGCGTGACGACGGCCCGTGGACGCTGCCCGAACGCTTGCGCAAGAACAATGGCGTTTTGACCCTCTCCTGGGGCACGGGCGCTGAGGGCTGGAGCGCCAGCCTGATGGGCTACGACGCGAAGTGGAACTCGACCGACCAAGTGCCCGAGCGCCTGATCAGCGCCGGCACCTTCAACGGCCAGCCCTTCGGCCGCTTCGACGCGGTCGATGGCAGCGACGGCGGCGAGACGCGCCGCAGCAGCCTGTCCGGCGAATGGCACCGCAACACCGGCAGCGAGACGACGAATGTCGCGACCTACGCGATGAACTACCGGCTAAAGCTCTTCTCCAACTTCACCTACGCGCTTGAGCGGCCAAACGAAGGCGACCAGTTCTCGCAGCAGGACAAGCGCAGCATCTACGGCGCCAGCGCGAGCCACGCCGTTGAGCACCGCCTGGGCGACCTGCCGGCCAGGACCGAGATCGGCATGCAGCTGCGCCATGACCGGATCCGCGTCGGCCTCTACGACACTGTGGAGCGCCGCATCACCAGCACCACGCGCGACGACAACGTGCGCGAGACCCAGCTCGGCGTCTACGGTCAGACCTCGGTCGAGCTGACGCCCTGGCTGCGCAGCGTCGTTGGCCTGCGGGCGGACCGGGCCAGCTTCAAGGTCGACAGCCTCACCAACGCCGCCAATTCCGGCAGCGCCTCGGCCCACCTGTTCTCGCCCAAGCTGTCGCTGATCGCCGGCCCCTGGGCCAAGACCGAGTTCTTCTTCAACGCCGGCCGGGGCTTTCACAGCAACGACGCGCGCGGCACGACGGCGTCGGTCGACCCGAAGACCGGCGACGCCGTCGAGCGCGTGCCCGGCCTCGTCGCCGCGCGCGGCATGGAGCTGGGCGCGCGCACGGAGTGGGTGCCGGGCTTGCAAAGCTCAGTCGCTCTGTGGAAGCTGGATTTCGACTCCGAGCTCGTCTATGTCGGTGACGCTGGCGCCACCGAGCCCAACCGCCCCAGCAAGCGTCATGGCCTCGAGTGGAACAACCGCTACGTGCCCATGCCCTGGTTGCTGATCGACGCCGACCTGGCCTGGACGCACGCGCGCTTCGCCGATGTCGACCCCGCCGGCAACCGCATTCCTAATGCCGTCGACAAGGTCGGTTCCATCGCCGTCACCGTGCGCGACCTCGGCCCCTGGTCGGCCAGCGTGCAGTGGCGCTACCTCGGTCCGGGTTCGCTGATCGAGGACAACAGCGTCCGCTCGCGCTCGGCGATGACGACCAATTTGCGCGTCGGCCGCAAGCTCGGTGACATGTTCGGCCGCAACAGCGAGCTGACGCTGGATGTCTTCAACCTGCTGGACCGCAAGGTCAACGACATCGAGTATTTCTACGAGTCGCAACTGCCCGGCGAGGCGGCATCGGTGGCCGACAGGCACGTCCATCCCGCCGGGCCGCGCACGGTGCGTGTGACGCTGAAGCTGGGGTTCTGACGAGGGCGGGCCTGCTGTAAAGCTCTCTTGACAGTGCCTGAATGTCGATGTGAGCATGGCGAGGCTACGGTCTTTCAGCGTTGCGAGGCGCCGAAAGCTAAGAGGGAACCCGGTGCGCTGCCCTGTGTGGTCATGCCGGGGCTGCCCCCGCAACTGTGAGCGGTGAGTTCGCTGTCGCCGAGTGCCACGGGTGGTTGGATCCACCGGGAAGGCCAGACAGCAGCGTCGACCCGCGAGCCAGGAGACCTGCCGCAGCATTGAAAATCCTCGGGCGGGGTGCACCGGTGGGACGCCATTCGGCCGGCAGCGCCTTGTCGCCTCGCCACGCTGCCTGCGTCCGACCGTGCCCTTCTCGGGGCGGTGGGGTCAAGGAGCAAGCATGTCATTCCAGCGGTCTTCAGCGTCACGCAGCCCGGCGGTTCGCTCGGCAAGCAACGCCGCGTCCATGGTTCAGTTGTCCAGCGTGCTGTACGAGAGCCGCGCCATCGCGCCGCTGTCGGACACGCACCTGCAGCAGCTCATCCATTCGTCACAGGCGCGCAATCGCCAGGAGGGCATCACCGGGCTTCTGGTGTACGACCAGGGTCGATTCCTGCAGTGGCTGGAGGGGCCGCCCGAGGGCGTCGGGCGGGTCTGGCAGTCCATCCTGCGCGACCACCGGCACACGGACATCGCCCTGCTGGGCAAGTCGACGACACCCGTGCGTTTCTTCGGCGGCAGCGCGTTGACGCTGCGTCGCCGCCGTGGCGAGGCCCTGCTGCGCACCGGCTTGATCGACGTGTTGAGCACCACCCCCGTCAAGGCGCAGGTGAGCGCGCAGGTGAGGGCGGATCGGCAGTCGCTGCAGGCCTTGGTGGACGACGTCATCGTCCCCGAGTTGCTGGCCAAGCATGCCGTGCTGCCACTGGCGCTGCCGGTCGCCGACCCCCGTGCCATAGAGCTGGCCCAGCTGCTGCTGACCGCCGACCCCCAGCAGGCCTTCGCTATGGTCGACAAGCTGCGCGCCGAGGGCCGCACCATCACCCAGCTCTGCGCTGGCCTGTTCGAGCCTGCCGCGCGAGCGTTAGGCGACCTGTGGCAGTCGGACGACTGCAGCGACCTGGACGTGACCCTGGGGCTGGGCCAGATGCAGGTAGCGCTGCGTCGCGCCAGCGCGGAACGCTCCAACGCTGACGCGGCGCTGCCGCCCTTGTCGGTGCCGTGCGCCGTGCTGGTGGCACCGTCGCCGCGCGAGCCCCATCTGCTGGGCAGCGTGATCGCGTCGGAGATGTTCTGGCGCGCCGGCTGGGATGTGAGCTGCGAGTTCCCCGCCACCGACGCCGCGCTGAGCCAGGTCTTGCACGAGCGCTGGTTCGATGTACTGGACCTGTCGCTCAGCCCTGCGTTCACGCGCGAGCACAGCCTGCCGGCCATGGCGGCCTCTATCCGGGCTGCTCGCCAGGGCTCGCTCAACCCGGCGCTGGTGGTCACCGTGGATGGCCGCACGTTCCATGACCACCCGCAGGCCTGCGCCGAGGTGGGCGCCGACGCGGGCAGTACCAGCGCGCTGGACGTGGTGTCTGCCGCCACGCGCCGCAGCCCGCCGGGCTGAGCCGCGGCGATCAGGCGGGGATCACCAGGGCGGCGACTCGCCGAGCGCTTCCTCGGGCGTGGGGTCGGGCAGGTCCGCCAGCACGGTTGCCGGGGCTGCGCCGGCAGCGGCAAAGTCGTGCTCACCGCCCAGCCCCTCGATCAGTGCCGGGATCAGTCGACCCAGCTCGCCGGTGGCCAAGGCCAGGTCGGCGTCGAAGGCTTCGTCGCCGCTGGCCTCAGGCCGGCCTTCAAAGGCCAGGTCCAGGAAGCTGATCTTCTTGACCGCAAAGCCCTCGGTCAACGTGAAGGCGACGCGGTCCCTCCAGCTCAGTGCCAGGCGCGTGGGCATCTTGCCGCTGGTCAGGTGGGCGCGGACCTCGTCGATGTCCAGCGGGTGGCGGGCGTAGCGGACGACGGGCTTCTCATCATCGCTGCCCTTGAGCTCGCACTCGCGCTCGATCTGGAAGCCCTCGGGCGTGACGCCATCCAGCAGCCAGGCGGCCATGCAGGCAGCGGGGCTCTCGGCGGTCTGCACGAGCTGTAGGCTCAGCCCCTGGCTGGCCTGGATCAGCAGCGTGATGACCTCGTCGGCGCGGCTGCTGGAGCCGGCGTCGACGAACAGCAGTTGCTGCGCGGGTGCAATCCACACCTGAGTGGCCGAGGTCTTGGTGAAGGCGCGCGGCAGCAGCTCGTGCGCGGCCTGCTCCTTCAGCTCCTTCTTGGCCTTCTTGCCAGGCTTGCGGCCGGTGGTGGCCTCCATGTGCTCGGCCAGCTCGTCCACGCGTTCCTGCACGACAGAGGAGGGCAGCAGTCGCTGTTCGCGCTTGAGCTTGATGAGCCAATGGCCGTCGACCACTTCGACGAGCGGCGCATGCTCGACGCCACGCGGCGGCGCCCAGCCGACGGCCAGCGGCTGGGTGGGCGCGCAGGGCAAGAAGGTTTCCTTGGCGAGCTGTTCGGCCAGCAATTGGGCGTCGGCCGTCCAGCCTTCGCCGATACGGTAGGTGATGAGGTTCTTGAACACGAGAAACAGGGCTCCAGACAAACGCGAAGCCCGCCAGCGGCGGGCTCCTTCGGGGTTGGGCCGGATTGTCTCAGGCTTGGCGGCGCCGCCATGTCAGCAGCGCGGCAGTACCCACCAGCCACAGCGCCCAGGTCGCCGGTTCGGGCACGGCGTCGACGGTCAGCGCTTGCATGGTGCCGGTGAAGTTGCCGGCGGCGACGAAGGACAGGCCAGTGACGAAACCCGTCACGTCGAAGGCATTGACGCCGGCCGAGGCCTCGATGCCGCGGATCTGGAAGCGGTCCACGCCGGCCGCGAAGCCATGGGCCGTGAAGTCGAAGCTGGCGCCTGCGGCCAACGCGGCGGCGCTTTTCTGCCAGGCATGGCCGTCCCAGGTCCAGACCTCGTAGAGCCCGTCGCCGACGTTGCTGGCCACCTGCACAGCCTTGAAGTTGGGATCTGTCGCACCGGTGGCATAGCCGAAGCCCGTGGCGACAACCGGGTCGATGAAGGTGACGTGATCGGGCCCGACGTCGGCGACGCTGAAGCCGTAGACGGGCCCGGCCAGCAGGCCTTCGGTCGTCGGCACCGGTGCCAGCGTCGGCAGCGCGATGTTGCCGACACCGGCCGGCAGCGTGGCGGGGTTGATGGGCGTGAAGTCGAAGTAGGACGCCGAGCGCGACGCGTGGCTGCCGTCGGCTCGCACGTGGTTGAGGTCGATGGAGATCGAGTAATGAGTGCCGTAGCTCAGCAGGCCCGCCGGCAACGTGTAGCTGGTACTGGCGAGCGGTGCGCTCTGGAAAAGCTGGTCCGCCTGCAGGAAGCTGCTGGTGGCGCCGTAGCGTGACTCGACGGTGACCGGATGGCTGTTGTCGAACACGCGCACGCGCATCTGGTCGATGCTTGAGGGCGCGCTGGCCGGCAAGGTCCAGCTGACGCTGGGCGTCAAGCCCGAGCCGCTGACCGTCATCGAGCTGACGAAGGGCATGGCGGCCACGCTGCCCAGCTCGGGCGTCTGATAGACGGCGTTGGGGTTGAAGCTCTCACTGCTGGACAGGTAGATGCGCCAGGAGCCGGTCAGCGTCGGGTCATAGGGGCGCGAGGCGAAATACTGGTGCGGCAGCCCGGTCATGTCGCGCTCGAAGAGGCGTTGCTTGACCCAGTCGGGATCAGTGGTGAAGCCGTCGCAGGTCTTGCCCACCGGGCACGTGCCGGAGAAGCCGTAGACATAGGCGCCCGGCTCGCCCGCTGGCGGCGCGACGCCGTTGGCGCCCCAGACGATGATGTCGCCGGTCGCACGGTTGCCGCTGTTGGCGCTGTTGTTGACCCGCAGGTTGAACACGTTCGCTACGGTCGGCGTGGCGGACATGGCATGGGCGCTGGCGCCCAGCGCCAGAGCGGTGGCAAGCAAGGTCTTCATCGGCGTCTCCCGGCAATGCCCGACGAGGGTAGCGCGGCCGTTGGCCGCGCAAATCCTCTGAACTGTGGACGCCGCGCGCGTTCCTCAGGCCGGCACGTCCAGCACCTGCCGCAGCAGTTGCTCGAAGACCTCGACCGACTGCCCGCCCTGGATCAGGTGGCGCTGGTTGACGATGATGGCCGGCACGGCGTGGATGCCCTGGGCATGCACCTCGGCCTCGGCGGCCTTGACTTCTGCGGCAAAGCGGTCGCCGGCCAGCAGCTCGCGCGCTTCGGCCTCGGGCAGACCGGCCTGGGTGACCAGGTCCAGCAGCACGGCGTGATCGGACACGTCGCGGCCAGCCGTGAAATAGGCCTTCAGCATCGCCACCTTTAGCGTGCGCTGCACGCCGCCGCCGAAGGCCTCGTCAGCCCAGTGCAGCAGGCGGTGGGCGTCGCGCGTGTTGTAGATGCGACTGCGCGCTTCGGAGCGGAAGTCGAAGCCCAGCGCTGCGCCGCGCTCGCGGATAGCCTGGCGGGTGCCGGCCAGCTGGGCCGCGCTGGCACCGTATTTCTCGGCCAGGTGCTCTTCGATGTCCTGGCCTTGCGGCCCCATGCCGGGGTTGAGCTCGAAGGGATGGAAGTGCAGGTCCAGCTGCAGCCCGGGGATGCGGGCAGCAGCGGCCTCCAGCGAATACAGGCCGATGGCGCACCAGGGGCAGACGACGTCGGAGATGAAATCAATGCGCATGGAAAGGGTCTGGCGAAGCGGTGTGCGATTGTCGGTGGAGCGGGGCGAAGTCCGTACAGTCGCCGGGTGCTTGAGGGCCGGGTTAGCGTGCGGCACTGCACTGCGTGGAGACACAACCCCGAATGACCGACACCTACACCCCGCCCAAGGTCTGGACTTGGAACAAGGACAACGGCGGGCAGTTCGCCAACATCAACCGCCCCGTCGCGGGCGCCACCCACGACAAGGACCTGCCGGTCGGCCGCCACCCGCTTCAGCTCTATTCGCTGGCTACACCCAACGGGGTCAAGGTCACCGTGATGCTGGAGGAGCTGCTGGCCCTCGGCCGCAGTGGGGCAGAATACGATGCGTGGCTGATCAGGATCGGCGACGGCGAGCAGTTCAGCAGCGGCTTCGTCGCGGCCAACCCCAACTCCAAGATCCCGGCGCTGGTGGACCATGGCGAACCGCAGCCGGTGCGTGTGTTCGAGTCGGGCGCCATCCTGATGTATTTGTCCGAGAAGTTCGGCGGCGCCTTTCTGCCCGAGGGAGGCGCGGCGCGGGCCGAAGCCTTGAGCTGGCTGTTCTGGCAGATGGGCAGCGCGCCCTTCCTGGGCGGCGGCTTCGGCCATTTCTACGCCTACGCGCCGACCCGGCAGGAATACCCCATCGACCGCTACGCGATGGAGGTCAAGCGCCAGCTGGACGTGCTGGACCGCCACCTTGCTGAGCGGCCCTACCTGGCCGGCGAGCAGTACACGATTGCTGACATGGCTGCCTGGCCCTGGTACGGCGCGCTGGCCAAGGGTCAGCTCTACGGCGCGGGCGAGTTCCTGTCGGTGCACGAGTACACCCACGTCATCCGCTGGGCCGACGAGATCGCCAAGCGCCCCGCCGTGCAGCGTGGCCGCAAGGTCAACCGCACCTGGGGCGAGCCGAGCAGCCAACTGCATGAACGCCACGAGGCCAGCGATTTCGACACCCGGACGCAGGATAGGCTCGCACCATGATCACGCTCTACGACTGCGCCACCGCACCCAGCCCGCGCCGCGCGCGCATCCTGCTGGAGGAGAAGGGCGTGCTTCACCACACCGTGCAGGTGGACCTGCGCAATGGTGAGCAGATGGGGGAAGCCTTCCGCCTCATCAACCCGCAGTGCACGGTGCCCGCGCTGCGCACCGAGGAAGGCTCGGTGTTGACCGACAACGCCGCCATTGCGGCCTATGTGGAAGCCAGCTTCCCCGAGCCGCCGCTGCTGGGCCGCACGCCGCTGGACAAAGCGGAGATTGCAAGCTGGCAGTGGCGCGTCGAGTTCGAGGGACTCCTGGCGATTGCGGACGCCTTTCGCAACAGCAGCCCGGCGATGGTTGATCGCGCGTTGCCGGGGCCGATGGACTTCGCGCAGATCCCCGCCCTGGCGCAGCGCGGCCTGGCGCGGGTTCAAGGTTTCTTCGCGACGCTCGACGCTCATCTGGCCGAACGGGATTTCATCGCGGCCGGGCAGTTCAGCATCGCCGATATCACAGCTGTCGTGGCGGTGGACTTTGCGCGCGTCGTGAAGGTCAAGCCGGGCGACGAGCACCCGCATCTGCGCCGCTGGCGCGAGGCCATGCAGGCACGCGGCACGATGGGGTGAGCTGCCGGAGAATCGGCGGCATGCCGTCTTTCGTGTACGTCAAGATTCCGCTGCATCCCGGCCAGGCCGAGCGTCTGCCTGCGTTGCATGAGGACATCGAGCGCGTGCTGTCGGCTGATGGGCTCGGCGAACTCATTGGCTGGGGACGGTCGCTGCCATCCTTGCCAGGAGGCCGCAGCGGCCCGGAGGCGGCGCACCACCGGCTGGACATCGAGGTTGCCGACCAGACCCGGGCGCTGGTCGTGCTGCGGCACGCGCTGGCCGGTCTGGCGGTGCCAGACGGCACCGAGCTGCATTTCACGCAGGATGGCCAGGCGCTGCAGTGTCTGTACGAGCGCGAGACCTGGGGCTCGCCGATGCGCAGCACGGCGACCAGCCGTCCGGTGCGCAACCCCGCCCGTTGACGGGCTGCGCGGGCGCAGGTCAGCCCAGCTGACGGTCGCTGGGCCGCGCCAGGTAGAACCATTCGGTGCCCGGCTGCGACTTCACGTTCGGGAACACGATGCGCCCGTCGCTGGGCGCCAGCACGGCTGCGCCGCTGGCGCGGGTGCCGATCGTCTGGCCCTTCTCGATGGCGTCGAAGCTGGCCCATTCGCGCGCAAAGGCGTCACCCATGTCCTCGCGGTCGATGACCTCGTAGAGCTGCAGCAGCTCGGGCGCTTGGGCGGGCCGGTGCGGCTCCACGGCGCTCTCGTCCAGCATGCCCAGGAACACCAGTGCGCGCAGGATGGCCAGGCGGGCGACCTCGGGGCCTTCGGCGTCCAGGTGCTGGCCGCATTCCAGCGTGATGGCCCAGCCACCAGTGGAGCGCATGTACTCGGTGGTGCCGACGCCGTAGTGCGGGTCGGAGATCAGCGTGGCACGGCGCGAGCCGTCGTGCTCGCGCTGCTGGCGGCGCTGCAGGCCCAGGGCGTAGGTGGACAGCCAGCCCTCGACGATGCGGCCCACGCCCAGGCGGGCGGCCAGCGCCGATTCGGTGGCTTCCTGCGAGAAGGGCTCCAGCTCTCCGGTGTTGTTGCGCGGGCCGATCATCGCGAAGGCAGGCCCTTGGCCCTGGAAGCTGTGCAGGTCCAGGATGCCGTCGTGCTGGGCGATCAGCGGGCACAGCACGCGCGCGACGCGGTCCTCGAAGTCGTGTGCAATGACGGGCGGGCGCAGGTTGCGGTTGAGGTTGCGGTCGCCCTCGCGGCGGTTGAGCTGGTGAGCCAGCGGGTTGACGATGGGTACCAGGGTCAGCGTGCCACGCCTGAGCGTCAGCTCGCCGGCGTCCAACTGGCGAATGAGCTCTGCCATCGCCCTCGTGCCGTGGACCTCGTTGCCATGCACGGCGCCTGTGACGAGAAAGCGCGGGCCAGGCTGCAGGCCGGCGAACTGGTGGACGCGGAGGTGGGTCGGTTGAGTCATGGTTTCAGCAGGGCGGAGGACAGGGCCTGGTCGGCGGCGTAGACGCGGCGCGGCAGCTCGGCTGCGGGCTGGCCAGCCCGGTAGGCGACCAGGCGGTAGAGAGTGGCGAAGGCGAAGTCGGGCGGGGCCTCACCGGCACCCAACACCAGCTCGCCGCCGCGGCGCACGGCGTCGGCCAGGAAGGCCGGCAGGCGCAGGTGGTAGGGGTTGCGGGTGATCTCGCCGGTGTGTCGTTCCAGCGCGGCAATGAGGCGGGCCGTGTCTGCAACACTGGTCTGCACCAGCGCGTTGGGCGTGGCTTGCGTGGACCAGAACTCGGTGTGCGCCAGCACGGTGTCCAGGCGCGCCTGGGCCAGCGCTTCGGTGACCAGTCGGTAGACGCCGCGGTGGCTGGGGTTGTCGTCCAGCGCATGCGGCGCCAGTACCAGTGCAGGGCGGTGCTGGGTCAGCAGCGCAGCGATGGTCTGCACATGCAGCTGCCACACACGCGGCACGCGTTCGGCGGTGTCGGCGCGCACGTCGGTCAGGCCTTCGGCGCCGACACGGATGCAGTCGAAGCCCAGCACGCCGCAGGCATCCAGCAACTCGGCCCAACGCGATTCGCGCCGCTCGGGGTTGCTGCCCAGCGTCACGGCCACGTTGCAGACGGTCCAGCCGGCTTCCTGCCGCAGCCGCAGGGGCAGCGCGCCGACGATGCATTCGTCGTCGGGATGGGGGGCAAAGATCAGGCAATGGCCGGGGCTGGCCTCGCGGCCGGGCGCGGCCTCCCGATCGGGCGGATCACCCAACAGGGCAGAGAAACGGGCAAGGTGCTCGCGCCAGCGCGCGAGATCGACATCCAGGGACATGCCGCGATCCTACCGACGCGAGGATGGCGCAGGCCATGTCGCCAGCATCACGCCCAATAAGGCCAGGCCATAGGCCAGGGCCTGCAGAGCGGACAGCTGCTCACCCAGCAGCAGGCCGATCAGCGCGGTGCTGATCGGCAGGAAGACCATGAAGACCCCCGCCTTGGCGGCCGGCAGTCGTTCCAGCCCGGCCATCCAAAGCCAGACCGTGACGATGCTGGCCACGGCCGAGTAGTAGCCCAGCAGCACCCAGTCCAGCACATGGGGCGCGCCGAAGTCGAAGCTCAGGCCCTGCCAGATTGCCAGCGGCGACACCAGCACCAGGCCCCACAGGTTGATCAGCGCACTGATGCGTTTCGGCGCCAGGTCGGCAGTCAGCCGCTTGCCGATGACGACGTAGCAGGCCTCGCAGAACACCGCCGAAATCAGCAGCAGCGCGCCCGCGGGCGTGGTCTGGGCACCGCCCTGC
Source organism: Burkholderiales bacterium (assembly GCA_016195825.1). GTDB lineage: Bacteria > Pseudomonadota > Gammaproteobacteria > Burkholderiales > Burkholderiaceae_C > Pelomonas. The sequence continues at coordinate 10,412 of JACPYV010000135.1, read as the reverse complement.
TTGCCGGTGGCCACCAGCGCGATGCCACCCACCGCGCAGGCGATGCCGGCCAGCACGCGGCGGCTCAGGCGCTCCTTCAGGAACACCCGGCTCAGCAGCGCGACCGCGGCCGGGATGCCGGCCAGGATGACGCCGGCCACGACGGCCGAGCTCTGCCGCAGGCCGAACAGCATGCAGACGGAGAACAGGAAGTTGCCCAGGAACGATTCCAGGAACAGCAGCCCGCGTGAGCGCCTGTCCAGTGGCGCTTCGTGCTCGGGCTTTCTCAGCCAGGGCAGCATCAGCACGGCCGCGAAGCCGAAGCGCAGGCCGGCGAGCAGGAAGATGGGGAAGGCCGCGACCAGCAGCTTGGACAGCCCGACGTAGCTGCCGACCAGGCTGGTGCTGGCGGCCAGTAGCGCGTAGGCGCGCCAGGGAACGGGATGCATGTGCTGTGGGCTTTCGGGCCAAGCGCCGTCCCGCGGGGGACCGACTGGTCGCGCCTGCGTTCAGAAGGGCGCGACCGGGCGAGGGGTCAATCTACCGTCAACGCGATGAACTGCGTGAACTGGGCAGGGTTGAAGTTGTTGTCGGAGACGAGGATCAGCGTGCGCTTGCCGTCCACAAGCGGGCCGAACGTGATGCCCTCAATGTTGTCCATCGCGAGCACGCTGCCGTCGTCGTTCTTTAGCGAGGAGAGATCCAGCAACATGGTGCGCTTGACGGGTACCACCTCGCGGCCCTTGATGCTGGGCCAGCCGGCCACGTCCGTCGCGCCACGGGTGTCGATGCGGTAGAGCTTGATCGTGTTGCTGGTGGGCTGCTTGGTGTGCGCGGCCACGCCGGGTGTCATCGCGCCGACCGCAAAGGCACGCTCGATGACGATGAACTCGTGGGCCGACAAGGCCAGCATGTCGGGCACGCCATTGGTGGCGAAATCGCCCTGGCGCGCCGGCGGGAAGGGCACGGGGCCGACGTCATAGACGTACTCGGCGCCGGGCTTGCCGGTGTCGAGGTCGAAGGACAGCATGCGCGCGCGGCTGCCGCGGCCCACGGCCGTGGGCAGGCTGTCCTGGGCCAGGCCGTTCTCAGACATGGTCCACACCGTCTTGCCGTCGGGCGTGATGGCCACGCTCTCGAAGGCCAGGTTGTTGTAGACGCCCATGTCGCCCGCCGCGAGGCCGCTGGCGCTGCCGCTAGGGTTGTAGTAGCTCGGCACGGCGAACTCGCCGGCGGGCCTGCCGTCGAGCTGCATCCGGCGCATGGTGGGGTTCTGCATGGCGCCGGAGCTGCGCTGGCCCTCGTTGCTCCAGTAGATGACGCCACGCTTGCCGTCCAGGCGCAGGCTCTCGGGGTCGACCATGTTGCGCCCGAACGGCTGGCCGTCGAGGTCAAGGATGGTGGTCATGTTGACCCAGCCGACGCCCGCTTCGCCTGGATCGGCGCTGCGGCGGAACTTGGTGAGGTCCAGCGTCAGCTCGTAGAAGCGCGCCGGGCCGCGGTCGCTGCGGTCGTCGCTGATGGCCAGGTAGTGGCCGGTGGCAGGCACGTAGTCGATGCTGGACAGGCCGCCGACCGGCAGGCCGCGAAAGCTCGCGCCGGTGGGCACGATCTGCTGGCCGAGGTAGGTCAGGGACTGGGCAACGCCGGGCAGGGCGGTCAGCACCAGGCTGGCAGCCAGGGCATACCTAGCGAAAGGGGCGAACAACGTCATCAAGATCCTTGGGCTGCGGCTCCGACCCTCAGCGGGCGCGCAGTCTAGTGCAGCGGTGGCGACGACCTTCAGGCGGCCCGGCGCAGGGCGCCGCGCAGCGTATCGATGATGCGTTCGATGTGACTGCTCTCGATGATCAGCGGCGGTGACAGCGCGACGGTGTCGCCCGTCGTGCGGATCAACAGGCCCTTTTCCCAGCAGTCCAGGAAGATGTTGAACGCGCGCTTGGCCGGCTCGCCGGGCAGGGGCTTGAGCTCGATGCCGCCGACCAGGCCGATGTTGCGCACGTCGATGACGTTGGGCTCGTCGCGCAGCGAGTGCAGCGCCTTGGCGAACTCCTCCTGCATGCGCGCAGCTCGCGTCAGCAGGTCGTCGTCGGCGTAGGTGTCCAGCGTGGCGATGCCGGCCGCGCAGGCCAGCGGGTGGGCCGAGTAGGTGTAGCCGTGGAAGAACTCGATCAGGTGCTCGGGCCCGGTCATGAAGGCATCGTGGATCTTCTGCTGAGCGAACACCGCACCCATGGGCACGCAGCCGTTGGTGATGCCCTTGGCCACCGTCATCAGGTCGGGCGTGACGCCGAAGGTCTGCGCGCCGAAGGGGTTGCCAGTGCGGCCGAAGCCGGTGATGACCTCGTCAAAGATCAGCAGGATGCCGTGCTTGTCGCAGATCTCGCGCAGGCGCTGCAGGTAACCCTGCGGCGGGATCAGCACGCCAGTGGAGCCAGCCACCGGCTCGACGATGACGGCTGCGATGGTCGACGCGTCGTGCAGCGCGACCAGGCGCTCCAGGTCGTCGGCGAACTCGGCACCATGTTGCGGGACGCCGACTGAGAAGGCGTTGCGCGCCGGGTCGTGGGTGTGGCGGATGTGGTCCACGCCAGCCAGCAGACTGCCGAACATCTTGCGGTTGGCCACCATGCCGCCCACCGAGATGCCGCCGAAGTTGACGCCGTGGTAGCCGCGCTCGCGGCCGATGAGCCGGGTGCGGGCTCCCTCGCCGCGTACGCGGTGATAGGCGATCGCCATCTTCAGCGCGGTTTCGACGGACTCCGAGCCTGAGTTCGTGAAGAACACGCGGTTCATGCCCGTAGGCGCGATCTTGGCCAGCCGATCCGCCAGCTCGAACGCTTTGGGGTGGGCCATCTGGAAGGGCGGCGCGAAGTCCAGCTCTGCGGCTTGCTCCTGGATGGCCTTGACGATCCTGGCCCGGTTGTGACCCGCGTTGACGCACCAAAGGCCGGCGATGCCGTCGAGCACCTCGCGGCCCTTGTCGTCGCGGAAATACATGCCGTCCGCACCCGTCAGCAGGCGCGGCGCCTGCTTGAACTGGCGGTTGGCCGTGAATGGCATCCAGTAGGCGTCGAGATGGGAAACGTCTGCGCTCATGCGGGGCTCCTCGGGGGGGACGGCAGAGTCTAGCTAATTTGACGGGTTGGTCAGAATCGATTCGCGGCGCGGGCGGCTGAACAACGGCACCAGTTGCACCAGCAGGATGCAGCCCAGCATCAGCCCGCAACCCACCAGCCCCGCGGTGTGAAGCCGCTCGCCTAGCAGCACGTAGCCGAAGGCGGCGGCGAACAAGGTCTCCGCGGACAGGATGATGGCCGCGTCTGCCGCATGGGCGTAGCGCTGCGCGACGACCTGGGCCGTGAACGCGATGCCCACCGACATCACGCCGGTGTAGGCAATGGGCCAGGCGGCTGCCTCGATGCCGGCCCAGCGAACCGGCTCCATGACGAAGGCGGCAATCAGCGACAGCACGCCGCAGACCGCGAACTGGCCGCTGGCGACGAGGAAGGGCGCGCCCATGCGGTCGGCCCAGCGGCCCACCATCAGCACGTGCACCGCCCACGGGATGGCCGAGCCGGCGACCCACAGGTCGCCCAGACCAACGTTTAGCTTGTGCGCGCCGGACAGCAGGAAGGCGCCCACCAGGCAGCCCAGGGCCGCGGGCCACACCGACCAGTGCGCGACGTGGCCCAGCATCAGCCAGGCCAGCACCGGCACTAGCGGCACGTAGACGGCGGTCAGAAAGCCGGCGTTGGTGACGCTGGTGAACTGGATGCCGATCTGCTGCATGACGGCGCCCAACGTCATCAGCAGGCCCAGGCCGGCGATGTGCAGGCCGTCCAGCCTCGTCAGCGGCCGGCACTGGCGGCCCAGGCGCCGCCACTCGGCCCAGGCCAGCGGAACGACCACGGCCGAGCCGATCAGGAAGCGCACGCCCGTGAACAGCAGCGGTCCGACGTCGGCCATGCCGCGGCTTTGCGCGACGAAGGCAGAGCCCCAGATCAGCGCGACGACGGTGAGGAGTAGGTTGGCCTGCAGGCGGGTCATGGGTGGCCAATCAGGGCTGGGAAAGCGCGGCGAGTTCCGCCTCTTCGAAGCCGGCCGCGCGGCGGGCTTCCAGGTTGAAGGGGGCGCGCAGCTTGGGGGCTTGGTGGCGGGCTGCCAGCTCGGCGTAGGTCGTGATGGGATCCAGGCCGCGCTGCTCGCACAGGAAGCGGTACCAGCGGTTGCCTGCCAGCACGTGGCCGATCTCGTCGTGCAGGATGACGTCGAGGATCTCGCCAGCGCGCTTGTCGCCAGCGCCGACCAGTTTGCGCTTGACGGCCGGCGACGCGTCCAGCCCGCGGGCCTCCAGCGTGCGCGGCACCAGCGCAATGCGGGCCAGCAGGTCGTGCCGGGTGCGTTCGGCCATATCCCACAGCGCGTTGTGGGCGTCGAAGTCGCCGTAGTCGAAGCCCAGCGTCAGCAGGTGCTCGCGCAGCAGCGTGAAGTGCTTCGCTTCCTCCTGCGCAATGCGCAGCCAGTCGCGATAGAAGACCTCGGGCATGCCGGGGAAGCGCCAGCAGATGTCCAGCGCCAGATCGATGGCGTTCAGCTCGATGTGGGCGATGGCATGCACCAGCGCCGCGATGCCGGCGGCCGTGCGCATCGAGGGCGGTTTGAGCCTGACGTGCTCGACGAGGCGAGGGAGCTCGGGGCGGCCGGGGATGCCGGCGGGCTCGGTGATCACGGCGTCGACATCGACGGGCAGCCCGCCGTCCAGCGCCAGCGTGGCGGCGGCCTTGGCGGGCGCATCGGTGATCAGGAGGGGGACAAGCGTGGCCAGGCGGAGGTCGGACATTGGCCGGGATTTTAGAATCCGCCCTTTTGCGAAAGCGCCGCGATGGCCATCTACCAGCTCGACGAGCACATCCCCGACGTGGCCGAATCGGCCTGGGTGGCCGACAGCGCCGAGGTCATCGGCCGCGTGACGCTGGGCGACGGCGTCAGCGTCTGGTTCAACGCTGTGCTGCGCGGCGATAGCGACACGCTGACCATCGGTGCCGGCAGCAACATCCAGGACGGCTCGGTGCTGCACGCCGACCACGGCTTCCCGCTGGTACTGGGACAGAACGTGACGGTAGGCCACCAGGTCATGCTTCACGGCTGCACGGTGGGTGACGAAAGCCTCATCGGCATCGGGGCCGTGGTCTTGAATGGCGCCCGCATCGGCCGCAATTGCATCGTCGGCGCCGGCGCACTGGTGACCGAGGGCAAGGAATTCCCAGACGGCAGCCTGATCGTCGGCGCGCCAGCCAAGGTCGTGCGCCAGCTCAGCGAGGCGCAGATCGCCGGCCTCAAGGCCAGCGCGGCCCATTACGTCAACAACGGCCGCCGTTATGCGGCCGGCCTGAAAAGAATCCGATGAGCGAGTTGCACAAGTTCCTGTTCGATGGCCTGCCGGTGCGCGGCATGCTGGTTCGCCTGACCGACGCCTGGCGCGAGGTGCTGAGCCGCCGTGAGCCCGGGCAGGAGTACCCGCCCGAACTGCGCGACCTGCTCGGCGAGATGAGCGCCGCGGCCGTGCTGATGCAGGCCAACATCAAGTTCAACGGCGCACTGGTGCTGCAGGTCTTCGGTGACGGCCCGGTCAAGCTGGCAGTGGCCGAGGCGCAGCCCGACCTGAGCTTCCGCGCCACGGCCAAGTGCGTGGGTGAAGTGCCGTCCGGTGCCCGGCTGGAGGCCATGCTCAACGTGCACGGCCAGGGCCGCTGTGCGATCACGCTAGACCCCAAGGACAAGCTGCCCGGCCAGCAGCCCTACCAGGGCGTGGTGCCGTTGTACGGTGACCAGCGCGAGCCGCTGCAGAAGATGAGCGAGGTGCTGGAGCACTACATGCTGCAGTCCGAGCAACTGGACACCAAGCTCGTGCTGGCGGCCAACGGCGACATCGCGGCCGGCCTGCTGATTCAGCGCCTGCCCATCCAGGGCGAGGGCAACCTCGAAGGGCGCCGGAATGAAGACGACATCGGCCTGTCCGATGCCTACAACCGCATCTCCATCCTGGCAGCCACGCTGACAGCCGACGAGCTGCTGACGCTGGACGCTGACACCATCCTGCGCCGCCTGTTCTGGGAAGAGACTGTGACGCGCTTCGAGCCGCAGGCGCCGCGCTTCGCTTGCACCTGCTCGCGCGAGCGCGTGGGCCAGATGCTGCGCGGCCTAGGCCGCGAGGAGGTCGACAGCGTGCTGGCCGAGCGTGGCGAGGTCGAGGTCGGCTGTGATTTCTGCGGCCGGCACTACCGCTTCGATGCCGTGGACGTCGGTGCGCTGTTCACGCCGGCCGGCCGTCAGCCGGATGGCGGTTCTGGCGGCACCTTGCAGTAGCCGTCGAGCAACGGGCCTCATGACTTCTGAGGATGCGCCCGGCATTAGTGATTGACGCCACGTCGCTGAGCTGAGACTTTCAGCCCAGGCCCGGTTGCCAAGGGCCAGGAGACGACGATGGCGGACTCCAAGGGTGGCTTGGGTGGCTTCCCGTGGGCGAGCGCAGCGGTGCTGGTGGCGTTCGTCGCCAGCACCCAGCTGGTGCCGCACGCCTTCGAGCCGCTGCGCCCGGCCGAGAAGGCGCGCGCTCAGGCGCCGCTGGACGCGGATCTGGAGGTCAACGCGAGGCTGTGGGAAGACCCCTTCGCCGCGCTGCGCCGCTACGAGACCGAGCGCTCGGAGCGCTGCGAGCGCTTTCGCAAGCAGACGTCCCGGGAGATGGACGTGGACTGCCGAGAGGGAGTGGCGGAGGCGCGCGATCCTCGCATCATGCTCGCCAAGCTGGACCGTGACCACGACCAGCGCCTGGACGATACGCTGGTGGTGCTGGGCCTGCTCCCTGGCGCGGATTTCGTCGGTGCCGAGGAGGCCCGGCGCCGCGTGCGCTACGCCGCGCTGGCCGGGCTGCAGGCCATGGACTACGTGCCCGACAACGCCGAGCGGCTGAGCCTGCTGGAGTTCGACCTGATGGAAGCGGCCAGCCCGGCAGCCCCGGCCGCCAGCGTGCCAGAGCCGGCCAAGGCGGCCAAGGCGGCCTCGGCAGCCGCCAGCGCCGCCAGCGCCGCCCGCCAGGCTCAGGCCAACAAAGCCAAGGCCTTGTTTGTCGTGCCGTACGAGTTGTTGTCGCTGCGGACCGGGCACCGCGACAAGCCCGGCAACGGCCGTGCCGGCGGCGGCGCGCGCTATGCCCAGGTGGCTGTGCTGTGGGTGGATGAAAACTCGCTGCCCAACCGCAAGCTGGACTCGCTGGCGCGCCTGACCCAGCAGCTGATGGGCGACAAGGCGCGCGGCAACGCCAGCTTCAAATACGAGGGTGACAGCCGCCTGCCCAATCTGGCCGTCATCGGCCCCTCGTCCACCGACGCGCTGCGCATGGCGCTGGCCGACCTGCGCTGCGCCGCTGACCGGCGCAATGCCGCGCTGGACGGCGCCAGTCCAGCGGCATCGGCCGCGGCCGCGCGCTGCGCCAGCTCCAGCGACCAGGGCGGGCGCGGCCTGGAGCCCGACGTGCTGGAGGGCTATGAACTGCTGTCCCGCGCCGAGTTCTACAACTCGGCCTCCACTGCGCCCAACCGCATGCTGGCCGAGTTGAACAAGCAGGAGTTGGATGCCTTCGTCACCGACCAGTTCAACCGCATCACCGGCGAGAACCCCAAGCGTCCGGTGAGCCTGCAGCGCACCGTGGGCAACGACGGCGACCTGATCCGCAAGCTGGACACCGAGATCCGGCTGCGCCTGCCGCAGGACGCCAGGCGCCGCGTGGTGGTCGTGGCGGAGCGCGACTCGCTGTACGCGCAGTCACTGGTGGCCGAGCTCAAGCACCGGCTGGGCGACGACCGGCTCAGCCTGGAGGTGGTGTACTTCTTCCGCGGCATCGACGGCGTGACCACGCGCGAGAGCCAGGTCGCCGCGCCCGTCGCCAGCAAGGCCGTGCCGACACTGGAATGGCCCGAGAGCCGCGACCAGCTCGACTACCTGCGCCGCCTGGGGGCGGACCTCAAGCGCAGCGAGACCAACCGCGAGCTGCCGCCCATCGGCGCCATCGGCATCTTCGCCAACGACGTGCACGACAAGCTGCTGGTGCTGCAGGCGCTGCACGAGGACTTCTCGGACAAGATGTTCTTCACGACGGACATGGACGCGCGCTACCTGCACCCGCGCACGCAGGCCTTCACGCGCAACCTGGTCATCGCCAGCAGCCTGCCGCTGGCCTTCTACGCGCCGTCGGAAAAGAGCCGCGAGGCCGGCGCCGTCGACCTGCAGGCCGGCACGCCGCCGCTGCGTGACATCTACCAGACCAGCACCTACGCCGCGGCGCGGCGCGCCGGCTGCCGCAGCGAGCCCTGCAAGCAGGCGGAGCGCGCCGGGCTGGACCTGGCGCTGACCAACACCTCGCTGTACGAGGTGGGCCGCAGCACCAGCGTGCCGCTGGCCGGCTATGCGCTGGACGCGCGGCCGGTGGTCAGCAACGCGGGGCGCATCTTCGTGGCCGTGCTGATGGTGGTGGTCATGGGCACCACCTTGCTGGTCTGGCCGTCGACGCCGGCCATCCGACTCGCCCGACGTGCCTTCCTGCGCGAGCCGACGCTGAACAACCAGCCGCAGATGGACATGACCGCGATCGTGCTCGTGGCCTTGCACGCGGGGCTGCTGTCCTACGTGCTGGCCAGCCTGATCGAGTTCGTGCTGCCCAGCCGGCTTGACTTCATCCATGCGTTGCTGTTGGCCAGCCTGGCGTCATTTGGCGCGCTGCTGGCAGTGCTGCCGGCGCTGCTATCGGCCCGGCGCGAGCAGCCGGCGCCGCCCAACCAGCCGGCCGGCGTGGACCGGCTGCACCTGGTCGTGCTGCTGATGGTGGCGGCGGTGTTGATGTGGCTGGCGTGGCCGGCCGACGGTTGGCGCGGCGGTGGCGCCTGCAGCACCTGCGAGCCCGTGGCCTGGCTTGAAGGCGTCAGCACCTGGCCCTCGCATCTCATCCACCTGATGGCGCTGTTCGCCATCCTGTGGACGCTGGACTGGGCGTGGGCCTGCACGTTGCAACTGCTGCGCCAAGACTCCGACTGGCTGCGCCTGCCGCGTCCGGTGCCGCAGCCGGTGGTGCGCAGCAACCTGCGCGAGCTCGTGCAGGGCTGGTTCGACCACGTCAGCGTGCTTTTCTGGAAGCCCGGCGTGGGCTACAGCTGCGACTTCGCGCAGCTCTGGCAGGAGTACGGCGAGCGTGGCGAGGCCCGGCCGCGCGCGGCTCGCACGCTGGTGTGGTTCGTGATGACCATCGGGCTGGTCGGCCTGATGTTCCTCGGCCTGTCTGAGGGGCAGATCCCCGAGGTGCCGGTGCGTGGCGACGAGCACCGCCAAATCGTCAAGGCCACGCTCTACGTGATCCTGCTGCTGCTGCCGCTGCTGATCGTGGCAGTGGCGGATTCGACCGTGCTGCTGCTGCGTTTCGTGCGTCACCTGAACGCGGGCCGCAGCTTCTACCCCGACGCCACCATCGAGCTGTTCGCGCGCGGGCTGGGCGAGGATCAGCAGGCGCTGTGGGCGCAGCGCTTCAATGCCAAGCCCGAGGAGCGCAACAAGGACGGCGGCGGCTTCACGATGCACACGCTGCTGGATGACTGGATCGACGTTCAGGTGGTGGCGCGGCGCAGCGCGCCGGTCGCGCGCCTGGTCATCGGCCCCTTCGTCGTGCTGGCGCTGCTGGTCGTTGCCCGCAGCCGGCTGTTCGACAACTGGGCGCTGACGCCAGCCATCGCGGGCGGCGTCAGCTTCTATGTGGCGGCGCTGATCGGGCTTGCCTTCATGCTCAAGCAGTCGGCCGAGAACACGCGCCGCCGTGCGCTGGAGTCCATGCAGGCTGACCTGCGCTGGCTGGCAGGCAGCGGCAAGCCGCTGTCCGATCTGGTGGAGCCTTTCAAACGCCTCATCACGCAGGTCGAGAACAACCAGCATGGCGCCTTCGCCGCATTCTTCGACCAGCCGTTGCTCAAGGCCATGCTGGTGCCGCTGGGCGGCGCCGGCGGCACGCAGCTGTTCGACTATCTGCTGCTGGGGCGTTGAAGCCGCGTTAGTGCTGGAGACTGACCCTGAAGGTGTCGAGCGCCACCCCCCGGGGGAGCCGCCCTGCGCGTGGTGCGGGCAGCACGGGGGGAGCGGCGGGCAGCTCGACGGGCACGGTGGCGAACGGCCAAACGGACCGCACCCTGGCGAACCTCCCGCGGCGCAGACGGTCAAAGGCTGCGCCGCGTACGGGCTTGTTTTGGGCGCTGGCCGGCACAGCCCGCGCCCGGCATGATCGCTGCCGCCTCATCACCCCCAAGGAGCGTCCGATGCCCACCGTACCCCGCCGTTCTCCGTCTCTCAGCCGCCGCCTGGCAGTGGCCCTGGCGTCGCTGGCCCTGGTCGGC
>JACPYV010000133.1 GCA_016195825.1 Burkholderiales bacterium | reverse complement strand
CCCGGTGTTCACGCAGACGATCACTGGCTTCGTCAATGGCGAGGACGCGGGCAGCGCAGGCGTCGCGGGCAGCGCGCTGGGCAGCACCAGCGCCAGCGCCACGAGCGGCGTGGGCAGCTACGCCATCGCCGGCAGCACCGGCACGCTCAGTGCGGCCAACTACGACTTCGCCGCCGCCAACGGCACGCTGACCATCAACAAGGCCCACCTGACCGTCACGGCCGACAACCAGTCGCGGCTATACGGGCAAACCAACCCGGTGTTCACGCAGACGATCACCGGCTTCGTCAATGGCGAGGACGCGGGCAGCGCAGGCGTCGCGGGCAGCGCGCTGGGCAGCACCAGCGCCAGCCCGTCGACCGGCGTGGGCAGCTACGCCATCGCTGGCAGCACCGGCACGCTCAGTGCGGCCAACTACGACTTCGCCGCCTCCAATGGCACCCTGACCATCAACAAGGCCCACCTGACCGTCACGGCCGACAGCCAGTCGCGTCTGTACGGGCAAACCAACCCGGCGCTGACGCAGACGATCACCGGCTTCGTCAATGGCGAGGACGCCGGCAGCGCAGGCGTCAGCGGGTCGGCCGCGGGCAGCGCCAGCGCCAGTGTCACGAGCGGCGTGGGCAGCTACGCCATCGCTGGCAGCACCGGCACGCTCAGTGCGGCCAACTACGACTTCGCGGCCGCCAACGGCACGCTGACCATCAACAAGGCGCACCTGACCGTCACGGCCGACAACCAGACGCGGCCGTACGGCCAGGTCAACCCTGCGCTGACGCAGGTGATCACGGGTTTCGTCAACGGTGAGGATGCAGCCAGTGCCGGCGTCACCGGCACCGCGGCGGGCAGCACGGCGGCGGCCATGGGCACCGGCGTGGGCGGCTACGCCATCGTCGGCAGCACCGGCACGCTCAGCGCGGCCAACTACGACTTTGCCGCCTCCAATGGCACGCTGACCATCAACAAGGCCCACCTGACGGTCACGGCCGACAACCAGTCACGTCTCTATGGCCAGGCCAACCCGGTGTTCACGCAGCAGGTCAGCGGCTTCGTGAACGGCGAGAACGCCATCAGTGCAGGCCTCACCGGCATGGCGCTGGGCAGCAGCGGCGCGACGCAGGCCAGCGGCGTGGGCAGCTATGTGATCCAGGGCAGCGCCGGCACACTCAATGCCGCGAACTACGACTTCGCAGCCGCCAACGGCACGCTAACCATCGGCAAGGCGCATCTGACCGTGACGCCGGACGCGCAGGCACGGTTGTACGGTCAGGCCAACCCGGTGTTCACGCAGCAGGTCAGCGGCTTCGTGAACGGGGAGAACGCCACCAGTGCAGGCCTCACCGGCATGGCGCTGGGCAGCAGCGGCGCGACGCAGGCCAGCGGCGTGGGCAGCTACGTGATCCAGGGCAGCGCCGGCACACTCAATGCCGCGAACTACGACTTCGCAGCCGCCAACGGCACGTTGACCGTCGACAAGGCGCATCTGACCGTGACGCCGGACGCGCAGGCGCGGTTGTACGGCCAGGCCAACCCGGTGTTCACGCAGCAGGTCAGCGGCTTCGTGAACGGCGAGAACGCCACCAGTGCGGGCTTCACCGGCATGGCGCTGGGCAGCAGCGGCGCGACGCAGGCCAGCGGCGTGGGCAGCTACGCCATCGCCGGCAGCACCGGCACGCTCAGTGCGGCCAACTACGACTTCGCCGCCTCCAATGGCACGCTGACCATCAACAAGGCACACCTGGCGGTCACCGCGGACAACCAGGCGCGGCTCTACGGCCAAGCCAACCCAACGCTGACGCAGACGATCACCGGCTTTGTCAACGGCGAGGACGCGGGCAGCGCAGGCGTCGCGGGTAGCGCCCTGGGCAGTACGAGCGCCAGCCCGTCGACTGGTGTGGGCAGCTACGTCATCCAGGGCAGCACCGGCACGCTGACGGCCGCCAATTACGACTTCGCGGCAGCCAACGGCACGTTGACCATCAACAAGGCCCACCTGACGGTCACCGCGGACAAGCAGGCGCGCCTCTATGGCCAGGCCAACCCGGCGCTGACGCAGACAGCTACGTCATCCAGGGCAGCACCGGCACGCTGACGGCCGCCAATTACGACTTCGCGGCAGCCAACGGCACGTTGACCATCAACAAGGCCCACCTGACCGTCACGGCCGACAACCAGTCGCGGCTGTACGGGCAAACAAACCCGACGCTGACGCAGACGATCACCGGCTTTGTCAACGGGGAGACCGTCGCCACAGCAGGCGTGAGCGGCGCCGCCACAGCCAGCACCAGCGCCAGCACCGCCAGCGGCGTGGGCGTCCATGCCATCAACGCAGCCACCGGCACGCTCAACGCCACCAACTACGACTTCGCCGCCGCCAAAGGCACGTTGACCATCAACAAGGCCCACCTCACCGTGACGCCGGATGATCAGACCCGCCGGTCCGGCGAAGCCAATCCGATGTTCACCCAGGCGATCAGCGGCTTCGTCAACGGCGAGACGCTGGCGACCGCCGGTGTCGGTGGCGCCGCCCAGGGCAGCAGCGGCGCCACGCTGGCGACACCCGCAGGTCAATACGTGATCCAGGGCAGCGTGGGCAGCCTGGCGGCAGCCAACTACGACTTCGCCACGGCCACCGGCACCTTGACCATCAAGCCCGGCATCGAGCCGCCCACCCCACCGGCGCCGTCGCCCAACCTCCCTGTGACGGTGCCCATCGCTGCGCCTGCCGCGCCGCTGCTGCCGGCGCCCGACCCGATTGCCAACGCGGGGCCGGCGCCGGTGGCTGGTCTGGCCGCCGCGGCGGTCACGCCGGTGAACACCGCCGCCCCTGGGCCCGTCACCGCTGTCGCAGCCGTCACGGCCAATGCGGCAGCACCGGTCGCCGGTGATGCCGCCACTGCCGGAGCCAGCCGTGGCATCGTCGTGTCGACGTCGCAGACCCCCGGCAGTCGCACGCCGGACGCCGTGGCCGTTCTCGTGCCCAAGGCGCTGGCCGTCGGTGGCGCGGGTTTCAGCTTCGCGCTGCCGGCCGACACCACGGCCGGCGCCGCCAGCGGCGAGCGGCCTGTGGCACGCCTGTCGTCGGGCGGGGCGCTGCCGGGTTGGCTGAGCTTCGACCCGGAGCGCCGCGTCTTCACGGCCTCGGCCGTGCCCGACGGCGCGTTCCCGCTGCGGGTGCTGGTGGAGATCGGCGGCCGCACGCTGACGGTCACCCTCAGCGCCGCCGACCGGTAGCCGCGCCGCTGGGGGCGGCTACCAGCGCGAGCGGTGGTCCTCCGTGACGCCGAGCAGTTCGCGCACCGGCCGGGGCGGGTCCTCGGGACGCGCCCTGACGGTGCCGGTGAACGTGCCGATGGGCTGGATGTAGTGGCTGGCCGCCACGCCGAGGTTGCGGTCGGCGGAGCGGGCGCCTTCGGGTGTGAAGACGAGGTCGAGCAGCCTGTCCTCGGTGCTCACGCGCCAGGGCGCCATGGGCTGCTGCGCCTCGAACTCGAACCGCGCCGCGCCGAGCGCGACGGGCTGCCCGTCCAGCCACAGCACGTTCTCCTGCGCGCCGAAGTAGCCCTGCTGCAGGTTGAAGCCCACATCCGGCCGGTGAGCACTGGCCCAGCGCCAGGCGGTGTTGCGGGCGAGCAGGCCGTTGGACGCATCCACGGCAGCCCAGGCGTCGTCCAGCTCGAAGCGCTGACCCTCGGCCTGCGCCCAGCCGCGCACCGGCAGTGCGCTGGTCTTCTGCGTCGCGTGGGCAATGCCGCCGTCGATGGGGCCGACGGCCAGCATCGGCGGCGCCATGGCAGCCAGGTCCAGCCGGGCGTCCAGGCACAGCGCGCGGGTGCGCACGTTCAGCAGCAGGCTGTCGTCGGCCTGGTGGCGCAGCGCCAGCCGCGCGCGCGGGCCGCGGAACCAGGCGTGCGCATCGGCCAGCGGCGCGTCCGACACGCCCGCCTGCAGCCCAGGCAGGCCGTCCTGGCTCCAGTCGGCCAGCAGGTGGCGGCGCTGGCGGTCGAACAGGTAGGCGAACGCGGTGCAGGTCCAGCCCAGGTCCACGATGGCCAGGCCGATGAAGCAGCGCGCGTTGCCCAGCCCCACGTAATGCCAGCGCTTGTGATGCAGCCGCCGCCACAGCCAGCCGGGGCGTTGGCCGGCGGGCAGGGTGGCCCAGTCGATGCGGGCGATGCGGCCGGCGTAGCGGCCGTGGGCCGGGCCGGCGGCATCGACGACGGCGGCGGGGGCGGGAGGCAGGGCGCGCAAGTTCATCGGGACGGTTGTTGCTTGCGCCACTGCTGCGGCGCGAGGCCGGTCCATTGCTTGAAGGCGCGGGTCAGCGCGCTCTGCTCGGAATAGCCGAGCAACAGCGCCACCTCGGTCAGTTCGACCTGGGCGTCGCGCAGGTAGGCCTCGGCCAGCTGCTGGCGGGTCTGCGACAGCAACGTCTGAAAGCTCAGGCCCTGCCCGGCCAGCCGGCGCTGCAGGCTGCGCGGGCTCATCTGCAGGTTGTGGGCCAGGTCGGCCAGCGATGTGCGACCGCTGCGGATCAGCCCGACCAGCGCCTGGCGCCACACGCCCACCGGCTCGCCGACGGCGGCCACCTGTTGCAGCAGCTGTTCGGCCTGCGCGTCCAGCAGGGCCAGCAGCGCTGCGTCTGCGCCCCTCAGCGGCAGTGCCAGGTCGTGGGCCGACAGCAGCAGCCGGGTGCTCGGCTGGCCGAAGCGCACCGGGCCGCCGAAGAAGTCCTCGTAGGGCCGCACGTCGGCCGGGCGCGGGTTGACGAAGTCCACGGCCAGCGCGCGCAACGGTCGGCCCGTGAATTCGCGTGTCAGTTGCACCAGGGCGGCCAGCGCGGTCTCGTCGACCAGGGCTCCTGGCCGGCCGCGCGCGATGCCCCATTCGATGCAGACTCCCTCCGGGTGGGCATGCATGCGGGCAGGGTTCACGTCGTAGACCGTGCGGTGGTGGCGCTCCAGCCGCTGCAACGCCTCGGCCAGCGTGCTGCAGGCCAGAGCGGCGAAGCCGACGACGCCGAAGTGGCGTGGCCGGATGCCGCGCGCCAGGCGCAGCGCGAAGGTGGATTTCGGTCCGGGGTCGAGCTCGCGCGCCCGCGCCAGCAGTGCCTGCCAGCGACGCAGCGCGACGAAGGATTCGGCCGGCGCCGGCGGCTCGCCCAGCGCCTGCGCGCAGCCCAGCGCGGCCATGTGCTCGAAGAGCAACTGGACATAACTGGCGGCGACTCGGGTGTCATCCATGGGTAGCGCATGATGCCGCCGCAGCCTTGGCCGGCTGCTGCGTGATGACCCGCAGGCTGGCGTGATCCGTCAAAACCCCGGGTTTTGCCGTCAAGATGCCGAGGCCGTTTCGCGCGAATATTGCGCTCATGGACTGGCTGCTCGACTTCTACCACCGCCACGGCGACTGGCGCGACCTGACGCTGGTCATGCTGTCGCCCATCTTCGGCGTCTTCATCGCGATGGAGGCCTGGCGGTTCCGCAAGACCGGCGTCTTTGACCTCTGGGACACCTTCGACAGCATGAACAGCGGTGGCAGCTACCTGGTGGCCGACCTGATCCTGCTGGTCGTGCTGGTGCTGCCGGCCATGGGCTGGGTCTACGACCACCGGCTCTTCACCGTCGACGTCACGGTCTGGCGCTTCGTCGGCCTGTTCCTGCTGGTCGAGTTTCTGTACTACGGGTTCCACCGCGGCAGCCACCGCATCCGCTGGTTCTGGTGCGCGCACGTCGTGCACCATGGCTCGGAGAAGATGAACTTTGGCACGGCGCTGCGGCAGAGCTGGTTCTACCCCATCGCCGGCAATTGGCTGTTCTACCTGCCGGCTGTGTGGCTGGGCTTCGAGCCGCGCTGGGTGCTGTTCGCGCTGTCGCTGAACCTGGGCTACCAGTTCTTCGTGCACACGACATGGGTGGACAGGATGCCGGCCTGGTTCGAGTTCATCTTCAACACGCCCTCGCACCATCGCGCCCACCATGGCCGCAACCCGCAGTACATCGACCGCAACTTCGGCGGCATGCTCATCGTCTTCGACCGCCTGTTCGGCACTTTCGTGCCCGAGCAGGAGCCGGTGGACTACGGGCTGGAGCACCCGTTCCCCACGCACAACCTGTTCTGGCTGAACGCGCACGAGTGGCGGGCGATGTTCCACGACATGGCCCGGGAGAAGACCTGGAGCATGCGCTTGGCCCATCTGTGGAAGCCGCCGGAATGGCGGCGCCACTACAACGGGTTCAAGGGCTAGTTCGGCCCCAGGTGCTTGGCCAGGAAGGCTTCCATGCGCTGGGCGAAGTCCACGCGGTTCTTGATGTTGCCGAAGCCGTGCCCCTCGCCGGCGTAGGTGGCCCACACCGGCTCGTTGCCTGCCGCGCGCAAGGCCTTGCGCATGCGTTCGCCATGGGCCAGCGGCACGCGGCGGTCGTTTTCGGCAAAGGCCAGCAGCACCGGGGCCTTGATGCGGGCGGCCTGCAGGACTGGTGAGTTGGCCGCCAGCATGGCGGCATCCTTCACCGGGTCGCCCACGGTCTCGGGGATGGTGTAGCGGCGGCCGGTGCTGCTGATGTCGTCGCTCACCCACCAGGAACCGGCGGCGTACAGGTCCAGGTCGGTCACGGCCAGCCAGGCGACGCCGCAGCGATAGAGACCGGGGTCTTTCACCAGGCCCATCAAGGTGCTGTAGCCGCCGTAGCTGGCGCCGGCGATGCAGGCCTTGTCGCTGGCGATACCCTGCTTCTGTGCCCAGCGCAGCGCGTCGGCCACATCGTCCTGCATGGCCTGGCCCCATTGCTTGAAGCCGGCGCGGAAGTGCGCGTCGCCATAGCCCGTGCTGCCGCGCATCTCTGGCTCGATGACCACGTAGCCCCGCGAGGCCAGGAACTGCGCCTCGCCGTCCCATTGCCAGGTGCTGCCCCGCACCCAGGGCCCGCCGTGTACCAGCACAACAGCCGGCAGGGCGCCCGTGGCCTTGGGCGACCGCGTGACCCAGACCGGCAGCTCAAGCCCGTCGCGGGCCGGGATGCGCTGGAGTTCCACGATGGCCATGTCGTCGGGCTTCACGCCTTCGCGCACCGCGCCCACGTTCAGCCACGACTTTTCGCCGGCCTTGGGCTTGGCCTGGTACAGGTAGAAGCGGCCCGGGTCGCGGTCGCTGAAGCTGCGCACCAGCGCCACCATGTCCGGCGTGCCGCACCTGCGGCAGGTGACCAGATTGGCCTGACCTGGAAACAGCCGGTCCACGCGACCCTGGAACTCCTTCATCGCCGGGTCGAACCACGCGGTGGTCATCGCATCCACGAGCAGGCGTACGCCCAGCACGCGGCCGCTGGTCTCGTCGGTGATGAGGTGGCCCTCGAAGTCGAAGCCGGGCGTGGCAACCAGGGCCTTCTCTAGCGGCTGGTGGCGTTCGAAGTCGTAGCGCTTCAGCGTGGCCTGTCCCGCGGTGCCGGTGGTCTCGCTGACGTAAAGGCCACCGGCGTCATCCACCGCCTCGACGCTAAACGGCACTGACAGCAGATCGCTCTCGAACAGCTTTGTCCACGTTTTGCTGCCCGGCGCGCGCCACAGCGCGGCTCGGCGGCCCTGCTGGCGGGTGAACGCCACGCGTAGCTCGCCTCGGCTATCGGCCAGCCAGCCAACGGTGCCGACGGGCTCGACGAAGTCGACGTAGCGCGTCAGCCCCGTGCGGGTGTTCAGCCATTTGGGCGTCTCAGTGCCGTCGTCGCCGGTTGAGAACTCGGCGACAAGCACCTCGTCGTTCTTGCCACCGGTGACCAGCCGAGGCACGGTGATCACGCGATGGTTCCATTCCAGCAGCCGGTCGTCCGAGCTGCCGTCGCTGACCACGGGCTTCCACTGGCGGCGCACCAACTGGCGGAACTTGCTGCCGTCCGCGTTGACGGCGAACAGGCCCGGGGCGCCGCTGTAGCGCGCGCTGCCATCGAAGGTGTCCACTACACCGTAGACCAGCCGCTCGTCGTCCACCCAGCGGGCGTTGTGGATGTCACCGTCGCTGAAGCGCGCCACCGCACTGATCTTCCCGCCCTGGTCCAGGTCCATGACCACCAGCGCCACCCGGTCCACGCCCTTGGATGTCGTGAAGGCCAGCTTGCGACCGGACGGCGACAGCACCACGTCAACGAGCTCGGCGTCCTTGTAGAACAGCTCGGCCGGCGGTGGCGCGGCCAGCACCGTGCTGGCGATGGCCCAGAGCGCCAGGGCGGTGCGTTGCATAAGTCTTGCCATGTCAGTGCTTTCCTCGGATGGGATCCATCAGGGCTGCGGCTGCAGGTGGCGGGCCAGGAAGGCCGCCATGCGCTCCGCGAAGTCGATGCGGTTGGCGACGATGCCGAAGCCGTGGCCCTCGCCAGGGTAGGTGACCCAGACCGGCTCGCTGCCGGCTTCGCGCAGCGCCTTGCGCATGCGCTCGCCGTGCACCAGCGGCACGCGGCGGTCGTCCTCACCGAAGGCCAGCAGCAGCGGTGCCTTGATGCGCGCGGCCTGGCGGACCGGCGAGTTGGCGGCGATCATGTCCGCGTCCTTCTGCAGGTCGCCGATCATCTCGGGCAGGCGGTATTTGCGGCTCTCGCCGCTGGTGTCGTCGTCCACCCACCACGAGCCCTTGAGCAGCAGTTCCAGATCGGTCACGGCCAGCCAGGCGACGCCGCAGCGATAGAGATCGGGGTCTTTCACCAGGCCCATCAAGGTGCTGTAGCCGCCGTAGCTGGCGCCGACGATGCAAGCCTTGTCGCTGGCGATGCCCTGCTTTTGCGCCCATCGCAGCGCGTCGGCCACGTCGTCCTGCATGGCCTGGCCCCATTGCCTGAAGCCGGCGCGGAAATGCGCCTGGCCGTAGCCGGTGCTGCCACGGAATTCGGGCTCGATGACGGCGTAGCCGCGCGAGGCTAGGAATTGGGCCTGCGCATGCCAGCCCCAAACGTTGCCGCGCACCCAGGGGCCACCGTGCACGAGCACGACGGCCGGCAGTGGGCCCTGGGCCTGGGCGCTCTTCGTGACCCACAGCGGCAGGTCCCGGCCGTCGCGGGCCTGGATGCGATGGAAGTCCACGGTCGCCATTTCCGACGGCTTGATGTCGTCGCGCACGCGGCCCACCGGCCGCCAGCTCTTCTCGCCCTCGGGCGGCAGCGCTTGGTAGACCCAGAGCTGGCCGGGGTCGCGGTCGCTGAACGAGCGCACCAGCGCCGTCATGCCGGGTTCGCCGCAGCGGCGGCAGTCGATGCGGTTGACGCGGCCCGGGAAGCGGTCGTCGGCTTCCTGCTGCAAGGCCTTCAACATCGGATGGAACCAGACAGTGCTCTCACCGTCGGTGACAACGCGCACACCTAGCGCCGCGCCGAAGCCGTCGTTGAGCACGGCGCCCTGGAAATTGAAGCCCGGCGTGACGACCATGGGCTTGGCCTCGGGCGCACGGCGCTCGAAGTCGTAGCGGCTGAGTACGGTCTCGCCGTTCTGGCCCTTGGCCTGCGTTACGTAGAGCTGACCGGCGTCGTCCACGGCGCGGATGCCGAACGGCGTGTGAAGCTCGGGGCTGTCGAACAGGGGCTGCCAATCCTCACGTCCCGGGCCGCGCCAGAAGGCGGCGATGCGGCCCTCGCGCCGGGTGATGGCGACACGCAGCTCGCCGCGGCTGTCCGTCACCCAGTCCACGGTGTCGCGCGGCGCCGCGATGTCGGGTGAGCGCGTGCGGCCGGTGCGGGTGTTCAGCCAGAGAGGCGTTGCGGTGTGCCGCTCATCCAGCGACATCTCGGCGAGCAAGACCTCCTCGTTGGCATCTCCCACGCGCGGCGCGGGCACGCGCAGCAGGCGGTGGTTCCAGTTCAGTAGACGGTCGTTGCCGCTGGCGCCGTTGATGACCACGGGGCGGCCCATGCGCCGCACGAGCTGGTGCATCTGGCTGCCGTCGGGGTTGACCGCGAACAGGCCTGGCTGGCCATTGGGCCGCCCGCTACCGTCGGACATGTCGACCACGCCGAAGATCAGTCGGTTGTCGTTCACCCAGTGCACCTGCGACACGTCGCCATCGGAGAACTGCGCCGTGCGCATCGGCTTGCCGGTAGCCAGGTCGAACACGGCCAGCCCGGTGCGCTTGGTGCCACGCGCGGTCGTCACGGCGAGCTGGCGGCCGTTGGGGGACAACACCGCCTCGGCGATGTCGGCGTCCTTGAAGAAAACCTCGGCGGGAGGCGGGGTGGCGCGGGCAGTCTGCGCAAAGGCTGCCGCCAGCAAAGCGCCGGCAATGACGCTGCCCCAGCGTTTCAGGGTTTTCATTGAGTCTCCTCCTGCGGCTGCTCTTCGGCAGCATCCATGGCGGCGCGCAGCATAGTGCCGTCCGCGAGGAAGCAGGGTCGCCGAACGGGCAATCCTCACCTCCGTGGAGGGCGGCCCGCGCTGCGGGACAATCCCCGGCCATGACTGCTGCCTCTCCCGACGACGCGCCCGTCGTCATCATCGGCGCCGGCCTTGCCGGCCTGACCGTGGCCCTGCACCTGGCCGACACTGTGCCTGTCGTCGTGCTGGCCAAGCGCGAGCTGACCGAAGCCGCCACCGCGTGGGCCCAGGGCGGCATCGTCGGCGTGCTGGGCAGCGACGATTCCATCGAGAGCCATGTGCGCGACACCCAGGATGCCGGCGCTGGCCTCGTCGACGAGGTGGCCGCCCGCTTCATCGCCGAGCGCAGCGCCGCGGCCGTGGGCTGGCTGGTGGAGCAGGGCGTGCCCTTCACGCCGGACGACACCGGCCCCATGGGCCTGCACCTGACGCGCGAGGGTGGCCATGCGGTGCGCCGCATCGCCCATGCGGCCGACGCCACCGGCAAGGCTATCCACGACCAGTTGCTGGCCGTGGCGCGCAAGCATCCCAACATCAAGCTCTGCGAGCGCTGGATGGCGCTGGACCTGATCACGTCGCGCCATGTGCAGCGCGACGAGCCACCGCGGGTCTACGGCGTCTACGCGTTGGACATCGACACCCAGCGGGTCGAGACGCTACCGGCGCGCGCCGTCGTGCTGGCCACTGGCGGTGCAGGCAAGGTCTACCGCTACACGACCAACCCCGACACGTCGACCGGCGACGGCATCGCGATGGCCTGGCGGGCCGGCTGCCGTGTCGCGAACATGGAGTTCATCCAGTTCCACCCGACGTGCCTGTACCACCCGCAGGAGCGCAGCTTCCTTATCACCGAGGCGCTTCGCGGCGAGGGCGGCCATCTCAAGTTGCCTGACGGCACGCGTTTCATGGCTTCGCACGACGAGCGCATGGAGCTGGCGCCGCGCGACATCGTCGCCCGTGCGATCGACTTCGAGATGAAGAAGCACGGCCTGGACCACGTCTGGCTGGACGCCACCCACCTGGGCGAAGCTTTCCTCATCGAGCACTTCCCCACCATCCACGCCCGCTGCCTGAAGCTGGGCATCGACATCGCGAAGCAGCCCATTCCCGTCGTGCCGGCCGTGCACTTCACCTGCGGCGGCGCGGTGACAGATCTGCTGGGCCGCTGCGATCTGCCGGGGCTCTACGCGGTGGGCGAGACCGGCTACACGGGACTGCACGGCGCCAACCGGCTGGCCAGCAACTCGCTGCTGGAATGCGTGGTGCTGGGCCAGACCTGCGCGGCCGACATACTGGCCCAACCCATCAACGACGCCGCACCCATCCCCGCCTGGGACGAAAGCCAGGTCGAGAACGCCGACGAGCAGGTCGTCATCGCCCACAACTGGGACGAGCTGCGCCTCTTGATGTGGAACTACGTTGGCATCGTGCGCACCACCAAGCGGCTGGAGCGCGCGCTGCACCGCATCAAGCTCCTGCGCGGTGAGATTGATGATTACTACGGCAGCTTCCGCGTCACGCGTGACCTGCTGGAACTGCGCAACCTCGTCGAGTGCGCCGAGCTGATCGTGCGCTCTGCGCTGATGCGCCACGAGAGCCGCGGCCTGCATTTCAGCCGCGACTACCCGCGCACGCTGCCGGTCAGTTTCCCGACGGTGCTGATCAGCAAGAGAAGGCGGCGCTGAGCGGCGCCGCAGCGCGGTTTTACTTGCGCGACCGCAGCGCCGTGCGCGCCTGTACGAAGTTGAACGCATACGCCACCGCCTCGATGATGGCGTTGTCGATCTCCAGGCGTTCGTGCTCGGTCAGGTAGAAGCTGAAGTCCACCTCGTGACGGATGTATCGCGGCGGCAGACGGTTCAGCGCCACGCAGCAGACGTCGCAGAGCAGGTCGTTGCTGGCCGCGATCTCGGGAAAGTCCTTGGACGCGTCAATGACCGCGGCGAAGACTTCGCGCTCGTGGTGGTTATAGAGGGAGCTGAAGTCGGCGTTCATGGCGGGCTTTCCTGAAGGAATGGCAGAGTTATAGCGCCATCAGGCGGCGCCAATGCCGGGCGTGAGTCCCGGAGTCATCCCGGTCGCGGCAGTCTTTCTCGCGGCGACGAAATCCAGCATGCGCGTGATGCAGCCCTGCGCCTTCACGCGGACGGCCTCGTCGACGTGGATCTCCGGCTGGCCGCTCTCTAGGCAATCGACCAGGTTGGCCAGGCCGTTCATGGCCATCCAGGGGCAGTGGGCGCAGCTCTTGCACGTCGCGCTGTTGCCGGCCGTGGGCGCCTCGATCAGCGTCTTGCCGGGCGCCAGCTGGCGCATGCGATGCAGGATGCCGTTGTCGGTGGCGACGATGTAGGCCGGTGCCGTGCCCTCGACGACGGCTTTGATGAGCGCCGACGTGGAGCCGACCACATCGGCCTGCTCGACGACGCTCTTGGGCGACTCCGGGTGCACGAGGATCAGCGCGCCAGGGTGTTGCTCGCGCAGCAGCTCCAGCTCCAGGCCCTTGAACTCGTCGTGGACGATGCAGGCGCCGTTCCACATCAGCATGTCGGCGCCGGTCTGCTCCTGGATGTACCGGCCCAGATGCCGGTCCGGCGCCCACAAGATCTTCTCGCCCCTGGCGTGCAGGTCGGCCACGATCTCCAGCGCGCAGGAGCTGGTCACCATCCAGTCGGCGCGCGCCTTCACGGCGGCGCTGGTGTTGGCGTAGACGACGACCTTGCGGTCCGGGTGGGCGTCGCAGAAGGCCGCGAAGTCGTCGGCCGGGCAGCCCAGGTCCAGCGAGCAGGTGGCGTCCAGGTCGGGCATCAGTACGCGCTTCTCGGGGCTGAGGATCTTGGCGGTCTCGCCCATGAAGCGCACGCCGGCAACGACCAGCGTCTGCGCCGCATGGTCGCGGCCGAAGCGGGCCATCTCCAGTGAGTCCGACACGATGCCACCGGTCTCCAGCGCCAGGTCCTGCAGCAGGCCGTCCACGTAGTAGTGGGCGACCAACACGGCGTTGTGCTTTTTCAGCAGCGCCCTCGCTCGGTCGGCCAGCGCGTTGCGCTCGGTGGGTGTCAGCGGCGCTGGCACCTTGGCCCAGGCGTGCGCGGTGGAGCAGGCGCCGGCGGCGTCCTGCTTGGTGTAGTCGAAAAGGGTCTGGGACATCGTGGGCATCGGGCGGTTGGCCGCGGTTCTTGCCGCAAGTGTCGCGCAGAGCCGGCCGCGTTGCGCGGCCGGCACCGCCAAGCCCGCGTTCAGGGCAGGCGGATCCAGTCGCCTTCGTTGGCACGCTGGGTGGCCGACGGCCCGTTGTCGAGCCGGTAGGTCACGACCAGTTGCTTACGCTGGCCCGGTGCGGGGTCGACGCCGACGAGGTTGTTGCTGACCTCGGCCTCCAGGCGGCCGCCTCGCACCTGGGCGCGCAGCGCCTGCGTCACGTCCGCACGGCGCCCGCCGCTGCTGTAGGTGGCGCTTTCGATGAAGAGGCGGGCGACCGGCCGTTCCGGGCCGCGGTCGCCGCCACGGCCCCACTCGCCGCGGCTCCAGCCGATGAACTGGGCGCCGTCCACGGTGGCGTACTCGCGGTACTCGAAGCTGCGTTGTTGGCCGGTGCGGTCGCGCGCGACGATGCGCAGCACCTTGGTCTGGCCCGGGTCGGGGTCCAGGCCACCGAAGGTGTCGTTGCCCAGGCGAAAGCGCACGTCGCGCCGTGCCAGGTCGCGCAGGCGGTCGGTCACGTCGACTTCGCGGCGGCCGGTACCGTAGGTGGCGTACAGGATGGTGAACTCGCCGCTGTCCCGTCCGTCATCACGGCGGTCGTCGCGCCGGTCTTCCCAGCGCTCGTCTCGGCGGTCGTCGCCGCCGTGCCAGCCGCGTGAGCCACCGTCGCCCCAGTTGCCGCCGCCCCAGCCGATGAACTGGGCGCCGTCGATCCAGTCGTACTCGCGGTATTCGAAGGTGCGCTCACGGCCGTTGCGGTCGCGGGCGAAGATGCGCAGCGTCTTCGTGCGGCCGGGGTCGGGGTCGACGCCGAACAGCTCGTTCTCCAGCTTGAAGCGGCGGTCGCGCCGCGCGAGGTCACGCAGGCGGCCGGTCACGTCGACGTGGCTGCGTTCGGTGCCGTAGCGAGCGTGCAGGATGACGAAGTCGCCATCGTCCTGGGCACGGGCCGTCAGGGCGAAGCTGGCGAGCAGGCTGCTGCCCAGGCCGAGGAGCAAGGGGCGTCGTTGCATGAGGGTTGTCCTTGTTGTGGTTGTCGCCTGCGCTCATCGTCGCATGCACGCCCTCACAACGCAGCTGCCCCGGGCCGCGCGGACGGCCCGTTGCAGGGCCGCCGTAAGGGTTGGTAACGAGGTGTCAGCCGGCCGCGGTCCTGCCGCCCAGCAGGTACTCCCGCGCCAGCGTGCGGGCGCGGTGCAGCCGGCTCTTCACGTTGGTCCGGGTCAGGCCGGTGCGGCCGGCAATCTCCTCGATGGTCAGCTCCTCCATGTCACGCAGCAGCATGACCTCCCGGTAATGCGCCGGCAGCGACTCCAGCGCCGCCACCAGATCCCGGCGCAGCCCGGCTTCGTCGTGTGTGACCAGCCACTGTGCCAACTGCTCTTCGTCGTACGGGTCGTAGCGCAAGGCCACCCGCCCCAGCCGCCGGCACTCGCGCTGCACGAGCCGGACCAGCCAGCCCGAGAACGCCGCCAGCACGCGCAACTGGGGCAGCTTGCGCGACACGATGAGCAGCGCCTCCTGCACCGCGTCGTCCACATCGCTCATCAGGCAATGCCGTTGCGCGTAGCGGCGAATGTCGGGGCGGGTGACGCGCAGCAGCTGATCCAGCGCGAGCGGGTCGCCGCCGTGGGCGGCGGTCAGCAGGGGCAGGTGTTGGGTGGCGAGGGCCATGGCTATTTCAGCTTGCGGCCGACCATCGCGCAGGCCGGGCAGAAGCCGAACAGGCCTGACGCGACCAGGCCGGCGGCGCTCGCAGCGGCCAGCCAGCCCGTCGTGCCGCCGATAAGCGTCAGTGCCAGGCCCGCAGCTGCGGCGCCCGCCACCACGCGCACGATGCGTTCGCCGGTCGGAACATTCTTCACATAGAACATGGTTCAACTCCTGGTGTTCGAGGACAACCCTCAGCCACCAAGAGGCGTCGGACGGGGAATCGGATTCGCAGCGATCGAAAAAAAGCTTTCAGGCCTCGGCAAAGAAGCGGCTCGGCGGCATGCCCACCGTGCGCGTGACCATGGCCGTGAAAGCGCTGGCGCTGGCATAGCCCAGCTCGGCGGCGATCAGGCTCATGGGCCGACCGCGTGCTGCAAGCGTCAACGCGTGGGCCAGCAGCAGCTGTGAGCGCCACTGTGCAAAGCTGGTGCCTAGCTGCTCGCGGAACAGCCGGCTCAGCGTGCGCGGGCTGGCGCCCGCCTCGGCTGCCCAGGCGTCCAGGCCGGCGTGGCGGCCGGGTTCGCGCAGCATGGCCTCGCAGAGCTTGCGCAGCCGCGCGTCCTGCGGCAGCGCGACGCCCAGCGCCAGAGGCCGGGCGCGTCTCAGCTCGGCCAGGATCAGCTGCTCGATGCCGCGGCGGCGGTCGGCGTCATGCGGGGCCTCGGGCGGGTACGGGTCGGGGTCGGCGGGCAGTGCCTGCATCAGCTCGCGCAACAGCGGCGACACCTCCAGTACGCGGCCCACCTGCCAGGCCGCGCCGTCGAGCTGGCCGTCCGCGAGGTAGAGGGTGCGCAGGTCCGCTTGCTCGATGGCCGTGACCGCGTGGACGATGCCGGGCGGGATCCAGACCGCGCGGGACGGCGGCACGATGTAAGTCGCCGAAGCGGCTGGCCAGGCCGCTGACTGGATGCCCTCGGTGTTCACGCGGACGGCGCCCGTCATCGAGAACACCAACTGCGCCCAGTCGTGGCGGTGGGGCTGAATGTCGGTCAGGTGTTCCAGCCGCCTCGACTTGGCGCGCAGCGGGCGGGCCGGCGTGGGTGCAAAGCGCTCGGGCGAGAAGGCGGGGACGCTGGCGCGGCTGGTCATGGCTGGATTTCGACAGAACTTGACGATTCATCGTAACCGGGCCGCCGACTCGCTCCCTAAAGTGGGGCGCATGAACACCGCCCTCGCTTCCTCGCTCGACGCCGGCCTGCAGCGCCGGCGCGACGTCACGACCATCTCGACCATCGGCGTGGCCCACGGCACCTCGCATTTCTTCCACATGTTGCTGCCGCCGCTGTTCCCGGCCTTCATCCAGGCCTTTGGCCTGAGCTATTCCGAACTGGGCCTGCTGGTGACCACCTTCTTCGTCATCTCCGGCGCAGGCCAGGCGGCGTCGGGCTTCATCGTCGACCGCATCGGCGCGCGGCCGGTGCTGTTCGCGGCCATGGCCAGCTTCTTCCTGGCCTCCGTGGCGGCAGGCCTGGCCCAGGGCTTTGGCGGCCTGATGCTGGCGGCGGCACTGGCCGGCATGGGCAACGCGCCCTTCCACCCGGCGGACTTCACCATCTTGAACAAGCGCGTGTCACAGCCGCGCCTGGGCCACGCCTTCTCGGTGCATGGCATCAGCGGCAACCTGGGCTGGGCGCTGGCGCCGGTGTTTTCCATCGGCATCGCGCAGGCCACGGGCAACTGGCGCTTCGCGTATGTCGGCACGGCCCTGGTCGCGCTGACGGTGATGACCCTGCTGTTCTGGCAGCGAGCGGCCATCGATGACCGCCAGGGCTCCTGGGGCCATGCCAAGCCGGCCGAGGGCGCCAAGGTCGAGCATCCCATGGCCTTCCTGAAGCTGCCCTCGGTGTGGCTGTGCTTCTCGTTCTTCTTCTGGAGTACGGCGGCGCTGTCGGCCATCCAGAGCTTCGCCAGCCCGGCCCTGCACCAGATCTACGACTTGCCGCTGGCGCTGACGGCCTATGTCGTCACCGGCTACATGCTGGCCGGTGCGGCGGGCATGGTCTGCGGTGGCTTTCTGGTTGCCAGGGCCGAACGGCTGGAGCGCACCATCGCCTTCGCTATGGCCTTCGCCGCGGCCCTGTTGCTGTTGACGGCGACTGGCTGGCTGCCGGGTGGGCTGGCGGCTGCCGTGGCGGCGCTGGCCGGCTTCGGCACTGGCCTGGCCGGCCCGTCGCGCGACATGCTCATCAAGCGCGCTGCGCCGCCCGGGGCGACGGGGCGGGTCTACGGCACCGTGTACTCGGGCCTGGACATCGGCTTTGCGCTGGCCGCACCAGTGTTCGGCGCCATCCTGGATCACGGCATGCCCAGGGGCGTGTTCGCCGGCTCCGCAGCAGCGCTGCTGATGGGTGTGGCCTCGGCAGGCCTCGTGGGCCTGGGCCTGGCCCGGCGGCATGCCCTGGTGCCTGCGGCGAGTTGAACGGCCGATGCCCATGCCGTCCACTCCCAACCTCTTGCTCTTCGCGGCCGCGGCGCTGCTGATGGCCGTCACGCCGGGCCCGAACATGGTCTACCTGATCTCGCGCGCCATCTGCCAGGGGCGCACTGCCGGGGTCATGTCCTGGTTCGGCGTGGTGCTGGGTTTCACCGTGCACATGGTCTGCGCAGCCTTTGGGCTGACGGCGCTCTTCATGGCCGTTCCGCTGGGCTATGAGATGCTGAAGTTCGCCGGCGCCCTCTACCTGCTTTGGATGGCCTGGCAGGCGGTTCGCCCCGGTGCGCGTTCGCCCTTCGAGCCGCGGTCGCTGCCGGCGGAGCGGCCGTGCAAGCTGTTCACCATGGGCCTGCTGACCAGCATCCTCAACCCCAAGGTGGCCATCTTCTATCTCTCCGTGCTGCCCCAGTTCGTGTCGCCTGAAAGCGGCTCCGTGCTGGCGCAGAGCCTGATGCTCGGCACCACGCAGGTCTGCATCGGCTCGTCAATCAACCTGCTGGTGGCCCTGTCGGCCGCCCGAGTCGCGGTCTGGTTCGCTCGCAATCGTTTCTGGCTCGCCGTGCAGCGCCATGTGATGGGCCTGGTGCTTGGCGCCCTGGCCGTCAAGCTGCTGAGCCAGCAGCGCGCCACCTGACGTCACCTGGCTTGACGGGCGCACAGGCACCGGTCATCGTCGCAGCCCGGTTCGGTGAGGAGACCCCATGCGGAAGGACAGCCTGTTTGATGCCCTGGGCGGCCAGGACGCCGTGCTGCGCCTGGCCAGGGCCTGGCACGCGCGTGCGATGGCCGACGACGTGGTCTCCCACGCCTTCAGCCATGGCTTTCATCCGCAGCACACCGAGCGCCTGGCGGCCTACTGGGCCGAGGCCTGGGGCGGCCCGGCGCTGTACAGCGTGCGGCTCGGCAGCCATTCGGGCGTCGTGCGAACCCACAGCGGCAACGGCCCGCACGAGGAAATGGACCGCCGGGCCGTCGCCTGCTTCGACCAGGCGTTGGCGGATGCCGGCGTGGCCGATGCCGAACTGCGGCGCGTGCTGCACGACTACTTCGCCTGGGCCACGACGACGGCGATGGCGGCCTACCCAGGCCGCGGGCAGGTCGTGCCGGATGACCTGCGCTTGCCGCGCTGGTCGTGGCACGGACTGGTTGCGCCATAGCACCTTCCGGTCAATCGCCGGGCTGGAGCGCGGCGCAGGCGTTGCACATGTCCGAGGGGTGCATTGAAGGTTTCGCTGTCTGAGCCGGCTAAAGTTCCCACATGACTAGACAAGCTACCACTCCCGTCCTTGCTGGCCACAAGCTGGTCGAGGCGCTGATTGCCCAGGGCGTCGACACCGCGTTCGGCGTGCCCGGCGAATCCTTTCTCGCCGTGCTCGACGGCTTCCACGAGTACGCGGACAAGATCCGCTTCGTCGCCTGCCGCCAGGAAGGCGGCGCGGCCTTCATGGCGGAGGCCCAGGGCAAGCTGACGGGTAAGCCCGGCATCTGCTTCGTGACCCGCGGCCCGGGCGCCACGAATGCCAGCATCGGCCTGCACACGGCCTTTCAGGATTCGACGCCGATGATTCTGTTCATCGGCCAGGTCGCCAGCGACCAGCGCGACCGCGAGGCGTTCCAGGAGGTGGACTACCGCCAGATGTTCGGCCCCGGCACACTGGGCATGGCCAAGTGGGTGGGCGAGGTGCATGATGCCGAACGCCTGCCCGAGTACGTGGCACGCGCCTTCCACACCGCGATGCAGGGCCGGCCCGGCCCGGTGGTGCTGGTGCTGCCCGAGGACATGCTGACGAAGGCGATCACAGCACCCGTCGTAGCGCCCGCGCGCCCGGCCGAAGCCGCGCCGACGCCGGCCGCGCTGGCCGAGCTGCGCGAGCGACTGGCCGCGGCCAAGAGGCCGCTGGTCATCGCCGGTGGCGGCGGCTGGACGCCACAGGCCACGACTGCGCTGCAGACCTTCGCCGAGGCGTGGGGCTTGCCCGTTGGCTGTGCCTTCCGCTTCCAGGACTTGTTCGACAACGCCCACCCGAACTACGCGGGTGACGTGGGCATAGGCATCAATCCCAGGCTCGCTGCGCGCGTGAAGGACGCCGACCTCATCCTCGCCGTCGGCCCGCGCCTGGGCGAGATGACGACCGGCGGCTACACCTTGCTGCAGGCCCCGCGGCCGGCGCAGGCGCTTATCCACATCCATGCCGGCGCCGAAGAACTGGGCCGCGTCTACACGGGCGAGCTGCTCATCAACGCCAGCATGAGCCAGGCCGCACCGGCGCTGGCGTCGCTCGCGCCGCCGGCCGACATCGTCTGGCGTGACTGGACGGCCGCCGCCCACGCCGACTACCAGGCCAACCTGGTGCCCACGCCGGTCGTGCCGCTGGACATGGCCGAGGTGATCCGTCTGATCGACGCCAAGCTGCCCGAGGGCAGCATCTTCACCAACGGCGCCGGCAACTACAGCGGCTGGCTGCACCGCTTCCACCGCTACACGGCGCTGCACCGCTTCGGCAAGACGCAGCTGGCGCCGACCTCGGGCGCCATGGGCTACGGCGTGCCGGCCGCGGTGGCGGCCGCACTGCTGCAGGACCGCTGGGTCGTCAACATCGCCGGCGACGGCGACTTCCTGATGACCGGCCAGGAGCTGGCCACGGCCACCGGCTATGGCGCGAAGAAGCTGCTCGTGGTGGTCGTCGACAACGGCACCTACGGCACCATTCGCATGCACCAGGAGCGCGAGTACCCGGGCCGCGTGTCGGGCAGTGACCTGTTCAACCCCGACTTCGCCCAGCTCGCCGAGGCGTTCGGCTTCGTGGCCTTCAGGGCCGAGAGCACGGCCGACGTCGGCCCGGCGCTGGACGCGGCGATCGCCGCGGCCAAGCCTGCGCTGCTGCACCTGCGCCTGTCCAGCGACGTGTCCACCTCGCGCTCCACGCTGACCGCCATCCGCGAAGCCGCGAAGAAAGCCCACCATGCTTGAGCTCGAACTGCGCGGCGAGTTCATCGAGCTCGACAAGCTGCTCAAGGCCATGGGCCTGGTGGAGAGCGGTGGGCGCGCACGCATGTTGATCGCCGCCGGCGAGGTGACCGTGGACGGCCAGGTCGAGCTGCGCAAGACGGCCAAGATGCGCGCCGGCCAGGTCGTGCAGTTCGGCGGGCAGGCGATCAGGGTGGTGGCAGCCTCGGGCTGATACCGCGCCCTTGCGCCTAGGTCAGCGGTAGCGGGCCAGCACGCGCCGCACGCTGCCGTCGCTGACCAGTTGGTCCAGCACGGCCGCCACCTCGGCGAAGGGAATGCCCGCGCGCGGCGAGAACGCGCAGCGCGCGTCGAAGCGGTCGATGACCCAGGCAATGCGCACCGGCGCGTCGGGCTGCTCACGCAGGAAGAACTGCAGCGACGTCTTTTCGACGAGGGCGTAGCGCACGCGGCCGGCCGCGAGGCGGCGCAGGTTGGCGGCCATACTGGGCCCGTCGGCGCGCCTGAGCCCCTTGCCCAGCGCCTGCTCGACGCGCGGATAGTTGTATCCCAACACCGTGCCCAGCGGCTGGCCGGCGAGCTGCTCCAGGCTCAACAGCGCTGGCGCGTCGGCATGGGCGGCGACCAGGCTGGCCTCGGGGATGAGGCCGCGTGTCCAGCGGAAGTCGCCCTGCAGCCATTCCGGCAGCACGAAGCACACGGCATCCGCCTCCCCCGAGGCCAATGCCGCGCTGACCCGCCGGGCCGGCAGAGGCACGAAGGTCACCGGGCGGCCCAAGCCGGCGGCAATCAGCTCGGCCAGGTCCTTGGCGATGCCTCCGACGAGGTGCTCGCCGGCATCGAACTCGGCGATGGGCAGCGCGTTGTTGGTGGCCGCGGCAAAACGCAGCGGCGGCGGGCCGGCAGGCACCTGCGCCGCGACCGTGCCCGTGAGCACGGCGGCCAGCAGCAGGCACGCCGCGCGCCTCACGGCCGCAGCACCTCCAGCAGCCGCGTGAGGCCGCCCTCGTTGATGGCGATGCGTGCCTGCTCGCGCACCCTGGGCTTGGCGTGATAGGCCACCGACAGTCCGGCCGCACCCATCATGGGCAGATCGTTGGCGCCGTCGCCCACGGCCATGGCCTGGTCCGGCCGGCAGCCGATCTTCTCGCAGCAGGCCAGCAGCATGCGGCGCTTCTCCTCACCGTCGCAGATGTCGCCCCAGTCCTGCATGGCGACGCGGCCGGTGAGGGCGCCGCCGGCAATCTCCAGCTCGTTGCTGCGCACGAAGTCCATGCCCAGCTCGGCCGCGACGAAGCGGGTGAAGAAAGTGAAGCCACCGGAGACGAGCACCAGCTTCAGGCCGGCCAATTTCAGTGCAGCGCACAGCTCGCGTGCACCGGGGTTGAAGCTCAGCCGCTCGGCCAGCACGCGGTCCAGCACGGTGGCGGGCACGCCGGCCAGGATGGCGAGGCGCCGGCGCAGGCTGTCCTTGAAGTCGGTGATCTCGCCGCGCATGGCGGCCTCGGTGATGGCAGCGACCTCATCGCCCTTGCCGGCCAGCGCAGCGATCTCGTCGATGCACTCGATGCCGATCAGCGTCGAGTCCATGTCGAAGGCGGCGAGCTTGAAATGGGAGAGCGGCGGCAGGGCCGGGCCGGCGTTGACGACGAGGCCGGTGGAAGCGGTGGAGGTCACGGGGTCGGGATGAAGCGGGCGGGATGCCCCACATTATCCCGATGGGCTCAATGGCGCCTTCGCGCGGCCAGCAGCGCCAGGCCGGCCACCATCAGGGCGGCGCCGGCTGGCTCAGGCACGGGTGCGGTCTGCAGGTCCAGCTGGAAGAAGGCCTGGCTGCCGAGCGCCAGACCATGCATGTCCAGCTGCACGCTGTGCGCCGCAAAGCTGAGCCGCGAGGCGTCCAGGCCGCTGATGTTGCTGCTGAGCTGCACGCCGGTGAGGGTCGTGCCGGTGAACAGCGACTCGAACGCGAAGCCGTTGACCGGCACGTTGTCGAAGCCTGCCGTTGCGCCGTTCAGGCCGTTGAAGTCGTAGCGGATGCTGCTGGCGCCGAAGTTCAACGTCTGCGAGGCTGCGGTCAGCACCTGGCAGACCTGGGCGGCTCCGGGGCAACTGATCTCGGTGCCAGCACCGACGACGAGGCTGTCCAGCGTGTCCAGCTTCTGCACGCCGCTGTCGTAGTGGTAGCGCAAGTCCACTGTCGAACCCAGAAGGCCGGAGGCGCTGGCCAGCGCGGGGAGCAGGGCGGCAATCGCGACAGTCAGCTTCTTCATGGCGGGGCTCCAGGCGGCGAGTGGCTCAGTCTAGGCAGCCCGCTCGCCGCTTGCAGCCCCTAGCTTGTCTTGATCGGCTGCCCCAGCAGCCGGAGCACCTCGCGCACGGCCTGGGCGCGGTCCTGAGGGCTGGAGAGCTGCTTCTCGATGCGCAGCTTCTCGTTGCCCACCAGCTTGATGTTGCGGTTCTTCTGCACCAGCTCGATGACGCGCATCGGGTCGATGGGCGGGTCCTTGCGGAAGTTGACGTTGATGAGCGCCGGCGACGCGTCGATCTTGCTGACGCCGTAGGGCTTGGCCAGCACGCGCAGGCGGTGGGTGTCGAACAGCGTCTGGCCCTGCGTGGGCAGCTTGCCGAAGCGGTCGGTGATCTCTTCAAGCATCGCGTCGATCTGCTCGTTCTTCTCGGCGGTGGCCAGGCGCTTGTAGAGCGAGAGGCGCACCTGCACGTCGCCGCAGTAGGCGTCCGGCAGCAGTGCCGGGGCGTGCAAGTTGATCTCGGTCGTGGCCGCGAACGGTGACAACAGGTCGGGCTCGCGGCCGGCCTTCAGCGAGCGCACGGCCTCGGCCAGCATGTCGTTGTAGAGCTGGAAACCCACCTCCATCATGTTGCCGCTCTGGTTTTCGCCCAGCATCTCGCCGGCGCCGCGGATCTCCAGGTCGTGCATGGCCAGGTAGAAGCCCGAGCCCAGTTCCTCCATGGCCTGGATGGCGTCCAGCCGCTGCAGCGCCTGCTTGGTCAGGCCCTGCATGTCCGGCACCATCAGGTAGGCATAGGCTTGGTGATGGCTGCGGCCCACTCGGCCGCGCAGCTGGTGCAGCTGGGCCAGGCCGAACTTGTCGGCGCGGCTGATGACGATGGTGTTGGCGCTCGGCACGTCGATGCCGGTCTCGATGATGGTGGAGCACAGCAGCAGGTTGTGCTTGCCGGCCACGAACTCGCGCATGACGCGCTCCAGCTCGCGCTCGGGCATCTGGCCGTGGGCCACGACGATGCGCGCCTCGGGCAGCAGCTCCTCCAGCTTCTGGCGACGGTTCTCGATGGTCTCGACCTCGTTGTGCAGGAAGTAGACCTGGCCGCCGCGCTTCAACTCCCGCAGCACGGCCTCGCGGATGGTGCCGCTGCTCTCGGCACGCACGAAGGTCTTGATCGCCAGGCGGCGCTGCGGCGCGGTGGCGATAACCGACAGATCGCGCAGGCCCTCCAGCGCCATGCCCAGGGTTCGCGGGATGGGCGTGGCGGTCAACGTCAAGACGTCAACCTCGGCGCGCATAGCCTTCATCGCCTCCTTGTGGCGCACGCCGAAGCGGTGTTCCTCGTCGATGACCAGCAGGCCCAGGCGGTTGAACTTCACGTCGGCGGAGAGCAGCTTGTGTGTGCCGACGACGATGTCGAGGCTGCCGTCGGCGATGCCCTCCATCGCCGCCTTGATCTCCTTGGCCGAGCGGAAGCGGCTCATCTCCGCCACCTTCACCGGCCAGGCGCCGAAGCGGTCAGCGATGTTCTGGTAATGCTGCTCGGCCAGCAGCGTGGTGGGCGCCAGGATGGCCACCTGCTTGCCGCCCATGACGGCGACAAAGGCGGCACGCAGCGCCACCTCGGTCTTGCCGAAGCCCACGTCGCCACAGACCAGGCGGTCCATGGGCTTGGGCGAAATCATGTCCTGGATGACCGCGTGGATGGCCGCGCGCTGGTCGGGCGTTTCCTCGAAGCCGAAGCTCGCGGCGAAGGCCTCGTAGTCCTGGCCCGAGTAGCGGAAGGCATGGCCTTCGCGGGCGGCGCGGCGGGCGTACAGGTTCAGCAGCTCGGCGGCCGTGTCGCGCACCTGCTCCGCGGCCTTGCGCTTGGCCTTCTCCCACTGGCCGGAGCCCAGCTTGTGCAGCGGCGCTTCCTCGGCGCTGACGCCGGTGTAGCGGCCGATCAGGTGCAGCTGCGCCACCGGCACGTACAGCGTCGCCTTGTCGGCGTACTCCAGGTGCAGGAACTCGCTGGGGCCGTCGCCGATGTCGATGTTGACCAGACCCTGGTAGCGGCCGATGCCATGGTTGATGTGCACGACCGGGTCGCCCACCTTCAGCTCGGACAAGTCTTTGATCAGCGCGTTGACGTCGCTGACCTGCTCCTGCTTGCGGCGCCGGCGCGTGGTGGGCGTGGTCGCGAACAGCTCGGTTTCGGTGATGAGCTGCAGCGGCCCGGCAGGGTCGTTCCAGAAGAAGCCCGAGGCCAGCGGTGCAGCCGTGATGGCGAACTTTTCGTCGCTGGCCTGGAACTCGGCCAGGTCCTTGACTGAAGGCGGGTCAATCTTGTGGTCGCGCAGCTGCTCCAGCAGGTTCTCTCGCCGGCCCTCGCTCTCGGCCAGCAGCAAGACGCGGTGCGGCGTCGTCTGTAGGTGCAGGTACAGGCGGGCCAGCGGCTCCTGCACGCCGCGCTGTACGCTGATATCGGGCAGCGGGCGGGCGAAGTCCACCGGCTCGTTGCCGCGCACGGACAGCACCGCGTGCGGCTTGGTCAGGCCGAAGAAGTCCTCCACCGTCAGGAAGATTTCGGCCGGCGGCAGCAGCGGCCGCTCGGGGTCGTGCTGCAGGAAGCGGTGGCGCTCCCGGGTGTCGGTCCAGAAGCGCTGGACGGCCTCATCCACCTCGCCGTGCAGGGCCAGGCCGGCTTCGGCGCCCAGATAGTCGAACACGCTGGCCGTCTTCTCGAAGAAGATGGGCAGGTAGTACTCGATGCCGCCCGAGGCGATGCCGTCGCCGATGTCGCGGTAGATGCGCGACTTGGTCGGGTCGCCATCCATCTTCTCGCGCCAGCGCTCGCGGAACTTCTTGCGTGCCGCCTCGTCCATCGGGAACTCGCGGCCGGGCAGCAGGCGCACGCTGGGCACCGGGTAGAGGCTGCGCTGGCTGTCGGGGTCGAAGGTGCGGATGGAGTCCACCTCGTCGCCGAACAAGTCCACGCGGTAGGGCACAGCCGAACCCATGGGGAACAGGTCGATGAGGCCGCCGCGCACGGCGTACTCGCCGGGCTGCACGACCTGGCTGACGTGGGTGTAGCCGGCCAGCGTCAGCTGCGCGCGCAGCGAGGCTTCGTCTAGCCGCTGTTTTTGCTTGAAGTTGAAGGTCGTGCCAGCCAGGAAGCTGGGCGGTGCGAGGCGCGTCAGCGCCGTCGACGCCGGCATCAGCACCACATCGATGCTCTTGGTTTTTTGGCTTTGCAGCAACTCCCACAGCGTGGCCAGCCGCTCGGAGATCAGGTCCTGGTGCGGGCTGAAGCTGTCGTAGGGCAGGGTCTCCCAGTCCGGGAACACGGCGACCTTCAGCTCTGGCGCGAAGAACTTCAGCTCGTCTTCCAAGCGCTGCGTGTCTCCCGGCTCGGCGGTGAAGATGGCGGCCAGCCGCCCGGCGTCGCGCTGCTGCTGCACGAAGCGCGCGAGCAGTAGCGCGTCGGCCGACCCCAATGGGCGGGCATGGGTGAACTTCTTGCCGGGTTGAACGGCCGGAAGGGAGGGCAACGTCATGGGAACCTACAAACGACAACAGCCCCGAAGCGGGGCTTGGCGCAATTCTATGAAAGCCATGTCCTTCGACTGATGGGCGGGGCTATGACTAGCATCGCATCACTGCAACCCGGAGATTCCATGCGCCGCCGTCACGCCCTCAGCCTGCTTGCGACTTCCCTTGCCTTGAGCCTGCCCGCCTGGGCCGCCAGTGTGCCGCTCAGCGAGAGCCAGCGCTTTCACCAATGGCTGGATGCCCAGTGGGAGTTGACGCTGCAGCGTCAACCCGTGCTGGCCACCTCGCTGGGCGACCCGCGCTACAACGACCGCCTGCCCGACACGACGACGGCCGCCTACCGCGCCCAGGCCAAACGCGAGCTGCAGCAGACGTTGAAGGCGCTGGCCGGCTTCAGCAAGGGCAAGCTCGAGCCCAGGGACCGGGTCTCTTACGCCATCCTCAAGCTGGACCTGGAACAGGACCTGGCCGGCGAGCGCTTCCCGGAATGGATGCAGCCCATCAGCCAGATCGGCGGCCTGCCCAGCTTCCTGGCGCAGATGGGCACGGGCCAGTCCATTCAGCCGTTCAAGACGACCAAGGACTACGACGACTGGCTCAAGCGCCTGGCGCTGGCGGTGCCGGTGCTGGACGGCACCATCGCCAACATGCGTGCGGGCCTGAAGGCCGGCGTGACCCAGCCACGCGCCGTCATGGACAAGGTGCTGCCCCAGCTGACGGCGCTGGCCCAGACCGACCCCGAGGCGAGCCTGTTCTGGGGGCCGATCAAGAACTTCCCCGACGCCGTGCCGGCAGCCGACCGCGAGCGCATCACGGCCGAGATGCGCAAGCTGCTGGCCGCCCGGGTGCTGCCGGCCTACGGCCGCCTGCTGGCCTTCGTGCGCGACGAGTACACGCCCAAGGCGCGCGCCAGCACGGCCTGGTCGGCGCTGCCCGACGGCAAGGCCTGGTACGCCTACCGCGTGCAGCAGTCGACGACCGTCCAGCTGACGCCCGACCAGATCCACGACATCGGCCTGAAGGAAGTCGCGCGCATCCTGGGCGAGATGGAGGCGGTGCGCAAGCAGGTGGGCTTCCCCGGCGACCTGAAGGCCTTCTTCAAACACCTGCAGGACGACCCCAAGTTCTACTTCACCAAGCCGGAGGACCTGCTCGCCGGTTACCGCGCGCTGCAGAAAAAGATCAACGGCCTGACGCCCAGGCTGTTCGACATAGCCCCACAGGCCGACTACGAGGTGCGCGAGGTGGAGGCCTTCCGCGCCGAAAGCGCGGCGGGCGCGTCCTACGAGCAACCGTCGGCCGATGGCTCGCGGCCCGGTGTGTTCTACGTCAACACCTTCAACCTCAAGGCGCAGCCCGTCTTCGGCATGGAGACGCTGTCGCTGCACGAGGCCTCGCCGGGCCACCACTTCCAGATCTCCATCGCGCAGGAAGACACCACGCTGCCGGCCTTCCGCCGTTTCGGCAGCCACTACACGGCCTATGTCCAGGGCTGGGCGCTGTACGCCGAAAGCATCGGCAAGGAGCTTGGCCTGTTCACCGATCCCTACCAGTGGTATGGCCGCCTGTCCGACGAGCAGCTGCGCGCGATGCGGCTGGTGGTGGACACCGGCCTGCACCACAAGGGCTGGACGCGCGAGCAGGCGATCAAGTACATGCTGGACAACTCCTCCATGGCCGAGAGCGATGTCACGTCCGAGGTCGAGCGCTACATCGTCTGGCCGGGCCAGGCGCTGGGCTACAAGATTGGCCAGCTGGAAATCACCCGGCTGCGCGCCGAGGCTGAGTCAGCGCTCGGCGCGAAGTTCGACATCAAGGGCTTCCACCGCGTGGTGCTGACGGCCGGCCAGGTGCCTTTGCCGGTGTTGCGCGAGCTGGTGATGGAATGGGTGAAGTCCAAACGCTGAACGCCCAGCGGTACAGCAGCGGTAGGACCAGCAGTGTCAAGGCGGCGGACGACAGGATGCCGCCGATGACCACGATGGCAAGTGGCCGCTGCACCTCGGCAAAAAGCCCAGCGACGCAACCAGTCCCGTCGTCAGCACCGGCCGCCGTTGTGTCAACGCCGCCTTCCGGACGGCGCGGTCCAGCGGCAGGTCATCGTCCTGCAGCGAACGGATGAAGGCGATCAGCACCAGTCCGTCCAGCACCGCCACGCCCGAGCGCGCGATGAAGCCCAGCCCCGCCGAGATGAACAGCGGGATGTCGCGCAGCCAGGGCGCTGCAACGGCCCAGGACGACTTGGCAGCGACGAGCAGCGCAAGGAGGGCGGCGAACCAGCGGCGCATCCGGCCGTTCCAGAAGGACGGCGGCCATGCACCCGGGCCCCCAGGGACTCAGGCCGGCTGGATGCGGGCGCGCACCGCGCGCTCGGCGCGTTTGGCAGCGTACATGGCGGCGTCGGCATCGCGCAGCAGCGAGTCGGTGTCTCGGCCCGCGCCCAGGTAGAGCGTCCAGCCGATGCTCACGCTGCCGCGGTGGCGGATGGGCCCGAACACGTAGTCCTCGCCCAGGCTCTGGCGCAGCTTGTCGGCAACCGCCTGCACGGCGGCCTGCGCCTCCTCGGCGGTGCCGCCGAGTTCCTCCAGGCTGACGACGAATTCGTCGCCGCCCAGGCGGGCCACAGTGTCGGAGTCGCGCAAGGCCTCGCGCAGGCGCCGCGCCGCCTCGATGAGCAACTGGTCGCCCACGGCGTGGCCGTAGTTGTCGTTGACGAACTTGAAGTGGTTCAGGTCCAGGAACAGCAACGCGCCGAACTGCTGGTGCCGGTGGCTGCGCAGCACGGCCTTGTCCAGCAGTTCGATCAGCAGGCGCCGGTTGGGCAGGCCCGTAAGGGTGTCGATGAAGGCGAGCTGGCGCACCCGCTCCTCGCTGCGCTTGAGCGCGCTGACGTCGGTCAGGCCCATCGCCACCTCGGTGATGCGGCCCTCGACGTCGAAGATCGGGAACGCGTCGCAATTCAGCCAGATCGGCGCCTGTGCCGTGCCCTGCTGCACCGAGAACAGGAAGTTGCGCAGCGGCGCACCGGTGCGCAGCACCTCCTCGCGCGGGAAGGCGCTGGATGGCAGTAGCGAGCCGTCGGGCAGGCGGCAGCGCAGCACGCGGTCCATGCGCTCGGCGCTGACGACCTGGTCGGTGGTCACGCCCAGCTGGGCGCAGGCCGTCTGGTTGGCGAAGATGAGCTCCCCATCCGGCTTGCGCACGATCACGCCCACCGGCAGGTTGCCCATCAGGTGGCGGAAACGCTGCTCGGCGGCGTGCCGCTCGGCCTCGGCCGTCTTGCGCCGTGTCACATCCAGGTGCGTGCCAGCCAGGCTCAGCGCCGCACCGGCTTCGTCCCGCAACACCACCCGGGCGCGGCTGTGGATCCAGACCCACTGGCCCTGCTTGTGGCGCATGCGGAATTCCTGGTCGAACTGCTCGCGTTCGCCCTCGATCACCCGCAGGCTGGCGGCCTCGCTCGGGCCCAGGTCATCCGGATGCACCAGGCGGCGCCACAGTTCGACGCTCAGTTCGCCGAGCTCGGCAAGCTGGTAGCCCAGCATCTCGGCCCACCGTTCGTTCAGGTCCAGCAGGCCAGTGCGCAAGTCCCATTCCCAGGCCCCAGCGCCGGTGGCTTCCAGCACGTTGTGAAGGCGTTGCCGCTGCGCCGCCAGCGCCTGCTGCTCGCGCCGCAGGGCGCGCTCCTTGGCCACGGCGGCGGACACGTCGGTGATTTCGATCAGCGTCTTGCGTTCGCCCTTGCTGCCCAGTGGCGCCACGCGGATCAGCTGCTGCAGGCGCTCGCCCCGCTGGGCCGCCGCGACGTCGACGAACAGCGGCAGCGAGGTCGGGTTCAACGAGCTGGACAGCATCGAGGCCATGCCCTGGGCGCGGCTGGACTGCACGGCTGCCGGAAGACGCCCAGGCTGCATCGCCGGGAAGGCTTCGGCCAGCGTCAGGCCGACCAGCTCGGCCGCGGGCCGCTGCGCCCGCTGCGACAGCCACAGGTTCACCGTCTCAATGCGGTCCTCGCCGTCCAACAGCATCAGGCCGAGCTGCAAGCGGTCAGCCAGGCCGAGCGGCCAGGCTGGGCGCGTGGGCTCGGGCATCAGGACAGTCCTTGCATGAATTCGGCCAGCCGCAGCCGCAGGCCGTGGGTCGAACTCAGGTCCAGCAGGAAGGCCAGGTAGCCGTGGATGCACCGCGAGCTCGGTTCGAAGTCGATCTGCAGCACAAGCACCGAGCTGTCGTGGCCCTCGGCCTGGGCTTCCTTCTGGGCGCTGAAGAGACGGTCGCTGGACACCACGTCCACGGCGGGCAGCGAGCCGTCGAACTCCAGGTTCAGCATGTCGCCGAGCTTGGCGACCACCGCGTTCAGGATCACGTTGCCGATCTCGGCCATCGCCTCCTGCTCCATCTCGGTCAGGTGCTCCAGGCCCAGCTCGTCGCCCACCATCATCCGCACCAGCTCCAGGCTGTTGCGCTCAGGGAACATCAGGATGGCTTCGGTGCTGACCTCGCCGCTGTAGGTCTGGCGCACGGCGCACAGCGGCTGCGCTGCGCCGCCGGTGATCTGGCTGCCGGCTTCGGCGGGCGAGGAGAAATGGATGCGCGGCACCGACAGCAGCACCTGCTCCCGCACCATCTGGCTCAGCACATCCGCTGCCGCGCCGACGCCGACGTTGAAAATCTCGACCAGCGCATCGCGCTCCAGGTCGCTCATGTTGTCGTTCATGGCAAGGTCAGGCCAGAAAGATGTCGCTGACTTGGGCCAGCGAGCTGTCGGTGACCGGCTTGCTGACGAACTGCACGTGCAGCTGCCGCGCCAGTTCGCGGCTGCTTTCCTGGATGTTGGCGGTCAGCATGCAGATGCGCGTCTGGCCGTCTATTGCCAGGATCTTCTCGGCGGCTTCGAAGCCGCTGATGCCCGGCATGTTGACGTCGAGCGTGACGAAATCCGGCCGCTCGGCCGCAGCCCGCTCCACGGCCTCGTCGCCGCTCTGGGCCTCCAGCAGCGTCCAGCCCGGCTGGCGCTTGGCAAAGAACGCGCGGATCATCATCCGCGAGACCCGGCTGTCGTCGACGATCAGGAGCTTGCGAGGCCGCGTGCTGGCGTCTTCGGACATATACAGCGTATTCCGTTGCTAGTGAAATTTCACTATAGCAAGCGGCGAATGGTCATATCTGAGCGGAAGCTGCAATCCGAGAAATCGTTCACCCGCAGTCCCGCCCAGACGCGGGCGCCTGGCGCGGGGCACTCGGACGGTGGTGGACGCCGCCAGCGGCGGCGTGCGGTGCGGACTCAGTCGCGTCCGCCGTCCAGCAAGGTTTCACGCAGGTTGGCGTCGGCCGGCGCGTCGCCGAACCAGATGCGCAGCACCAGCGTGAAGAACTCGTCGTCGCCGACCGGCTCGCCCTGCGGCTGGCCTTGGATGTAGAACTGCGTGCCCTTGCCGGGGACGAAGTCCATCGCGAAGGTGTCGCCGGGCATCAGCTTGGGCTTGCCCGAAAAGATCTCGATCAACCGCGTGGTCGCCAGCGTGTGGCGCGTCATCTGCGCGCTGGGCGTGTTGTCGCCCATGCCGCGCAGGAAGAGGCGGCCCAGCTCAGTGCCCGGCAGCTCGCGCAGCGCGGTGAACTGCAGCCGTTTGGCGCCGGGCAGTGCAAAAAGCTCCGCCGCGGTGCCGACGCGCCGGGTGGTGTACAGCCCCATGTCGTAGGCCTTGAAAACCAGCCTCACGCGCGTGCCCTTGCCGTTGAGCTGCAGCGTGCTGCCGCCCACCTGGGCCGTCGGGTCGAACTTGTGGACCGTCGGCGCGGCTGTGGCGTGCAGGCACAGCGCCGTGCCGGCCAACACCGCCGCGAGGCGGGCGTGTGCTGCCAGCGTCTGAAGCTGATTCATGTCTCCTCCGATGGAACTTTCTTCTCGCATCGACTCTCGGGCCGGTGCGGCGTTGGCATTCTGCGTGCAGGAGGCGATACAGGGGTCACCCGTGCGGGCCTCAGCCTTCGTGTTTCAGGCGTGAATCCTCACCACGCGCACGGGCCGACCCACGGCCTCGCGGGCGCGCAGCTGGCCGCAACCGCCTTCCACGTCCTGGCCGGCCGAGTCGCGCAGCTTGGTGAGCACGCCGCGGCGGCTCAGCTCGGCAGCGATGGCGCGGGCGCGCTCCCAGTCCGGCCGCTTGAAGGGCAGGCCAGGCGCGTTGTTGAAGGGGATCATGTTCAGCAGGCCGTAGCGGCCCTTGAGCAGATGCACGATGCCGTCGAGTTCGTCGTCACCGTCGTTGACACCGTCCAGCAGCGTCCACTGGTACTGGATGGGGTAGCCGCTGGCGCGCGCATAGGCGTCGGCCGCGTCGACCAGTTGCGCGGGTGTGAGTCGCGGCGCGCGTGGCAGCAACTGTTCGCGCAGGTCCGCCTTGCTGGTGTGCAGCGACAGCGCCAGCGCCGGCTTCACGCGCGCCGCGTGCAGCGCTGCGAACGCCCGCTCGTCGCCCACCGTCGAGAACACCAGCTGCTTGTGCGCAAAGCCGCCCTCGCTGCCCAGCAGCTCGATGGCGTCCAGCACGCTGGCCAGATTGTGCGAGGGCTCGCCCATGCCCATGAAGACGACCTTGCGCAGCCTGGCGTTCTTGCGCCTGGCCAGCACCACTTGGGCGACGATCTCCGCACTGCCGACCTGGCGTATCAGACCGTCTACGCCGGTCATGCAGAACTGGCAGCCCACCGCGCAACCCACCTGGCTGGACACGCACACGCCGTCGCGCGGCAGCAGCACGGTCTCCACCGTCTGGCCGTCGGTGAGGCCTAGCAGCAGCCGTGCCGATGTGCCGTCGGCCGCGGCATGCTCGCTGCGCAGCGTCACCAGCCCGTCCAGCTCGGCCGTCAGGCCCGGCAGTGCCGCCAGGACGGCTTTGGGCAGAAAGCCCTGCAGCGGCGGCTTGCCGGCGTCTGGAGCCAGCGCGCGCACCCAGTGGCGCAGCACGCGGCTTTCGTGAGCGGGGTTGGCACCCAGCGTGCGCAGGCGCTGGCGTAGGTCGGAGATCAGCATGACGGCCGGGATTGTCCCCGACGCGTCAGCAAAGCTGCGCCGAGGCGACAGCGCGCGTCGGGCCCGCGGTCTATGCTGGACGCACAACCGCCGCAGGAGACACCATGGCCAAGCCCGACAACTGCTCGCCCGATGAATGGGCCGTCCGCTGCGACTTGGCAGCGCTGTACCGCCTGGCCGCGCTGCACGGCTGGGATGACCTGATCTTCACCCACATCTCAGCCCGCGTGCCGGGGCCGGCGCACCACTTCCTGATCAACCCTTACGGGATGATGTTCGAGGAGATCACGGCCGGCAGCCTGGTCAAGGTCGACGAGGCCGGCGCCAAGGTGGCGCCCAGCGACTACGACGTCAACCCGGCCGGATTCATCATCCACAGCGCCGTGCACGAGGCCCGCGAGGACGCCCGGTTCGTCATGCACCTGCACACAGTGGCCGGCATCGCGGTCAGCGCCCAGCGGGAGGGCCTGCTGCCGCTGTCGCAGCACAGCCTGTTCCCGTTGGCGTCGCTGAGCTATCACGACTACGAAGGCGTGGCGCTGAACCCCGACGAGAAGTCCCGCTTGGTGCGCGACCT
Source organism: Burkholderiales bacterium (assembly GCA_016195825.1). Taxonomy (GTDB): domain Bacteria; phylum Pseudomonadota; class Gammaproteobacteria; order Burkholderiales; family Burkholderiaceae_C; genus Pelomonas. The sequence continues at coordinate 12,536 of JACPYV010000133.1, read as the reverse complement.
GGGGCACACTGCGCTGATGATCTTGCGCAACCATGGCCTGTTGACGCTGGGCCACAGCGCTGCCGACACCTTCTTGAAGATGTTCATGCTGCAGCGCGCCTGCGAGATCCAGATCGGCGCTCAGGCTGGCGGCGGCGAGCTGATCCGCATCCCCGCGCCCATCCTGGCCGGCATCCGCGCCCAGAGCGACAAGGTCATGCGCGGCTCCGGCGCCGAGCTGGTCTGGCCGGGCCTGCTGCGCCGGCTGGCGCGCCTGAACCCCGGCCACGACGCCTGAGCGGCCGACCCGGTCCGCGGCATGGCGACAATGCCGCCCCATGATCGTTCGAGAAAGGCCGTCGGGCCTGAAGCTGTTCTTTCTGCTGCGCGGCTCCATCCTGAGCCGCATACGCGGCGCGCTGCTGGCCAACATCCTGCTGGCCGTCGTCGTCACAGTGGCGCACCGTGCGCTGGCCAGCCACAACGCAGTGCTGGTCTCGACCATCCCCTTCACGCTGATGGGCCTGCCGCTGGCCATCTTCCTGGGCTTTCGCAACGGCGCCTGTTACGACCGCTACTGGGAGGCACGCAAGCTCTGGGGCGAGCTGCTGCTGCGCTCGCGCAACCTGGCTCGCCAGGTGCTGCACCTCATCGACCTGCCCGCCCCGCTGGCGGGGCCGCGTGACCTTGCCGACCTGCGGGTGCGCCTGCTGCTGCGCACGCTGGCCTTCTGCGTCACGCTGAAGGCCTTGCTGCGCGACCGGCCCGGCGACGAGGCCGGCCTGGACGGCCTGCTGCTGCCCGCCGAGTGCCAGGCGCTGGCCGGCGCGCGCAACTGGCCGGCCGCGCTGATGATGAACATGGGCGCTGACCTCGCCCAGTGCCGCCGTGACGGTGGCATGGACAGCCAGCGCGCCGTGCTGATAGACGCGACGCTGTCCGCGCTGACGGCCGCCGCGGCCAGCTGCGAGCGCATCAAGAACACGCCGCTGCCCTTCTCCTACACGCTGCTGCTGCACCGCACGGCCTACCTCTACTGCTTCCTGCTGCCCTTCGGCATCGTCGATGCCATCGGGCTGATGACGCCGCTGGTCGTGGCCATCGTGGCCTACACCTTCTTCGGGCTGGACGCGCTGGGCGACGAGATCGAGGAACCCTTTGGCACCGAGGCTAACGACCTGCCGCTGGACGCGATCTGCCGTGGCATCGAGATCGACCTGCGCCAGGCGCTGGGCGACACCGACCTGCCGCCTGCGCTGGTGCCGGTCGACTACCTGCTGCTGTGATGACCCAGGAACCCTACAGCCCCCGCTGCTACGCCCTCGTCCCCGCCGCCGGCGTCGGCGAGCGCTCTGGCGCTGGAAGACCGAAGCAGTACGTGGACATTGCAGGCCGGCCCATGCTGGCCCACACGCTGGCCGCGCTGGCGGCCGTGCCACGCCTGGTGCAGACGCTGGTCGTGCTGTCGCCCGGCGACGACCGCTTCGAGGCGGCGCTGCCCGACTACGCCGGCTGGATCGCCCGTGTGGGCGGTGCCAGCCGGGCCGAGAGCGTGCTGGGCGGCCTGGCCGAACTGCGCCGGCGCGGCGCGGGCGACGACGATTGGGTGCTGGTGCACGATGCGGCTCGCTGCCTGCTGCGGCCCGCATGGGTCGACGCGCTGATCGACGCCTGCCTGGGCGATGCCGTGGGCGGTCTGCTGGCCCAGCCTATCGCCGACACGCTTAAGGCCGGCGATGCCGATGACCGCGTCACTGCCACTATCGACCGCCGCGACAAATGGGCCGCGCAGACCCCGCAGATGTTCCGGCTGGGCCTGGTCGAGCGGGCGCTGCTGCTGATGGGCGCGGCGGCCACTGACGAGGCCAGCGCGGTCGAGGCGCTGGGCCTGGCGCCGCGGCTGGTGCGGGCGTCGATGGCCAACTTCAAGGTGACCTGGCCCGAGGACTTCGAGCTGGCCGAGCGCTGCCTCAGAGCCTGAACTCCAGATCCTGCCCGCTCAGGAAGTCGCCGGTGGCCGGCACGTCGACGCTGCGCGCCAGCGAGCCGTTCAGCTTGAGCTGGGCCGCCTGGTCCGGCGCGATGCGCAGCCGCAGCGTGCCCGGCGTGACTTGGTGGAAGAGATAGTAGCCATCGCCCGCGCTGGTGGTCGTCGCGATGACATCGCCGTCGCCGTTGACCAGCTCCACCCTTGCGTCGCCGATGCCGCGTTTCCTGCCGCCGGCGTCGACGAGGTAGACCGTGCCCTCGACCTCGGAGGTCGTGATGACCGGGAACTCCAGCGGCTCCACGCGGCCGGGCCGCGGCAGCACGCGCACGCCCGGGGTCAGCGGCTTCCACTGCGGGTCCTCCAGTGTGGCCGGGTCCAGAGCGATGTCGGCGTAGCGGCCGGGCGTGAGTCGGTTCAGCAGCGCCACGCCACCTGCGTCGGTCAGCCGCGGGTGGCGGCCGCCGCCGTTCAGTATGAAGCCGGCGTTGGGCACGAACTCCTCGCCGGGGTCGCGGACGCCGTTCATGTTGCGGTCGACAAAGGCGCGGGCCGACACGGCGCCGGTGCCAGCCAGCGGCTGGCCTTCCATCAGCCACTTGCCGCTGCGTGGGTCGCGGTCCAGCGCCACGAAGAGCTGCAGACCCAGGGCCAGCTCGCGCTGGCTGGAGTAGCTGGCGCTCAAGGCCAAACCGAATGCCCCGAGGTTCTTGCTGAAGCCGCCCGACACCAGCGTCAGGCCCGAGTCCATGCTGCGCAGCAGGCCGGCGTTGACCTGGTAGCCGTCGGCCAGTTTGCGGTCGGCGCTGATGGCCACGGCCTGGAGGCTGGCGCCGGGGTGCACACGGTAGTTGAGCTGCGCGTTCAGGCCGATGTCGGCCACGCGCCGGCTGAACTGCAGCGCGCCGTCGGTGGACGAGAACTCGCCGGTGCGCTGCCAGCGCAGGCTGTTGGACAGCGCCGTGCCCCACAGCATCAGCGAGGTGCGCAGGCCCAGCTGCACGTTGCTGGGCCCCTGGTCCAGCACGTTGCGCAGCGCGTTCAGGTCCAGCGTCAGGCGCGGCAGCCCGCCCAGGCGCACGCCGCCCTGCAGGTGCAGCTCGTCGCGCTGACGCACGCCGCCGGCTACGTCGGCGAACTGATCGTTGATGAAGCTGCCCTGGCGCTGCGTGTGCAGCAGGTCCAGCGCGAAGCCGCCCAGGCGGGTCTTCAGGCCCAGCTCACCGAGCGCACCACCACCGCGCATGGCGATCAGCTGCGAGCTGATGATCATCGAATCCAGGTAGGCCAGCAGGCCGACCTGGCCGTAGTCCAGCGGGTCGCGGGGCGTGCCGCTGACCACGCGCGGGCGGCGCACCAGGCCGAGCTTGCCGGTCAGCTTCTTGCCGATGCCGATGTCGGCCTGTGCCACGCTGCGCACCGAGCCGTCGTCGGCCACCTGCTAGGCCAGCGAGTAGAAGACCTCGCCGGGTTTCACGCTCGCCTGGTCGAGCAGGAAGCTCTGCTTCTCCACCCGCAACTGGCCCAGCGGGCCGTGGAAGACGAGGCGGAATTCGTTGGCGCCGAATGACAGGGGGAGGTCGTCGAAGGCGTACTGGCCGTCGGCGCGCGAGGACTGGTAGGCCAGCAGTTGGTCGTTGTAGTACAGCGTCACGTCCCAGCCGGGCGCAAGGTCGCCGCGCAGGCTGTGGCGGTCGAAGCTGTTGGGCTGGTCCAAAGGCCGGTTGCTGACTGCCATGCCGTTGCCCCGGGCGCTGCCCTGCATGACATTGCGCACGCTGGGCAGGGCCAGGTTGCCCAGGGCCACCGAGCGCGCGTGCAGCGGGCCCAGCAGGCCAGCGTCGGGGTCGTTGCGGGCCAGCGTCACGCGCAGGTCGGGGGTGGCCTTGTCCTGGGTCTTGAGCACATAGGCTGAGCCCTCCATGCCCAGCAGGTCGCTGGTGAGGTAGGCCGTGTAGGCCGCCTTGTACTGGCGCGAGCCGCGGCCGCGGCGGGCGTCGGCACCGAAGGACTGGTCGATAGAGGGCACGCCGATCAGCCCGGGGCTGGACGGCGTGTAGGGGTGGTTTGGCCGATCAGCGGGCTGCTGACCGGCCAGCGCGGCGGCCAGGCGCTCGCGCTCCAGCTTGTCCTGCAGTGGCAGCTTCTCGCGCGGCTGGACCTTGAGCTTGAGCGTGCCCAGGTCCACCTGCAGGTCCAGCGGCAGCCAGCGCGTCAGCAACTGCCGGGCGACATAGATGTCGTCGCCGACGACGCCGGCCAGGCGCGGCTCGAAGTGTTGCTCGCGCCCGCCCACGCTGGCCAGCGACTCGGCCAGGTTGAGCGCGAAGCCGCGCTCGTGCGGCAGCTGGCCGTCGGCGCTGCCGCGATCCGGCCTGACCTGGATGGCCAGCGTCAGCAGCCGGGACAGCTCGCCCAGCGGCAGCAACGTCAGCGGGCCGTCCTGGTATGCGCTGAAGCTGTCGGACAGCACTTGGCCGTCCAGCACCACTTCCAGCACCAGCAGGTTGGTCTCGTCGATGCGGCGCGGCGTGGCTGGCTCCGCCGGCGGCGGCACAGGGGTCAGCGCGGCGATGGCGTCGCGAGCCCGCAGGCGCAGTTGCCAGTGCGGCAGGTCTACGGCCAGCTCCAGGTTCAGCCAGCGCGCCAGCAGCTGCGTGGAGACATAGATGTCGCTGCCGATGGCCTGCGCCAGCCGCGGCTCGAAGGCGAGGCGCCGTTCGCCGATGCGCAGGGTCGACTCGGTCAGGTCCAGGCAGAAGGGTTCGCCTGAGCCGGGCAGGGTGCCGGCGGCCCGGCCGGAGGCCGTCTGCACGCGCACATCCAGCCCCAGCAGCTTGGACAGCGCGCCCAGCGGCAGCAGCACCTGGTAGTCGGTCTGGAAGACGTCCAGTGGCTCGCCCAGCGGGTGGCCGTCCAGCTGCACCTGCAGCTGGCGCAGCGGCGTCGGCGCGTCGTCGGGCGCGGCCCGTGCGATCAGCAGCGGTGCGGCGAGCACAGCCGCCACGGCCAGGCGGAACAGGCAGCAGGTCGCTCGGGGCTGGGCCATGGCGCTGGTCGCGCGCGGGCGCCGGTCCGTCAGGGGAGGCTGAGGCGGGCCTCGGCCACCAGCTTGCCGCCGGACTCGGGACGCTCACGGAAGGCCAGTGTCAGCGTGCCCGCAGGCAGGGGCTGGCCGGCCGGCAGTTGCAGAGGCAGCTGCACGCGCCGCGCAGCGTTGGGCACGTAGACGGCCACGCCGCCGGCACGCGCGACTTCCAACGTCACGCCGGCCGTCGTCGTGAAGCTGGCCACCAGATCACCGTAGACGGAGCGGTTGCCCTCGCGCTTCATCTGGAAGCTCAGCGTGCCGGGGCCACTTGCCGAGGGCGGCTGTACGGCCAGGTCGGTCAGCGCAAGCGTCGCGTGGGTGTCGCCCTGGCGCACTATGACCGGGATGGACGCGCCCACCAGCGCTTGAATGACCACGCCCACGTCGGCGCTGCCGCGTCGGGCCACGTCCTCCACGCTGCTGGCACCGGTGGCGTCGGCCACGCGATCAAACTGCAAGTGGGAGCGGTATTCGCCGTCGGCCAGGCCGTCGGGCTTGCGCAGCAGAATGCGCACGATCTGTGAGCCCCCGGGCGGGATGGTCACCTGGCGCGGCGAGTAGCGCAGCATCGCGTCGGCGAACTGCTCACCGGGGCCGGGCTGCTCGACGGCGATGAACTCGCCATTGGGGCCCATGCGGCGGTTGACGAGGTTGATGCGGTAGGTCTCTGGCGCCTTGCCCTGGTTCATCAGCTCGACCTGGGCGGCGCGCTGCTTGTCGAAGACGATGCGCGTCGGGAACAGCATCAAGTCCGCCAGCGCCGCGCAGGGCAGCATCAGCAGGCCGATGGCCGCCAGCCGGGAGAGGGTCGATGCACGCATACCGGCATCGTCGCCAGGACTTGAGTGCTTCAAAGCGCGCAAAAGCGGCAGAGTCGCGGTGCTTTACTGGTAGTTCACTGTGACGTTGAACGAGCCGGTGTAGCCGCCGGTGGCCTGGGCGCTACCCACGCTGAGCGTTGCGCCAACGCTGATCTGCTGGGTGCCGCCGCCCGACAGCACCCCCGTACTGGCGGGGCTGCTGACGAAGCCGTTCAAGGCCATGCTGCCCGCCGCGCCATCGCTGAGGAAGACCGTGCCATCGACAGGCAGTGAGATCGTGAACACGGCGCTGGGTGTGCCGCTGATGGTGAACTGCGCGGCGGCAGCCGTGCCGCCCTGGTTGACGAGGATGACGCTGCCCGTCTTGGTGCGCGCACCTGCGGCGTTGACCGTGATCGTGCCGCCGGCACCGGCCGTGAAGGCGCCGAAGGACAGGGCCGCCGTATTGGTGAGGGTCTGGGCCTGCGTCGCGGCGCCGGCCAGCGCCAGCAGCAGCCCGAGGCAGTGCAGGCACGTCATGTCAATTGAAGGCGACCGTGACGATCAGCGGGCCTTCGCCGTCGCCCCCGGTGGCCGCGGCCGAGACGGCGGCGGCCGGGCCGCGTGGCAGCAGCGCCGTAGCGGCCGCGGCGACCATGTCGATGCCGAACGCCTGGCGGGCCTCCAGTGCGCCTGCAATCCACAGTGGCAGCGCGCGCAGCGACGCGGGCGGGGATGCGCCGGGCACGCGCGCGACGCGGGCGCCGGTGGCGGGGCCGGCCGATGCGTCCAGCGCCAGCAGCAAGTCCTGCACACTGATGGGCACGCCCAGCCAGGCCACGACGGTGACCGGCTCGATGACGGCAGCGCCCGCCTGTGCGGTGGCGCTGGCAGCACCGGCGGGCGGGGCGCTGACCAGCGCCCACAGCAGTGCCGGCAGCACCGATCGGCAAAAGACAGGTCTGCGCTTCAAGAGGCGCCTCTCATCGCTGCCGCGAGTGGCCCGAGGGGTCAGTTGTAGGCAACCGTCACCTTGACGACGCCGGTGTAGGTGCCGGCGACCTGGGTGGCGCCGACGGTGAGCACGCCGCCCACGTAGATGTAGGCAGCGCCGGAGGCCAGCGTACCGCTGGTCGCATCGCTGCTGGGATCGGTTTTGCCGGTGGGTGTGGCCGTCGTCACGGCTTCGGTGATCCAGTCGACGGCCATGGTGTGCGTAGCGCCGTCGCTGAGCGCGGTGTCGCTGCCGGTGTAGTCGATGGTGAAGGTCTGGCTGCCGGTGCCGGTCACGTCGAAGCGCGCGGCCGTTGGCGAACTGCCGAACAGCGGCAGCACGGTGGTGCCGCTCTTGGTGCGGGTGCCGTCGGTGGCGACGGTCACGTTGCCGTTGCCGGCCACGACGTTGCCGAACGCGATGTCGGCGGACTTGGTGACCGCGATGGGTTGCAGCACGACGGCTGTGGCGCTGGCGGTCGCGTTGTCGAGAGCCTGAGCGGCGCGCATGCCGGCCAACCCCAGCAGCGTGAGCACGCTCAGCGCCAGCAGGCTCTGAAGGCGCGTGATTCGGTGGATGGGTGTTGTCATGGGATGCTCCTCAGCTCCTGGAAAGTGCCGGCCCGCGGATGCTGCAGGCCCACTCAACAGGTTTATCGGCCGATGAAGCAGGACCTTGACCCGCAATTCGTCGCCGGCGGCCTCACCACGTCGGCCCCAGCAGCAGGTAGGCCGACGTGTCGCCGCCGCGTGTGCTGCCTAGCGCCAGGAAGAACGGCCCGAAGCGCGTGTCCACGCTCAGGAAGCCGCTGACCGCTTGCTTCCAGCCGTTGCGCGGCAGGTTGGACAGCTTCAGCCCCTCGCCCGCGCCGACCGCGCCGGCTTCCAAAGAGAAGCCGATGCGCACCGCGCCGCCCAGGCCTACGGGCATCTCGCCGATGCGCCGTGCCATGACGACCCGTGTCAGCACCATGTTCTCGCCGGCCAGCGAGCCGTCCGGCGTGCCCGACAGGCGCAGGTAGCCGCCCAGCGAGCGCGTCTGGCCGCGCTCGGCGTGGGCGAACTCGCCGTAGAGCTGGCCCGCCCATTCACCCAGGCGGAAGGCCGCCAGGCCCAGCAGCGAGGCGTTGATGACGCCCGCCTCCCCGCGCGGCTGCAGCCACTCGATGCGTGCGGTCGTCCACTGGCCGCGGCTGGGGAAGGCGAGGGAGTCCAGCGAGTCGGTGTGCAGTTCCAGGTACTGCTGGGCGTAGCTTTGCGAGCGGGTGCCGTTGCCGGGCACGACGGGCAGCACGACCTCGTCGCTGGCGCGCAGGCGGCCCACCCCCAAGCGCAGGTCGCCCAGGCCCGCGATGCGATGGCCCAGCTCCAACTGCCCGCTGGTCAGACTGCTGGACAGGCGCAGCGCGCGCTGGCCCTGGTCGAACACGTCGTTGCTGCCGGCCGAGTAGGCCAGCTTGACACTGGCGAACCAGCGCGAGCCCGGGCCCAGCGGCTGATAGAACTCGGTGTTGAGGCCGCGCGTGGAGCCGATGCGGGCCACGGAACGCAGCTCGGCGCCCCAGGGGTTGAGCCAGTTGGCGACGTGCATGGCCACCAGCGAGTAGCTGCTCGCGTCGGCGAAGTTGCTGTACAGCTCCAGCCCGAAGCGCAGCCGGCTGGCGGCCCAGTCTGCCTCGGTGAGCTTGAACTCCACGTTGCGCCTGCCGTCGCGGTCGTCCACGTCGGCCTCGATGCGCTCGAAGTCGCCGGTGCCGTCCAGGCGCTCGACGGCGCGCATCAGCTCCGCGCGGCCGATGCGGTCGCCCGGCTGCAGCGCCAGCTCGGCCAGCAGCGCCTCGTGGTTGACGCGGCGCGTGCCGCTGATCTTCAGCTCGACCAGTGGCAACGCTGCCATGGCGGACTCGGGCGGCCCCAGGCGCTGCGCCTGCAGCGCAGCCTGCGCGGCAGGCGCGGCGAGGGCAGCCAGCCGCTCGCCGGCGGCCAGCGCCGCACGCCGGCCCGTGGCCATGGCCTCGTCGGCGCGACTGAAGTCCATGAAGCCCATGCCGCCCAGGTCGGGGTCGATGACGATGTCCTGCGGCCGGAGTTCGCGCAGCGAGCGCTGCACGTTCTGCTCGGTCAGGATCTGCAGCATCTGGTTGGCCACCATGACGGCGCTGGTGATCTCGCGCTCCTCCAGCAGCGGCGTGCCCACGTTGACGGCGATGACGATGTCCGCACCCAGGCTGCGTGCCAGGTCGATGGGCAGGTTGCGCACCAGGCCGCCGTCCACCCGTGGCCGGCCATTGACGCGCAGCGGTGCGAACACGCCGGGTACGGCCATGGATGCGCGCAGCGCCTCGAACAGCGGCGTGTCGGCCTGGTCCAGCATGGCGCCAGAGAGCAAGTCGGTGGCCACGGCGCGGAACGGGATGGGCAGCTTGCGCAGCGGGTCGTCGGTACGCGTGGCGGGCAGCAGCGACGACAGCGTCGCTTCCAGTTGGCCGTTGGCGGCGGCACCGCCGGGCAGCATGGCGCCGCGTTCCAGGTTGAAGCCGAACTCGATGCGCGAGGGCAGGCGTTCGTCGTCCTCGCGGCGGCGGATGGACAGGCGGTCGCGTGCCGGGCGGTCGGCCAGGATGGCATTCCAGTTCGCGCTCTTCACCAGCGCCTCCAGCTCATCGACGCTGCGACCCGATGCGTAGGCGCCGCCGACTACCGCGCCCATGCTCGTGCCGACGATGAGGTCCACCGGTATCTGCATCTCCTCCAGCACGCGCAGCACGCCGATGTGCGCGAGTCCGCGAGCGCCGCCGCCGGAAAGGACGAGGCCGATCTTGGGACGGGGCGGGAGCGTTTCGGCAGAGGCGAGCTGGCAGAGTGCGAGCAGGCAGACGAGGACGAGTCGTTTCATGGCGGGGCGGACCATATCAGCGTCCGCGAGAATCGGGGTCATGAACTTGCCTCCCCCTCCCGCACTCCGGATTGGCGAGGGCTGGGACACCCACCAGCTCGTCACCGGCCGCCCGCTCGTTCTCGGCGGCATCACCATCCCGCACACGCACGGCCTGCTGGGTCATTCGGACGCCGACGCGCTGGCGCACGCCATCACCGACGCGCTGCTGGGCGCTGCCGCGTTGGGCGACATCGGCAAGCTATTCCCCGACACGGCCGCCGAGTTCAAGGGCGCCGACTCCATGCTGCTGCTGGCCGAGGCCTACCGGCGCGTGCGAGAGGCGGGCTGGCAGCTTGTCAACCTGGACACGACCATCGTCGCCCAGGCGCCCAAGATGGCGCCGCACATCGGGGCGATGCGCGCGCGCCTGGCTTCAGCGCTGGGCGTGGACATGGGCCAGGTCAACGTCAAGGCCAAGACGGCCGAAAAGATGGGCCCCGTGGGCGAGGGCCGCGCCATCGAGGCGCGGGCGGTCTGCCTGCTGGCCGCGGCTCGCTAACATCGCGCGCCGCCGACCACCAAGCCTCGCACCCATGCACGTCGAACCCCCCAGCCACGCCCCCACCAACCTGAAGGAACTCGGCGTCCACTATCTGATGATCGTGCTGGGCATCCTGACCGCCCTGGGCCTGGAGGGCGGCTTTGAGGCGCTGCACCACCGGCGCCTGGCGCGCCACACCGTCGAGCAGGTCGAGACCGAGTTGCAGGCCAACCTGACCGAGGTGCGCACGTCGCTGGCGCAGAACCGCGCAGGCTTGAACGAGCTGATGAGCCTGTACGGCGACGTCAAGAAGCTGGCCGAGCACGGGGAGGTCAAGCCCGGCGTGCTGAAGGAGTTGCTGAACGCCAAGCTGCGCATCGGCATCGTCACGCCGGGCCTGCGCCGCGATGCCTGGGACACCGCGGTGGCCGACCAGGCCCTGGTGCATCTGCCACACGACGAGTTGCGCCGCCTGTCCGAGGCCTACACGGGCCAGCGAGAGGCCCAGCAGGCCATCCAGACCAGCTTTGGCGCGATCGGCTCCTTCTCGCGACTGACCGACGCGATGGTCGACGCGGAGTTCGGCCGCGGCGACCCGGTCGACCTGCTCAAGGCACTGCAGTCCTATCGGCTGACGCTCGTTGCCATCGTCGGGGTTGAGCAGGACCTGGAGAAGCAGTTGGCGGGGTCGCTGGGCCACGCGGGTGCCGCGCCTGCGGCAGCGCCGGCTTCGGCGGCTGCGCCGCATTGACGCGACGCGCGCTCAGGCTGCCTGCAGCTTGAGCACGGTCAGCAGGCCGCCGTCCGCCGCATTGCTGATGGACAGCTGCCCGCCCAGCCGCTGAACGGATTTCTCGACGATGGCCAGGCCCAGTCCCGCGCCGCTGGCGGCGGTGCGCGCCGCGTCACCGCGGTAGAAGGGCACGGTGAGGCGCTGCAGACGGTCTGGCGGCACGCCAGGGCCGTGGTCGCGCACGCGCAGCTCCACCCAGGAGCCCTGGCGCGTGGCGCTCACGTCCACGCGCGCGGGCTCACCGTCGGCATGGCCGTAGCGGCGCGCGTTTTCGAACAGGTTCAGCAGCACGCGCCCCAGCTCGGTGTCGTCGACGAAGACCTTCAGCGCCGAGCTGACCTGCACGCGGAAGCGGATCTGGTCAGGGTCGCGGAAGCCCTGCACCTCGCGCTCAAGCACGTCGGTCAACCGGGTCTCGCGCAACTGCGTCTCATTGGGCCGCGCGTAGTCCATGAACTTGCTGATGATGGCGTCCAACTGGTCGATGTCCTGCGCCATAAAGTGACGCGCCTGCTCATCGGCCACGCTCATCTCGGTTTCGAGGCGCAGGCGGGCCAACGGGGTGCGCAGGTCGTGCGAGATACCGGCCAGCATGACGGCGCGGTCCTCCTCCAGCTTGGCCAGCTCGCGCGCCATGCGGTTGAAGCCCATGTTGACCTCGCGAATCTCGCTGGTCATCGTGTTCTCGTCCAGCCGCGAGTCGTACTCGCCCTCGCGGATGCGCCCGGCCGCTTCCGCCAGCTCGCGCAGCGGTTGGTTGATGAGCCGGGCGATCAGCGCCGAGCCGACCACCGTGGCCAGCAGCGCGATGACCACCCACCACCAGTTGCCTGCCAGCGAAATGGACAGCGGCGCCGCGCTGGTCTTCAGCCAGAACGCGTCCTCGCCGACGATGTAGCGCACCCACAGGCCCGGCGCGTCGTTGACGCTGCGTGCGACGATGGTGTCCGGTCCCAGCGTCTGGCGCAGCTCGGCGGCCAGCTGCTTGGCGAAGGGGCTGGTGTCGTACGGCAGCCAGCGATCGGTCGTCTCGGCCACGCTGACCTGCACCGTGTCGCCGCGCGCCATCGACGTGATGACGGCCACGCGGTTGATGGGGTCCGTGTGTTCCAGCGCGATGCGGCTGAGCTTGACGAGGCCGGCCAACTGCTCGGCCGATTCCAGCGCGCGGGGCTCGGCCTCCAGTAGCTTGAAGGTGTATTGCCAGGCCAGCACCGCGCCGGCCAGCAGCAGGGCCAGCCATGCGAAGGTGCGCCAGAAGAGATTCAGCGCGAGGTGAGGGCGGGCCATCACTCAGTCCAGTTGGGTTCGGGGCGAGCGCCGGGCGTGCCTGATCCGGCCCGCCGGGTGATGCTTGCCGGTTGATCCGGCAGGCATTGCCGTCCCACGGGGGACCGACCAGGCCTGCCCGCGTACAGCGAGGCAAGACTGGGCGAGGGGCTCATGTATTTTCGTCAGGCACGAACACGTAGCC
>JACPYV010000132.1 GCA_016195825.1 Burkholderiales bacterium | reverse complement strand
GCTGAGGATATTGCTTGTCCATGCCGGACCAATAGCAGGTGGTCGCGGCGGAGGTGATGGTGATACCGCGCTCCTGCTCCTGCTCCATCCAATCCATGATGGCGGCGCCGTCATGCACCTCACCGATCTTGTGGTTCACGCCCGTGTAGTAAAGGATGCGCTCGGTCGTGGTGGTCTTGCCGGCATCGATGTGCGCGGAGATACCGATGTTGCGGTAGCGCTCGATGGGGGTTTTGCGGGCCATGGTTTGCTCCAGAAGACAGGAGCCGCCAGCGGGTTGGTAGAAACCCGAGGCGGCTGAAAGACAGTGAGTTTAGAAGCGGAAGTGCGAGAAAGCCTTGTTGGCTTCTGCCATGCGGTGAACTTCGTCGCGCTTCTTCATCGCGCCGCCGCGGCCTTCAGCGGCCTCCAGCAGTTCGTTGGCGAGGCGCTGGGCCATCGACTTCTCACCGCGCTTGCGGGCGGATTCCTTCAACCAGCGCATGGCGAGGGCCATCCGGCGGACGGGGCGAACTTCCACGGGAACTTGGTAGTTCGCACCGCCGACACGGCGGGACTTCACTTCGACCATGGGCTTCACGTTGTTCAGGGCGACCATGAACACTTCCAGCGGATCCTTGCCGATCTTCTTCTCGACCTGCTCCAGGGCACCGTAGATGATGCGCTCGGCGACGGCCTTCTTGCCCGATTCCATGATGACGTTCATGAACTTGGACAGATCGACGGAACCGAACTTGGGGTCCGGCAGGATTTCGCGCTTGGGTACTTCGCGACGACGTGGCATGGAATTCTTCCTTCTGCTTCAGTTGGAGCGGGCATTTGCCTCACCCCGCTGGACGACCACCGACATCTGGGGTCATCCACTTACTCGACCGCTGAGGGTCGCAACAACGTTGGGTCAGTCGAAAAGCGACTGGGCCCGACAAACGATTTACTTCTTCGGACGCTTCGCGCCGTACTTGGAACGCGACTGCTTGCGATCCTTGACGCCTTGCAGGTCGAGCGAGCCACGGACGATGTGGTAGCGCACGCCTGGCAAGTCCTTCACACGGCCGCCGCGAACCAGCACGACGCTGTGTTCTTGCAGGTTGTGGCCTTCACCGCCGATGTAGGAGATGACTTCGAAGCCGTTCGTCAGGCGCACCTTGGCGACCTTACGCAGCGCCGAGTTCGGCTTCTTCGGAGTGGTGGTGTACACGCGGGTGCAGACACCGCGGCGCTGCGGGCAGTTCTGCATCGCAGGCGACTTGGACTTGGTGACCTCGGCCTCTCGACCGTGGCGCACCAGTTGATTGATGGTTGGCATTACGACTTGTTCCCGTTTGAAGTCTGTGAACCTCGCTGCTTGCGCAGAGTGCGCGGCACGTGCGCACTTGCGTGCGCCCACGGCAGCACTCCGCCCAAACGGCGAAGAGCCGAGGATTGTAGACCGCCAGTGATTCCGGCACAAGGGTCTGCCCGCATGGCCGGTTAAGCTGACGGTATGGATCCCCTTGCGCTGCCCGGCTCCCCCTTGCTCCCACAGGCGGCGGACCCGCGGCCAGCCATCGTCGTCGACACCCAGGTCGTCATGGACTGGCTGATCTTCAACGACCCGCGGGTGCAGGCTCTGGCCGCGGCCTTGGCGTCGGGTGCCCTGCGCTGGCTGGTAGCGCCAGCGATGCGCGACGAGATCCGCCATGTGCTGGGCCGCGGCGTGGCGGCGCGCTACGCGCCGGATCTGGCGTTCATCGAGGCGAACTTCGATGCCCATGCCCAGGCGGTCGAGGCCACAGAGCCTTCGCCACGCCTGGTCTGCCGCGACCCGGACGACCAGAAGTTCATCGACCTGGCGTTGGCGCGTGGCGCGCGCTGGCTGGTGTCGCGCGACAAGGCCTTGCTGACGCTGGCCAAGCGCGCCCGGCCGCGCGGCCTGCTCATCCTGAAGCCGGAGCTCTGGACGCCGGAATGAAAAAACCGCCCGCGGCCTGGGCCGGGGGCGGTTTTGAGAGGGCCAGGCCCTCGTCGGCTTAGTCGGCCGCGTGGTCGGCGTCAACGCCAGCCATCTGCGCGGCGGCCAATTCCTCGGCCTCCTGCAGGGCGATGGCGCGGCGCTCGGCGTCGTCCATCTCTTCCTTGGCACGGCGGGCCTGGTGGAAGGCCATGCCGGTGCCGGCGGGGATGAGGCGACCGACGATGACGTTTTCCTTCAGGCCACGCAGCTCGTCGCGCTTGCCCATGATGGCAGCTTCGGTGAGCACGCGGGTCGTTTCCTGGAAGGAAGCAGCCGAGATGAAGGAGTCCGTCGACAGCGAGGCCTTGGTGATGCCCAGCAGCACATCCGCGTGGGTGGCAGTGGTCTTGCCTTCCTTGCGCATGCGGTCGTTGGTGTCCAGCAGCTCCGAACGCTCAACCTGCTCGTTCAGGATGTAGTGCGTGTCGCCCGGGTTGGTGATCATCACGCGGCGCAGCATCTGGCGAACGATCACCTCGATGTGCTTGTCGTTGATCTTCACGCCCTGGAGTCGGTACACGTCCTGCACCTCGTCGACGATGTAGCGCGCCAGTTCCTCGATGCCCAGCAGGCGCAGGATGTCCTGCGGGTCCGCTGCGCCGTCGACGATCAGCTCGCCGCGGTTGACCACCTGGCCTTCGTGCACCAGGATGTTCTTTTCCTTGGGCACGAGTTCCTCGTGGGCCTTGCCGTCCGGGTCGGTGATCTGCAGGCGGATCTTGCCCTTGGTCTCCTTGCCGAACGACACGGTACCGGTCTGCTCCGCCAGCACGCCGACGTCCTTCGGGCTACGGGCTTCGAAGAGCTCGGCCACACGCGGCAGACCGCCGGTGATGTCGCGGGTCTTCTGGCCTTCGACCGGGATACGGGCGAGCACTTCACCGGGCAGCAGTTCCTGGCCGTCGCGGATCTGGATCAGCGAGCCGACCTGGAAGCCGATGGCCACCGAGTGGTCGGTGCCGGGGATCTTGACCTCGTGGCCGCCGGCGTCCAGCAGCTTGACCTGCGGGCGCACGACCTTGGCCGCGCCGCGGCGCTTCGGGTCGATGACGACCAGGGTCGACAGACCGGTCACCTCGTCCACCTGCTTGGCGACGGTCACGCCTTCCTCGACGTTCTCGAACTTCGCCTTGCCGGCGAATTCCGTGATGATCGGGCGGGTCAGCGGATCCCAGTTCGCGAGCACCAGGCCGGCCTTGATGACCTGGCTGGCCTTGATGTTCAGGATCGCACCGTAAGGCACCTTGTGACGCTCACGCTCGCGGCCATGCGGGTCGGCAATGATGATCTCGCCAGAGCGGGAAATCACGACCAGCTCGCCCTTGCCGTTGGTGACGTAGCGCATCGTGGCGTTGAAGCCGATGATGCCGTCCGACTTGGCTTCGACGCTGGAGGCCACCGCTGCACGCGAGGCCGCACCGCCGATGTGGAAGGTCCGCATCGTCAGCTGCGTACCCGGCTCACCGATGGACTGCGCGGCGATGACGCCAACAGCTTCACCGGTGTTGACCAGGCCACCACGGCCGAGGTCGCGGCCGTAGCACTTGGCGCACAGGCCGAAGCGCGTGGCGCAGGTCAGCGGCGTGCGGACCTTGATCTCGTCGACGCCAGCGGCTTCCAGAACATCCAGCGTGTCCTCGTCCAGCATCGTGCTGGCGCCCAGCAGCGACACCTGGGTCTCGGGGTGCACGACATCGACCGCGGTGACGCGGCCGAGGACGCGGTCACGCAGTGATTCGATGACTTCACCACCTTCGACCAGGGCGCGCATCGCCATGCCGTTGTCGGTGCCGCAGTCGCTCTCGATGACGACCAGATCCTGGGTCACGTCGACCAGACGGCGCGTCAGGTAGCCGGAGTTCGCGGTCTTCAGCGCCGTGTCCGCCAGGCCCTTACGAGCGCCGTGGGTGGAGATGAAGTACTGCAGAACGTTCAGGCCTTCACGGAAGTTCGCCGTGATGGGCGTCTCGATGATGGAGCCGTCAGGCTTGGCCATCAGGCCGCGCATGCCGGCCAGCTGGCGGATCTGGGCCGCGCTACCGCGGGCACCCGAGTCGGCCATCATGTAGATCGAGTTGAAGGACTCCTGATCGACGGTCTTGCCGTGGCGATCGATCGTCTTCTCGACCTTCAGGTGGTCCATCATCTTCTTGCCGATTTCGTCACCGGCCTTGCCCCAGATGTCCACCACCTTGTTGTAGCGCTCGCCGGCCGTCACGAGACCCGAGACGTACTGCTGCTCGATCTCCTTGACTTCCTTCTCGGCGCGCTCGATCAGCGTGTGCTTCTGAGCGGGCACCAGCATGTCGTCGATGGCGATGGAGATGCCGGCGCGCGTGGCGAGCTTGAAGCCGCTTTGCAGCAGCTTGTCGGCCAGCACGACGGTTTCCTTCAGGCCGCACTTGCGGAAGCTCGTGTTGATGAGACGCGAGATTTCCTTCTTCTTGAGCGCCTTGTTGATGTTCGAGAACGGCAGGCCCTTGGGCAGGATCTCGGACAGCAGCGCACGGCCGACGGTGGT
>JACPYV010000139.1 GCA_016195825.1 Burkholderiales bacterium | reverse complement strand
GAATGACGGGCACGTCGGGCAGGCCCTCGATGAGCTTCATGACGCCGCCCTTGAAGGGCTGCAGCTCGCCGTCGCGCGTGATGCCGCCCTCCGGGAAGATGCACACCATCTCGCCGTCGGCAAGCACGGCGCGGGCGGCGGTGAAGGCGGCCTCGTAAGTGGCCGGGTCGCTCTTGGCCGGCGCGATGGGGATGGCCTTGGCGAGTTTGAACATCCAGCCCAGCACCGGCGTGCGGAAGATCTGCGCGTCCATCAAGAAACGGATGGGCCGCGGGCTGGCCGCCATCAGCAGTACGGCGTCGACGAAGCTGACGTGGTTGCAGACCAGCACGGCCGCGCCGGTCGTCGGGATGCGCTCGTCGTTGACGATCTTGAAGCGGTAGACTATGCGCGTCAGCACGAAGGCGACGAAGCGCAGCAGGTACTCCGGCACGATGAGGAAGATGTAGAACGCAACGACCGCGTTGGCAATACCCACGGCCAGGAAGATCTGGGGGATGCTCAGCCCGGCGCCCAGCATCGCGCCGGCGATCACGGAGCTGGCGATCATGAACACGGCGTTCAGGATGTTGTTGGCTGCGATGATGCGGGCGCGGTGCGTGGGCTGCGCGCGCAACTGGATCAGCGCGTACATGGGCACGCTGTACAGGCCGGCGAACAGAGCCAGCAGCGTCAGGTCGGCCAGCACGCGCCAGTGAGCGTGCAGGGCGAGGAAGGCGCCGACGCTGTAGGGCTCGCTGGCAGGCAGGCCAGTGGCGGCGAAGTACAGGTCGATGGCGAACACGCTCATGCCGATGGCGCCCAGCGGCACCAGGCCGATCTCGACGTGGCGCTTGGACAGCATCTCGCACATCAGCGAGCCGATGCCGATGCCAATGGAGAACACCGCCAGCAGCAGCGACGCCACCTGCGGGCTGCCATGCAGCACCTCCTTGGCGAAGGCCGGGAAGTTGCTGAGGAACACGGCGCCGAAGAACCACATCCACGAAATGCCCAGGAGGGACCGGAACACCGCCAGGCCTTCGTGGGCCAGCTTGAGGTTGCGCCAGGTCTCGGTGATGGGGTTCCAGTTGATGACGAGGTGAGCGTCGGTCGACGGGCTGGCAGGGATGGCTTGCGCGGTGATGCGGCCGGCGATGGCCAGGGCCATGCACGCCCAGGCGACGTGCTGCGGGCCGACGACCGGCGTGTCGACCAGGATGCCGCCCAGCAGTTGGCCCAGCAGGATGGCGACGAAGGTTCCCATCTCCACCATGCCGTTGCCGCCGGTCAGCTCACGCTCGCTGAGTTGCTGCGGCATGTAGGCGTACTTGACCGGGCCGAACAGCGTGGAGTGCAGGCCCATCAGGAACACGCAGGTCAGCAGCGCCGGCACGTTAGCGGAGTAGAAGCCCCAGCCGGCGATGGCCATGATGGCGATCTCCAGGCTCTTCACGAGCTGCATCAGCCGCGCCTTGTCGTGCTTGTCGGCGAGCTGGCCGCTGGTGGCCGAGAACAGCACGTAGGGCAGGATGAACAAAGCGCCTATGACCAGGCCGGCCATGGTCGGCGGCAGCCAGTCCAGCTGCAGCTGGTAGGTGATCATCAACGTGAACGCGAACTTGAAGACGTTGTCGTTCGCGGCGCCGAGGAACTGCGTCCAGAAGAACGGCGCGAAGCGGCGCTGGCCCAGCAGGGCGAACTGATTCGGATGGCTGTCGTGGCTCATTGCTTGACCAGTTGCGGTGGTTCGGACAGGTTGGCGCGCGGCAACCACGCAAACATCGAGTCCACGGTGACCGTGTCGATGTGGCTGCTGAAGCGGCGCGCGCTGGGATGATCGTCGAAAGCGATGTTGGCCTGGGTCATGCGACCGCCCAGGCGGGTCAGCGTGGACAGGTGCAGGTCGGTGGGCTGGTAGCCCTGGCTCCGTAGCCAGTCCTGCGCCGCGCGACGACTGACGGCGCCGGGTGCCGCAGCCCCGGCCAGCGTTTCCAGCACCCACTGGTTGCTTTGCTGGTACTTGGTGCCGAAGGCGTAGGCCACCATGCTGTAGCGGCGCTCGTTGAAGGCTGCAACACGGGCGTTGTCGGTGAGCACCGGCAGCAGCGCCTGCTGCAGCTCGGGCTTGAGGACGACGAACGCGGCGTCATAGCGGTAGGGGTTGTCCAGGAAGAACTCGCCCAGGCCCTGGCGGTACAGCGCCGCGTGGTCGGTGCCGCAGTGGTTGAGCTTGTGCATCACGCGCCAGACGGCCGGCTGCTGGGTCGCATCCTTGTAGACGAAGCCCAGGTGGGACCAACGCAGGCCGTACTTGGATAAGTCCTGCCCCGCGCGGGCCAGCACGACGACCTGGGCGCCGCTGGCGTCGAGCTGCCGGGCCGTCGCCTGGGCGAGGTTGAGGCCCTGCTCGATCTGGCGGACTGTCGGGGGCTTCTCCTCGCAGCTGCGGCCGGCGTGGGCCGCCGTGGCGAGCGTGAGCGCCGCGACGGCGAGCAGCCGCCTCAACGGCTCACCTGATCGTTGTAGAGCAGGGCCTTGCCGATCTCGTTGGGGATGAAGGCAATGACCTCGCCAGCGGCAGACAGGATGGTGCCGGCGCCGATGACCGACACCGTCACGGCCGCGCCGGTGGACACGACGACGCCCTCGGCCAGCTTGCCCGAGGCCTTGATGCTGATGCGGGCACCGTCCGAAGCGCGTTCCAGCACCCAGACCGTCGCGCCGCCGACCACCTCCACGCTGACGACCACCAGCGTGACACCGGCCGACAGGATGCCCACGGGCAGGGCGCTGAGCGCGACGCCAGTGGCGCTGACGGCGCCGACCGACAGCGCGACGGGGGCGAGCGACAGCGCCGCGCTGGCCTCCGACGGGCTGGTGTGCGCCTGGGCGGGCAGGCTCAGCGCGAGGGACAGGGACAGGGACAGGCTGGTGAGGGCAAACAGGCGTTTCATCGTGGGTTCTCCGGTTTACTGCGTTTCGACTTGCGTCTGCATCGCGGCCTCACGGCGACCCTGCAGGCGGGCTTCCATCAGGTCGGCCTCGTGCGCGTCGCGCAGCATCTTGGCCAGCGTGAAGACGTTGGAGATGAGGTACAGCCAGCACACGCCGAGATACGCCTTCCAGACCGGCTGGATCTCCATGCGCCACAGGCCCCAGCCGGTCAGGCCCATGGCCAGTGCGAAGCCGCTCCACACGACGAGGCGCCACATCGGCGTGTCGACGTGGCGGTCCTGGTTGTCGCGGATGAACTTGGCCAGCGCGAAGGCGGTGGAAAGACAGAACACATAACCCATCACCATGAAGGCACGGTCCAGGTCCTGCCCCGGCAGCCAGGCCAGGCCCGAGCCGCAGAGCATGACGCTCAGGCCGAAGGACACCCAGACCTGCAGGCGCCAGGCGCCGGTGTCGCGACGGATGGACATGGGTGAAGGCATTCAAGAACTCCCTGTGTTTGGAATGGGCGCGATCTTGCGCGAAGCCGCACAGGCTGGCCTCGGGAATAGTTCCAAGGCGCGTGGCGAGCGCCGGGCGGTAGCGTGAACTGATACCGCATGGCCGGTTTCCGGGGTTTCCTGGGCCGTTCAGGGCGCGCCATGCGCTACCGTCTGACCCATGTCGAGCACGCAATCACTGGTGGCGCTGATCAAGGCCGAGCTCAAGAGCCAGGGGCTGAGCTACGCGGAACTGGCCCGGGAGCTGGACCTGTCGGAGTCCAGTGTGAAGCGCATGCTGGCGCCCGGCGGGGAGATGCCGCTGTCACGCGTGGACGAGGTCTGTCGCGTGCTCAGGCTGGACTTTGCTGAGCTGGCCGGCCGCTTGGCGGCCCAGGCGCCCGAGCTGCGCGAGCTGAGCCTGGAGCAGGAGAAGGCCGTCGTGGCCGACCCCAAGCTGCTGCTGATCGCAATCTGCTGTCTCAGCCACTGGGCGCTGGAGGACGTGCTGTCGCGCTACCGCGTCGCCGAGGCCGAGGCCGTGGCGGCGCTGGCTCAGCTGGACCGGCTGGGCGTCATCGAGCTGCGGCCCCACAACCGCTACAAGCTGCTGGTGGCCAAGACGCTGCGCTGGCGCGCGCAGGGCCCGGTGATGACCTTCTTCCGCGAGCGCGTCATGGCGGACTTCTTCGCCGGCGGCTTCGACGGCGAGGGCGAGCTGCTGACGCTGGTGCACGGCGAGTTCGGCGCCGGCCATGCGCGCGAACTGGCCGAGCGTTTGCAGCGCGCGGCCGACGATTTCGCCCGCCAGCACCTGCTGGACCAGAAGCTGCCGTCGGCCGACAAGCGCCCCTACAGCGTAGTCATCGGGCTGCGGTCCTGGGTCTTTGAGGCCTTCAGGGACCTCGAAAGACCCGGGCTGGGCATGCGGCGCAGCTGAGGTTCAGCGAGTCGCGCGTGCCCGCACGGCCCCGAATGGCTGCACGCGGCCGTTGACCTCGATCTGCAAGCCACCGTTGGCGAAGTAGAGCCGCCCGATCTTGACGCTGTTGCTGAACAGCGTGATCTCGCCGTTGCCGTTGGCCAGTCCACCGTTGATGCCGTTGTAGACCAGCGCCAGGCTGCCCTGGGCCAGGTAGGGCGTGCCGGCCACGCTGAAGGCGAAGTTGCTGTAGCTGACGCGCGAGGCGGTGAGCTGGTCGTCGCTGGTGCGCGTCGTGCTGCTGACCGTGAAGCTGCCGCCGGCCAGTGTGGCGCGCAGGCCGAGGAGGTTGTTGGTGATGCTGGTGCCGCTGGCCGGCGTGAGGATGGCGGTCTGCGTGAGGCTGCCGCTGTCCAGGCTGCCGGCCAGCGAGACGCTGGCGCCACCGTCCACGGTGTAGTCGCTGTTGGCGCCCGCGTCGTCCATGCGCAGGTTGGCCAGCGTGATGGTGGCGCTGCCGTTGACCGGCGCGGCCAGGCTGCTGAGGCGGTAGTCGGCTGTGCCGCTCCCGTTGTAGCGGGTGCCGTCGCTGACGCAGTCGGTGAAGCGGGTGGCCAGCACGCCGTTGGCCGGCAGGGTCTGGCCCGCCACGAGCGATGCGCCGCCCAGCGTGGCGCTGACGCTGCCCGTCTGGCACACGGCGGCGCTGCCGAGCACGCGGCCCTGATCGTCGCTGACCTCCAGCGGCGCGCTGATGGCCTGCAGCCACACGCCGCTGGCGCCCAGCAGGCGCATCAGGTTGGCCTGGTCGGACTCGCTGCCGGTGCCGGCCTGCACGGTCAGCAGCGCGTTGGCGCTGAGCAGCTCGCCCTGCGAATTGCTGAGCCGCACGCTGTAGACCGCACCGTTGTCGGCCAGCGTGAGCACGGGCGTGGTGTAGCCGGCCGACGTGGCGCCTGTGATGGCGGTGCCGTTCTTCAGCCACTGGTAGGTGGGCGCGGGGTTGCCGCTGGCGAGCACGGTGAAGGTGGCCGTCTGGCCGGGGGCCTTGGTGAGGTCGGCGGGCTGGCTGGTGATGCTGGGCGCGGCCAGCACCGTGGCGGTGACGCTCAACGTGGCTTCGGCGCTGGTGGCGTTCCCGTAGGCATTGCGCACCACGAGGCGGTAGCGGGCGCCCTGGTCGGCCAGCGTCAGCGCGGGCGTGATGTAGGACGCCGTCGTGGCGCCGGCGATATCCACGCCGTTGCGCTGCCACTGGTAGCTGAGCGGCGCGCTGCCGGCGACCGTGGCGGTGAAGCTGGCGGTGGCGCCGACGAGTGCGCTGGTGCTTCTCGGCGACTCGGTGATGACTGGCAGTGTGGCCGGGTTGACGTGCAGCACGGCGGCGGCGCTGGTGACCTGGCCCAGGCCGTTGCGCACCACGCAGCTGTAGCGGGCGCCGTCGTCCGCCAGGCGGGCGGTGAGGTTCAGGGTGTCGAAGGTCTCGCCGGGCAGGTCGGCGCCGTTGCGCTGCCATTGGTAGCGCAGCGCGCTGCCGCTGGCGTTGACGCGGAAGTAGGCCTGCTGGCCGGCCACCACGGTGCGGTCCACCAGCGTGCCCAGCAGCTTGGGCGCGGCGGCGTCGGCGAGCACCAGGCAGTTGGGCAGCGTGATGTCCGTGGCCGAGGGGCCCACAGGCACGGTCGCGCTGCTGCGGTCGCCCGCCGTGGCCAACAGTTCAGCCAGCGAATTCTTGCGGATGGCGACGCGGAACTTGC
Organism: Burkholderiales bacterium; assembly: GCA_016195825.1. GTDB lineage: Bacteria > Pseudomonadota > Gammaproteobacteria > Burkholderiales > Burkholderiaceae_C > Pelomonas. The sequence continues at coordinate 44,355 of JACPYV010000139.1, read as the reverse complement.
CCGCGGCATCGGTCACGGCGGCGTCCATGCCCGAATAGTCCACGCCGGTGGCTTGCACATAAGTCCAGACGGCAGGCTTGCCGGCGCTGTCGTTGACGCAGCCGTTGACGAAGATGGTGTCCATCTCCATGTCGGCATTCCAGCTGCTGAAGTGGCTGACCGTCCCTTCGTAGTAGCTGCCTTCGGCGGTGATCTTCAGCGTGGCCTGGCCCTCCTGCACCCATTGGCCGGTGGCCTCGTCGAGGTGGAACAGCGGCACCGTGGCCGGTGGCGTGGCCGAGCGGCTGGACAGCGGGATGCGCACGGTGGCGGTGGCGCCGGCCTTCAGGTTGAGCTGGTTGCCGGCGGCGTCGCGCAGGTCCACGGTGACGGCGCCGAAGCTCTCGATCGCGCGGCCGGTGCTGGCGACATAACGGCCGGGCATGGCGGCGGGATCGCGGGCGGGGTCGATGACGCTGAGCCTTGCGGTCAGCGTGCCGGTGGCCGCGGTGCTGCCACCGGCCACGACGAAGCCGTCGGCCGGCAGGTCCACGCTGGCCAGCGAGTTGGCGGCGCGCAGCGTGCCGGGCGCGGCGGCGCTGAAGGTCTGCGCGCTGCCGGCAGCCACCAGGCGCTGAGTGATGGTGGTGGCCTGGTTGGCTGTCACGGGCAGCGGCAGCACGGCGTCGAGGTGGCCGTCTGCCTGGATGCGCAGGACGGTGGCGCTGGCGGGTGCAAGGCTGCCGAGCGTGAAGCGGCCCTGCGCGTCACTGACGGTGCTGGTGCCGGCGGCGGTGATGCGTGCGCCGGGCACCGGGCTGGCGTCAGCGGCGCTGAGCACCTGGCCGCTGATCTGGCAGGTGGCCGCGGGGGCGGGTGTGGGGGTTTCGGGGGTGCTGCCACCGCCGCCGCAGCCGCTCAGGGAGGCGACCAGGCACAGACTGGCAAAGGCGCCAAGCAGGCGCGAGAAATGGGTTGGCATCGGGGGTCCCTGAGCTGAACGGCGCCGGCGCTGTCTCGCGTCTGGCGGCCCTGCATGGGTGCAGGGCGGGCGCAGTGTAGGAAGCTCGTTGGCCCGTTTTCAGGGTTCTCCCTAGAACCGCAGGCCCCATGACCGGGGGGTCACCAGAACTCCCAGCGCCCGGTCCAGATCACCCAAATGCCAAGCAACGCATTCGTCACCGCGTGCGCGATGACGGCCGTCCAGAGCTTGCCGCTGCGCCTGTATAGCCATGCGTAGGCAAGGCCCGCGACGACGGCGGCCAGCCACAGCGTGTGGGCCAGCGTGAAGACGAAGGTGGACAGCGCGATGGCCTTCATGCCCACGCGTTGCGGGTCGACGCGCTCGAAGCCCGGGTGGTCTATCCAGCGCATCAGGAAGCTGCGCCAGAACAGCTCCTCCATGACTGGCACGACCAGCGCCGCGCCGGCCAGACGCAGCGCGATCAAGGCCCAGATGGGCTGGCCGTCGGCGTTCAGCGGCACGAAGCTGGCGGTGGCCTCGCCGAGCTGCATCCAGGGCGCGTCCAGCTGCACCCAGATGGCGAACACGGCAATGCCCACCACCACGGCCCAGCCGGTCTCACGGGCGTCGGGCAGGGTCTGGCGCACCAGCTCGCCGTAGCCGCGCCAGTACCAGGCCAGCAGGCCGGCGACGATGACGGCCTGGCCGCCGTAGATCCAGCGCGCGTCCAGCCCCAGGCTGGCAGGCAGGTAGCCGCGCAGCGCGAGCAACGCCATGAAGACGAAGAACGGGATGCAGCGTGCGAGGGCCGCGGGACTGAGCGAGGGTTGGGCGGCGGGCATGTGAGCCGGCAGCTTAGCCCGGGGTGATGACGGCACGGGTGGCGCCGATCCTTCGGATCAGGGGGCTCAGGCGGCCGGGGCTTTCAGCAAGCCGTCCTTGAACGCGACGTAGACGCCGTTCGTCCAGCCGAAGCCGTCCTGGGTCTCGTACTCGCCGCCGCCACCCGGGCGGTCCTTGGCGACGTCGTACTTTTCCAGCAGCCGGCCGGTGGCCAGGTAGACGCGGTGCACGCTGGCGCACCAGCGCTCGGCGATGTCGCGCGCCAGGGCCGGGTGGCCGTAGCGGGCCAGGCCTTGCACGGCCATCCATTGCAGTGGTGCCCAGCCGTTGGGAGCGTCCCACTGCTGGCCGGTGTCGACGTCCGTGGTCAGCAGGCCATTGGCGCCGATCAAGTGGCGCTGCACCTGGGCGGCCATCGCGTCGGCCTGGGGCTGGGTGGCCAGGCCGAGATACAGCGGCACCAGGGCGGCCGCCGTCAACGGGCGTGGGTCCAGCGGGTCGCGCCAGTTCAGGTCGGCGAAGTGGCCGACGTCCGGGCGCCAGAGTCGGGTCTGCAGCAGCCGGCGGCGGGCCACGGCGCGCGCGTCGAAGGCCGTGGCCGTGACCGTGTCGCCGCTGCGCGCGGCGCCCAGCGCGATGGCGCTTTCGAGGCCGCCCAGCAGCGCGTTCAGGTCCACCGGCGCAAGCGCCGTGGTCTCGATGGTGGCGATGTCGGCCGGATCGGCGCACCAGCGGCCGGAGAAGTCCCAGCCGCTTTCCGCGGCGGCGCGAATGTCGCGCCAGACGTCGGTGGGCGTGCGGCCACCGGCCTCGGCCGTCAGCACGTCCTCGCGCCAGCTCTCCTCACGCGGCGTGCAGCGGTCGTCCCAGTAGCGGTTCAACAGTGCGCCATCGGCCGTGCGCAGCACGCGGCGGTGGGCCTGGCCGGGCGCGAGCGTGGCCTCGCCGTCCATCCAGAAGGCGTGCTCGGCCTTCAGGGCAGTCAGGTGAGTTGCAAAGCCAGCCGCCGAGTCGTCGGCGTGCAGCAGCTCCACCATCTTGAAGAAGAACGGCGGCTGCGAGCGGCTCAGCATGTAGCTGCGGCTGCTGTTGGGGATGAAGCCGTGGGTGGCGATCAGGTGCGCGAAGTTGGCGAGCATGTGCTCGGCCAGGTCGCGCCGGCCATCGGCCACCAAGCCCAGCATCGTGAAGTAGCTGTCCCAGTAGTACAGCTCGCGGAAGCGCCCGCCCGGCACGACGTAGGGATGGGGCAGCGCGAGCAGGCTTTCGCCCTCCTGCGCCTGGGCGTGTTCGCGCACCAGCAGCGGCCACAGGGCCTGGATGTGCTCGCGGATGCCCAACTGCGGTCCGATGGCGGCGTCATGCTCCGGCAGCACGAAATGGGCGTGCACGAAGTCGGCCAGCGAGAAGCCGGATCCGCGGCGTTCGACCTCGAAGCGTGCGCGGATCAGGGCCGGCGCGCTCCTGGGCCGCGCGTCGACGAAGCTCTTGCCGTCGCCGAAGACGCGCGTCATCTGCACGGCGACGAACAGTTCGCCGTACAGCTCGTAGGGCGTGGCCGCGGTGCTGTGCGCGGTGGGCGCGACGGCTTGGAGGGGCGCGGCGGCGAGCAGGTCTCGCGGGCGGGAGGGGGTCATGAGGAGAGAGCCCGGCGCAGCCGGGAGAGCGAGACGGCCAGCGCCGCGACAGGGACCAGCAGCAGAGCGAAGGCGGTAGCGCCGTCGAAGGCGACGAAGAGGCGGCCGGTGATGAAGCTGCCCAGCGTGCCGCCCAGCGCCGAGAAGACGACGATGAGGCCGGTCATGGCAGCGTGCTGGCGCTGAGGCAGCGCGCTGAGCATGGCGGAGTTGATGGCCGGGTAGATGGGCGCCAGCAGCAGGCCGGTCAGAGGCAGCAGGTAGGCGGCCGCCGGTGCGTTGAGCCAGCCGACGTCGCCACCCAGCGGCGCGGCGCCGCGCGACAGCGGCAGCGCCACGAGGATGAGCGCCGCGATACCGACGAGGCAGGCCATGACGACTGCGAACCAGCCCAGTCGGCCGATCACGGCGGCGCTGGTCAACCGCCCCAGTGCGGTCGTCGCCGGCATGATGACAGCCAGGCCCACGCTCATCGCGGTGGGCAGGTGCAGCACCTCGTTGTTGAAGCTGGGCAGCCAGGTCGACAGGCCTTGCTCGATCAGCACGTAGAGGAAGGCGGACAACAGGAAGACGACGACCAGGCCCAGCCTGAGCAGTGGTGCCATCGCCAGCAGGTCCTGCCGCAGCGTGGTGTCGGGCGACTGGACGGGGCCTTCGTCCAGCGGGCTGGCCAGCAGCAGCACGAAGGCCGCGGCGGCGATGGCCGCAAGCATGGGGTAGACCTGCAGCCAGCCGGTGCCCTTGGCGTGGGCGGCGTTGCTGAACAGCAGGAAGCCGCCCAGCACGCCGACCATGAACAAGCCTTCCAGCAGGTTGGTGAAGCGCGCATGGCCGGCACGGTCCTGGGTGACGAGGCCGATCATGGAATAGGCCGACACCTTCACCAGCGCGAAGCCGGCGCCCAGCGTGCAGAACAGCAGCTTGATGGCCCAGAAGGCCGATAGCACCGGCATGGCCAGGCAGGCCGCGCCGACGGCGGCGACCGCCAGCAGCATGGACCGCTTGAGACCCAGACGGGGCAGCAGCGAGGCGACAAGGAAGGACGTCAGCGCGATGGGCAGGTCCTTCCACGCGTCCAGCAGCGCGGCCTCGGCACGGGGCACGGCGAGGGTCTGCACGACCAGCAGGTTGACGGCGCCGACGCTGTTGAGCATGGCGCCGAACAGCATGTAGGTCAGGATGATGGCCAGCCGGATGCGCAGTCCGCCGCTCGACAGGGGAATGGAAGTGGTGCTCATGTCGAGGGCTGCTGGGTGATCGGGGCCGGCCATCTTGCGCGTCAGAACTGGAAGCCGACGCTGAGCTCGTAGGCCCGGCCGAACAAGGGTCGCGCCAAGAACACGCCGTCCTGCCCGACGCCCTGGCCCGGCACGCGGAAGTTGCCTTCCGTCAGGCCGATCTTGTTGGTCAGGTTGGTGCCGGTCAGGCGCAGCTCCAGGCCGTTGTCCATCGCGAACACGGCGCCCGCGTCGATCGTGCGGTAGGCCGGCAGCTTGAGCGTGTTGGTCTGGTCCGCGAAGCGCTCGCCCACGTGGCTGAAGGTCGCGAAGGTGCGCAGCTGGCCGAAGCCGGTCTGCGTCTGCCAGCTGGGTGTCAAGCGCGCCTGGAACTTCGGCGCCCGCTCCACGCGGTTGCCGGTGAACTGCTGGAAGTCCTTGTACTTGGCATCCTGGAAGTTGCCCGTCGCGGCGATCTCGAAACCGTAGCCCGGACGCAGCGCCAGCTCGAACTCCAGACCGGTGGCCTTGCTGTTGGGGCGCAGCACGACGTTGCCGGCATTCGTGAACTGCTGGGTCTGCGAGTTGGTCAGTTTGTTGGCATAGGCCGTCAGGAAGGCGCTGTAGAGCTTGGTTGCGGTCTTCAGGCCGATCTCGTACTGCGTGATGTCCTCGACAGAGTCCTTGGTCTCGTTGGCGCCACGGCCGCGCAGCACGTCGAAGTCGGGCAGGCGGTGGCCCTTGTTGACCCGCACGAAGGCGCTGAACTCGCGGCTCAGGGCGTAGTTGGCGCCGCCGGTGAAGGAGTTGCGCGTCAGCTTGCTGTCGATCAGCGTGTTCGTGCCGTTGAAGTAGGCGAGGTTGTTGTTGTAGATCGTCGTCGGGTCGGCATCCAGGTCACCGTTGCTGACGTTGGCGATGGTGCCGGTGATGCGCTGGGTCTCGCGGCGCGCGCCCAGGTCCACGCGCAGCTCCTTGCTCAGCTGCCACTCGTCGGCGACGAAAAAGGCGTGCGTGTTGCCGCTGTAGGACGCATCGAGGTTGAAGGAGAACGGCGGCGTGACGTAGCCGTTGCGCGAGGCCTTGACGCCGTTGTCCAGCTGCACGTCGACGAGGCGGGCGTGCGACTGCACCGTCATCAGCTGCGCCTGGCCCAGCGTCCAGACATCGTGCGAGCTGTAGCCGGCGAGGTACAGGCCCACGGTGAGGTTGTTGCCGGGCGCGATCTCGCGTGACAGTCGGGTCTCGTTGCTGGTCGAGCGCAGCGCCTTGTCCACCGCCCACATGCCGTTGACGATGACCGGCGTGCTGCCGGCTACCGCACCGCCGCCGTTGGTGAAGGTGGCCGTGCCGGTCGTGGCCGCGCGGCCGGCAGCGGTCACGACAGCAGCGTCCGCGTTGGCGGCGGTGACCTGCGACGTGATGTAGCTGGACAGCGTCTGCGGGTTCGCGCCGGAGAACAGCGCGTAGGTCGGCGTGTCGCCGGTCGTGTGGCTGAGCTTGTTGGTCAGCGTCCAGTCGCCCAGCTTGGTGTCGAGGTTGGCGCCATAGGTCTGCACGTCGGCGCCGCGGCCGTCGGCGAGGTCCTTGGTCACCGTGCTGCGCAGGATCTCGGGCTTGCCGCTGGGCAGCGTGCGGCCGGTCGCGCGGCCGGTCTCCAGCACGATGCTGCGCAGTTCGTTGCCGTAGAAGTAGTCCTTGCTCGCGTTGAAGCCGGGGTAGCTGGACACGCTCTTGCCGTCGCTGCCGCCCACGACGGGGATCGCCGTGATGAAGGCGTTGCGGTCGCGCAGCGCACGGGCGTAGAGCTGCAGACTCCCCGTCTCCAGCTTGCGGCTCAGCACCACGTTGGCCTGACCGCCGTCGTCGGCGGGGAACTGCGTGTCGCGCACGCCGTCGCTCTGGCGCCAGAAGCCGCCGACCATCACGTTCCACTGGTCGCTGAGCTTGCCGGCGTAGACGCCGTCCACGCGCTTGAGATTGCCGGTGCCGGTCGTCACGCGCAGGCTGCCTTCGGGGTTGCGGCCGTCCTTCTGGATGAAGTTGACCGTCACGCCGGGCTGGCCGCTGCCGAAGATGGGGCTGGGACCGCCGCGCAGCACCTCCATGCGGTCGATGGTGTCATCCAGGCGGAACAGCTGCGAGTGCTCGAAGAAGCTCAACGTGGGCAGGTGGTACAGCGGCGCGCCGTTGAGCTGAAAGGTGGAGTAGGGGCCGTCACCGGGCGTCGGGAAGCCGCGCACGCGGATGTTGGCGCCGGCCTGGCCGCCTGAGGTCTCGACAAAGATGCCTGGCACGGTCTTCAGGATGTCGGCCGTGCTGGTGGGCGCTGCCTGCTTGATCTGTTCTTCGGTGGCGGTGGTGATCGAGAAGCCGGCCTCCAGCTTGCGCACGCCTTCGCGGCGCGCGGTGCCGGTGACGACCACGGCGTCGAGTTCCTTGACTTCGGGCGACTTGTCGGTGGGCTTGGCGGCGTCCTGCGCCTGGGTCGCGCCGCAAAGGGCTGCGGCGGCAAGAGCGATCAGCTGGGGACGGAAGGCGGTGCGGACGAGGCGGGCGCAGGCGCGCGGCGCGGCATTGAAGCTGCTGGGCATGGGTTTGTCTCCGGTGGTTGTTGTACGTCCCGAAAGCCGGCGCGGCCGCCATCGACTCTCGATGTACGGGACTTTGAGCGCAAATGTTATCGATGTCATTTGGGTAAACACCAATGTGGCGGGTGCGTGACATCGATGACATCGATTGCGGTGCAATTCGGGTGCCGCTCGGGCCCGCGAGCGCCGCCGACACCAACGAAAACGGGCGCCCGAAGGCGCCCGCTGCAGATGGAGTACAGCGCCGGTCAGCCCAGCTCGGCCAGCCTGGCTTCGATCCTGGCCTTGGTGGCGGGCAGCGCCTGCGGCAGGCCCTGCGCCAGCTGTGCGAACAGCTCGTCGTGCAGCTTCATCTCGGCATGCCACTCGGCAGCGTCGATGCGGGTCACGGTGTCGAACTTCTCCTGCGAGAAGTCCAGGCCGTCCCAGTTCAGGTCGCCGTAGCCCGGTGTCACGCCGAACACATGCTCCTCGCCGCCGCCCTTGCCTTCCAGGCGGTCCAGCATCCACTTCAGCACGCGCATGTTCTCGCCGTAGCCAGGCCAGACGAACTTGCCATCGGCGCCCTTGCGGAACCAGTTGACGCAGTAGATGGCCGGCAGCTTGGCGCCTGTCTTTTCACAGACCGCTTGCAGCTTGGCGCCCAGGTCCAGCCAGTGCTGGAAGTAGTCGGCCATGTTGTAGCCCATGAAGGGCAGCATCGCGAACGGGTCGCGGCGCACGATGCCCTGCTGGCCGGCCGCGGCGGCGGTGGTCTCGCTGCCCATGGTGGCGGCCATGTAGACGCCTTCAGTCCAGTCGCGCGCCTCGGTCACCAGCGGCACGGTGGTGGAGCGGCGGCCGCCGAAGATGAAGGCGTCGATCGCGACACCGGCGGGGTTGTCCCAGTTCTCGTCCAGCGCCGGATTGTTGGTCGCGGCGACCGTGAAGCGCGCATTCGGATGTGCGGCCTTGGCGCCGGTCTCCTTGGCAATGGCGGGCGTCCAGTCCTTGCCCTGCCAGTCGATGGCGTGGGCCGGTGGCGCGTCGGTCATGCCTTCCCACCACACGTCGCCGTCATCGGTCAGGGCCACGTTCGTGAAGATCACGTCGCGTTCCAGGCTGGCCATGCAGTTGGGGTTGGTGTGCGAGTTGGTGCCGGGGGCGACGCCGAAGTAGCCTGCCTCGGGGTTGATGGCGTACAGCTTGCCGTCGGCGCCCGGCTTGATCCAGGCGATGTCGTCGCCGATGGTGGTGCGCGTCTCGGGATAGTGGACGATGTACTTGGTCTTGTTGCAGGGCCAGCTCACGTCGGCCTGGCCGGCTTCCAGCGGCGCGCCCACCGTGTGCACGCAGGGCACGAAGTCGCCCTCGGTACCCAGCAGCTCGATCACCGCGCGACCCATGCGCGTCATCGTGCGCATATTGACGGCGACATAGGGGCTGTCGCTCAGTTCCACGCCGATGTGCGCGATGGGCGAGCCCAGAGGGCCCATGCTGAAGGGCACGACATAAAGCGTGCGGCCTCGCATGCAGCCCTTGAACAGCGCCTTGTCACCGGTCTGCAGCAGCTCGCGCATCTCGGCCGGGGCCATCCAGTTGTTGGTCGGGCCGGCGTTTTCCTTGCGCTCGGAGCAGATGTAGGTCCGGTCCTCGACGCGGGCGACGTCGCTGGGGTCGGAGTTGGCCAGGTAGCTGCCGGGGCGCAGGGCGGGGTTGAGCTTCTTGAACGTGCCGGCGGCGACGAGCTGTTCGCACAGCCGCTGGTATTCCTCGGTACTGCCGTCGCACCAGTAGACGTCGGCGGCCTCGGTCAAGGCCGCGATCTCGGCCACCCAGGCGATCAGCCGGGCGTTCTTGACGTAGGCGGGCAGGTTCAGGCGCAAGCCCTGCATCGCGGGTTGGTTCATGGGAGCTCCAATCATGGTGATGTGTTTGGGGCAGCTGTCGGAGCTGGCCCAAGCACACCTCGCCCGGGAGGTGGATTGTCGAATCCAATGTAATCACGCCGTAACCACCGGGATCGGTGGGGTCATGCAAAACAGGAATAACGCCATGCGGGCCTGGGCGCGAGGCTCACGGCGGTGGCGAAGTGGGCCTGGGGTTTACGCGAAGGCTGTGTGTAATCTGGCGCAACTCATGCGCCTGAGTGGGGCCGGGTCAGGCGCCGAGCCGTCGTCCCAGACGCCCCAGCACCGCCAGCGCCACGATGGCCGTCACCACCGCCAGGCCGGCCAGGCCGGGCAGGGCGAAGCGGTCGGCCAGGGCCGCAAACAGGGGTGGGCCGCTGACCGAACCGAGGTTGCCCAACTGCACCAGCACGCCCGAGGCGCGGGCTTGGGCCGAAGGCGTGGGGTTGAGCTGAGGGATGAGGGTGGCCGCCGCGCCGCCGCAAAAACCGGCGCAGGTCAGCGTCAGCAGGGCCAGCGCCTCGGTGGTGAAGCCGGCGAGGGCAGCGGCAAGCAATGCCGAGGCCGACAAGGCAAAAGCTCCGTAGGCCCCGCGCAACAGGGCTGCGCCGCCGGCGAAGCGGCGGGCCGCCCACCCGGCCAACAGGGTTCCGGCAGTGGCCATCAGCGGCAGGGTGGCCTGGAAGCCAGCGCTGCCCTGGCCGGCAAAGCGGGGCACGAAGGTGATCAGCGCGATGGTGGGGAAGGCATAGAAGAAAAAGCCCAGGCCCGGCAATGCGGTGCGCAGGTCGGCGTAGGCCTCGCGATGCAGGGCCAGCACGCCGCGTGGGGCGGGTGGCAGCGCCGAGGTCGCTTCAGCGCCGACCTCTGCCACCGAGGCACGCACGGCCAGGGCCGCCAGCGCCAGCAGCAGCCCGTGGCCGGCCAACGCCTCGCGCGGGCCCAGGCCGGCGGGCAGCAGCCGGTCCACCCCCGACATCACGGCGAAGGACAGCCCCACGACCGTGGTCCACAGGCCCATCACGGCGGTGCGGTGGTGCAGGGCGCTGCTGCGGATGAGCAGCGTGGGGGTGGCCACCATGATGGCCAGGTGGGCAGCGCCCTCGGGCACCCGGCTGGCCCAGAACAGCCCGAACGGCGGCAGCAGCGCTTGCAGGCCGGACAGCAGCGCACCGCCGCCCAGCCCGGCCAGCAGCAGGCGGCGGTAGCCCACCCGCGGCGCCAGCCAGCCCGTCACCACGCCGCACATCAGCCCCACCATGCCCACGGTGGACAGCACCAGCCCCATGACGGCGGGTGACACGCCATAGGCCGCCTGCAGCCGGATGAACTCGACCGAGATCTTGGCGAACTGGCCTCCGGCAAGCACGCCGCAGGCGCACAGGAGCAGCACGAGGGCCCAGCGGGTGCGGGCAGGGGCGTCGGTCATGGAGGCAGATGGGGCTGGCAACCCGGCATGTTGCCAGCCCGGCGCCGCCGGGCGGGCTGAATGCCCGCTGGCCGCCCGCCAGCGCTCAGCCGTGCCAGCGGCTGGTGGCGCGGCGCACCACCTCGGGCAGCAAGTGGTTCTCGGCTTCGATGCGGCGCAGCCAGGTGGCGTCGTTGCCCAGGCCGTTGATCTCGCGGCGCAGGTACTGAAGAGCGGCCTCAGCGCGCAGGTCGCCGGCGTGCGTGTCCAGGCGCGACAGTACGGCGATCAGGTCGTCGCGCAGAACGCGGTGCTCGCCGGTCTCCGGGTCCACGAAGGTGCCGTCCAGCCCGAAGCGGCAGGCCTGGAAGCGGTTGAAGGTGTAGGGCAGGTAGTCGTCCTCGCTGAGCGTGAATGGCTTCTCGACAGTGATCCAGCGCGCCAGGCACTGGATCAGCCCCGCCAGCGCCGCGGCCTTCTCGATGGTCAGCGGCGTGTCCAGCACGCGGACCTCGATGGTGCCGAACTCGGGCTTGGGGCGGATGTCCCAATAGAAGTCCTTCATACCCGAGACCACGCCGGTGCGGGTCATCTTGGTGAAGAAGCTGCCGAAGTCGTCCCAGGTCTGCACGAAGGGCGCACGGCCCGACAGCGGGAATGCGAACACCGAGTTCAGCCGCGCCGAGTCGAAGCCCGTGTCTTCACCCTGCACGAACGGCGACGAGGCGGCGAGCGCGATCAGGTGCGGGATGAAGCGGCTCATGCCGTGCAGCAGCACCAGCGCCTCGTCCGCGCTGGGGCAGCCGATGTGCACATGCTGGCCGAAGATGGTGAACTGCTTGGACAGGTAGCCGTACAGCGACGACAGCTCATGAAAGCGCGGCGTCTCGAAGATGCGCTGGCGCTTCCAGTGCTGGAAGGGGTGGGTGCCGCCGCCGCACAGGCCCACGTCCAGCTGCTCGGCGCAGTCCACCAGCGCGTCGCGAATCTGGCCCAGCTCCGACAGCACCTGGCCGAAGCCCGTGCACACGCCGGTGGCCAGCTCGATCATGCTGCTTGTGATCTCGGGCTTCACGTCGCCCGGGATGCTGCGCTTTTCCATCAGTCGCAGCAGGTCGGCCGAGACAGGCGCCAGGTCGTAGTCGTTGCTGTTGACGATCTGCAGCTCCAGCTCGACGCCCAGCGTCAGCGGCTGCGATTTCGAGAACGTCTCCAGGCTCATCACTCACTCTCCTTCTTGCGCTGTGCGCGGCGAGGTGCAGGCGGCAACTCCCCTGCCAGCCGCAGCGCGAACTGCACGGCGATGGGCCCGATCAGCTCGAGCACCGCGATGGCGGCCAGGATGATGGGCACCGCGCCGGCTGCCAGCTCGGGCTCGGCGCGCATCAGCTCGCTGAGCATGACCAGCGCTGTGGCCGACAGCGGCGTCATGGTGATCGACAGCGCCAGGCCCTGGCGCCAGCTGGCCTTGGCGGCAGGCGATAGCGCGACGATGACGACGCTCTTCGTGATGAAGCGGGTCACCAGCAGCGCCAGCGCCGCGAAGCCGCCGGCCACCAGGATCTTGGGCGTCCAGGCCGAGCCGACGATGACGAACAGCATCAGCACCAGCGCGCCACCCGAGGTGCCGAAGTGGCGCGGCCACACCCACGGCCGTTCGCTGGTATTGCGCAGCAGCAGGCCGGCCAGCAGCGGCATCAGCAGCGTCGACACGCCGATGGAGCGTGCCGCCACGATGGCGAAGGCGACCAAGCCGAACAGCAGCAGCGCGGCGCTCTCGTTGCGCAGGTCCAGCCGGCGGGCGGCCAGGTAGACGGCTCCGGCCAGCAGCGCGGCGACGCCCAGCGTCGTCAGCAGCGAGATGGCCAGGCCAGCCAGCGCCTGCGGCAGGCTGCCGCCGTCGTCAGCGGCCCACCAGGTGCGCATCAGCGTCAACGCCACGGCGGCATACAGCGTGTTCAGCGCCGTCAATACCGAGGCACGCTGCGTGACCTGGCCCTCGGCGCCCACCTCCAGCGCCACGCGGCCCGACACGGCGGCCGGTGCCGGCATGGCCAGGATGGCGCACGCAACGGCTGTCTGCCAGCCGACGTTGAACAGCCGCAGCACCAGGGCCACGGCCACTGCGCTGAGCAAAGCCTCGGCCAGGCTGGTCACGGCCAGGCCCGGGTTGCGAGCCAGCCAGCGCAGGTGCACGCGGCAGCCGATCTCGAACAGCAGCAGGCCCAGTGCCAGGTCGGTGACCGTCTGCGCCGCGCCGCCCAGCGGCATGGTCACGCCATGGCCGAAGGCCGCCGCAAAACAGCCGGCCAGCGTGTAGCCGACCACGCGCGGCAGCCGTGTCGTGGCGGCGATGAACTCGCCGGCCAGCGCGCCGGCCAGCAGCACGCCGACGATGAAGATCAACTCGCTGGAGGGGGTGACGGCCAGACCGGCCCACACCCGGGCACCACTGTCGAGTGCAGTCATGGGTCTCCCTTTTCGGACTTCCGGCCAAGCCTAGATGGGTGTCACCAGCCACCTTGTAGGCCAACACCCCGAAATGACGCACCGCGCCTCTCGGACAATGGCGACCATGCAGATCACCAGCGTCAATACGGCCCGCATCGAGCACTTCGTCGCAACCAACGGCGAGACGCTGGATTCGGCCATCCGCAAGCGCTCGCGCGAGGGCCGCATCGCCGTCGGCATGCTGGGCCTGGCGGGTGACGAGCAGGCTGACCCGAGATACCACGGCGGCCCGGCGAAGGCGGTGTACGCCTACCCGCTGGAACACTTTGCGGTCTGGGCCACGTTGCGCGGCCAGGCGAAGGTCGAGGCCGCGCTGCAGCCGGGTGACCTGGGCGAAAACCTGACCATCACGGGCCTGATGGAAAGCCAAGTCTGGAGCGGCGATGTGCTGCGCTTTCCGGACTGCGAGCTGATCGTCTCGGAGCCGCGCTATCCCTGCTTCAAGCTGGCCGCCCACATGGGCTTCAAGCACGCCGTGAAGATGATGGTGCAGAGCGGCTACTGCGGCTTCTACCTGGCCGTGAAGCGGGAAGGGACGATCGCGGCCGGCGAGCCGTTCGAGCTGGTCCCCGGGCCGCGCGAGGTCGGCATCAGCGAGTTGTTCAAGGCCAAGGCGAAGAAGCAGGCATGATGCGTCGCCGCGAGTGGCTGGCGACGGCCGGGCTGCTGCCCCTGTTCACTTCGGCCGCGCAGGCCGGCCTGGTCCTCAAGGTCGGGCCGCGCCGGGCCGTCAAGTCGCTGGCCGCCGCTGCGCACCAGGCCAGGGACGGCATGCGGGTCGAGGTCGACGCGGGTGACTACGTCGCCGACGTGGCCACCTGGCCTCAGCACGACCTGACCCTGTACGCCGTGGGCGGCCGGGTGCGGCTCATCGCGGCCGGCGCGCATGCGCAGGGCAAGGGCTTGTTCGTCATGACCGGGCGGCGCCAGCGCATCGAGGGCTTCGATTTCATCGGCTGCACGGTGCCCGACCGCAACGGCGCGGGCATCCGCGTCGAGTCCGGTTCGTTGACGTTGGTGGACTGCGGCTTCCGCGACAACGAGAACGGCGTGCTCACGGCCAACGACGACAGCATCGAGCTGGACATCGTCGACTGCGACTTCGGTGCCATCGCGCTGCGCAGCGGCCTCACCCACAACCTCTACGTCGGCGCCATCAGGCGGCTGGCCGTGACGGGCAGCTACTTCCACGACGGCCTGCTGGGTCACCTGTTGAAGAGCCGCGCGGCCGTCAACCACATCCTCTACAACCGGCTGACCGACGAGATTGGGGGGCGAGCGAGCTACGAGCTGGAGTTCCCCAACGGCGGCGTCGCCGTCGTGATGGGCAACCTCATCATGCAAAGCGCCACGACGGAGAACCCGCACGTCATCTCCTTCGGCGTCGAGGGTGCGAAGTGGCCGAAACAGGCGCTCTACCTCGTCCACAACACCCTGGTGGATCAGCTGTCCAGCGGCGGCATCTGGCTGCGCGTGACGCCGTCGCAGACCGAGGTCATGCTGGCCAACAACCTGCTCGTCGGCAGCCCGAAGCTGGCCGCCGAAGGCCACTGGACGCGACGCGCCAACTTCACGGCCGATTGGGACGAGTTCGTGCGTGCCGCGCGCGATGATTTCCGCCTCAAGCCTGGCTCCGGCCTGCGCGGCAAGGCGCAGGACATGGGCGAGGCCGAGGGGTTGAGGCTCGGCCCGTCACGCGAGTACAAGCACCCGCACGGCAGCGTGGCCCTCAGCGGGCCGGCGCGGCACCCGGGGGCGTTCCAGGCCTGAGCCGCATGGCGACGACGCCCAGGCCGGCCAGCAGCATCGCCACCGTCTGCGGCTCCGGCACGGCAGCCGTGAAGCCCAGCTGAACGCTCGCCACGCGCTGCAGGGCCCGGGCGGTCGTCGCGTCCAGCCCCAGGTCGATGGCCGCCTGCTCGCCCGCGCCCAGCGTCAGCGGGTCACGGCCCGTAAGGCTGCCGAACAGGGTCAGCGCGCTCAGGTACGAGCCGTACTTGCTGGCATGCGTGCGGTCCAGCCACCACAGGTTGAGCGCGCCGGCCGCCTCGGCAAACGTGCCGTCGGCGCCGTAGAAGCCGCTGCGCTGGGCCAGGCCCTGGTCCACCGCACGCTGGAAGGCGTCGCCCACTGGCACCACGCCGGCGAAGCCCGGGTTGGACGCGGCCTTGCCGTAGAACGAGGCGTGCAGGTCGCTCGTCATGCCGGCCAGGCTGTCGTAGTACAGCGTCGCGGCACCGCCAGCGCTGCCGGTGTCCACGATGGGGCGGCCGTCGGCGCTCGTGATGTCGGGCTTGGTGACCCTGTGCGCCTCCACCATGTCGGGCCGCGCCCAGCTCTGTTCCAGGTAGACCTGGGTGGCCGGGCTGGCGTGGGTGTTGGCGGCGATGTTGCGCGTCGTGTTGCAGCTGGCCTGCGAGAGTCCCGTGGCCATGCAGGCGGCCAGTCCGCCGAACAGGTCGGCCTCCTTGTAGCTCTGCGCCGTGCCGTGGTGGATGAAACGCTCGAACTGGTCCGCATAGGCGTTGAAGGTGGCCAGGTTGGCGTTCTTGCCCTTGCCGGCGGGCAGGGCGGCGTCGCTCTGCTCTTGCAGCACCACGGTGTCCCAGGTCTGGCTGGCGACGTTCTCGCGCAGCTTCCAGTCGCTGTTTGCCGTGTCCAGGAACTGGCCGCGCAGCGAGGCCGCGTTGCGGGTGGACAGCGACACGTCGTAGTTGAGGCCGGCTTGGTCGGTCATCTTCTTGAAGATGCCCGGCACACCACCCCAGGGGTGGGGCTCGAAGCTGCCGAAGCCCGGTGTGCCGGCAGGGTAGCTGTTGGTGCCGGTCGGGTTGAGGGCGTTGAAGCCGGCCGTCATGTCGTGCACGGCGGCGGCGTTGTAGGTCAGCACCGGGTCGACGCGGCCGAAGGTGTAGCTGTTGCCGACGAAGAGGATCTTGATGGGGTCGGCTGCCAGTGCGGGCGTTGCGAGACTGGCCGCAAGGGCCAGGGCGAGAAGTCGTGTCATGGGGTCTCCGAATCTGTTTTTGGGGCGTCGCGCGAACGGCCGAACAGTAGAGACCGCGTCTGCAGTCGTCAAATATCTGGCAAGCGCTGCTCTCATATGATTTGCATATGGACCTGCGGCAGCTGCGCTACTTCCTAGCCGTGGCCGACACCGGCCACATCACGCGCGCGGCCGAGCAGCTGGGCATGCAGCAGCCGCCGCTGAGCCAGCAGATCAAGGCGCTGGAGGCGCGGCTCTCGCTGACGCTGTTCGAGCGCCACGCCAAGGGCGTCGCACTGACCGAAGCCGGCCGGCTGCTGCGTGACGAGGCGCAGCGGCTCGTGGCGCAGGCCGATACGCTGGAACGCCGCATGGCCCAGGTGGCCGCCGGGCGGCAGGGGCCGCTGGCACTGGGCTTCACGAGTTCCGCGGCGGCGCACGCCTTCCTGCCGCGCGTGCTGCGCGAATGCCGCCAGCAATATCCGGGCATCCGCCTGGAGCTGGCCGAGTTCAACGCCGCCGAGCTGACCGAGGCGGTGCTGGAAAGCCGTCTGCACTGCGGCTTCCTGCGCGTTCCGGTGGCTGCACCTGAGGGGTTGGTCTTCGAGACATTGTTCGACGAGCCGGCGCTGCTGGTCCTGCCCAACGACCACCCGCGGGTGCCGGCCGACGGCAGCGCCGTGCCGTTGGCGGCGCTGCGCGACGAGGGCTTCATTCTTGTGCGCCGCCCGGGCGCGCCGGGCCTGTACGCGGAGCTGCTGGCGCAGTGCCGCCGCGCTGGCTTCGAGCCCCGCGTGGTGGCCGAGGTGCCGCGCATGCTGACCAACCTCAACCTTGTCGCGGCGGGTGCCGGCATCAGCGTGGTGCCGGCATCCATGCGCGGCGTGCACGCGCACGCGGTGGCCTACTGCGAGATCGCCGAGCTGCCCGGCGCCGCGCCGCTGCGCGCGCCGATGACGCTGGTGTCGCGTCAGGCCGACCCGGTCGGTCCGACAGCGACCTTCCTCGCGCTGGTGCGCGAGGTGAACGCCGGGCTCAGGCCCGCTTGAGCTCCGGTGCGGCGACGGGGTAGTCCGTGTAGCCCTCGGCGCCGCCGCCATAGAAGGTTTCCTTCTGGAAGGGCGTCCACGGCAGGTCGTTCTTCAGGCGCTCGACCAGGTCCGGGTTGGAGATGAAGGGCCGGCCGATGGCCACCGCGTCCGCATGGCCGCTGGCCACGGCGTCGAGCGCCATCGCGCGGTCGTAGCCGTTATTGACGATCCACGGGCCGTTGAAGCGGCGGCGGAGCTCGGCGTAGTCGAACGGCGCCACGTCGCGCGGGCCGCCGGTGGCGCCTTCCACCACTTCCATGAACGCCAGCTTCAGCGGTGCCAGCTGCTCGGCCACGTGGTTGAACAGCGCCTGCGGGTTGCTGTCCTGCCCGATGTCGTTGCTGGGCGTGACAGGACTCAGGCGCAGCGCCGTGCGGCCCGCGCCGATGGTGTTGGCCACGGCGGTCATGACCTCGATCAGCAGCCGCGCGCGGTTTTCGATGGAGCCGCCGTATTCGTCCGTGCGGTCGTTGGCGCTGTCGCGCAGGAACTGGTCCAGCAGATAGCCGTTGGCGCTGTGCACTTCCACGCCGTCAAAGCCCGCGGCGATGGCGTTTTTGGCCGCCTGCACGTAGTCGGCGATCAGCTGCGGGATCTCGTGCGTGGCCAGCGCGCGCGGCACATCGGTGGGCACCAGCTCGCCGTAGGCCGCATAGGTCTTGGTCTTGGCCGCACGGTTGGTCGATGACACCGGCTGTTGGCCGCCGGGCTGCAGACTGTTCAGCGAGATGCGGCCCACGTGCCAGAGCTGCACGACGATCTTGCCGCCCTCGGCATGCACGGCGTCGGTGACCTGCTTCCAGGCTGCAACCTGCTCGGGCGTGTGGATGCCGGGCGTGTCGAAATAGCCCTGGCCATCGGGGCGGATCTGCGTTGCCTCGGTGATCAGCAGCCCGGCGCTGGCGCGCTGGCGGTAGTACTCCACGTGCAGGTCATGCGGCGTCTGCTGGCGCGCGCGGTTGCGCGTCAGGGGCGCCATGACGACGCGGTTGGCCAGCTGGATGTCGCCGAAGCGGACGGGGTCGAAGAGGGTGGGCATGGTGAAAACGGTCGAGATAAACGATGGAGCGAAGGCTACGCAAGCCGTGCCAGCCTTGTGGGGCGTGCGGTTGATGTGGGATGTGTTACGCCGATCGCAATGCCCGCGCCGGCAGAATCTTTCAATGACCTCTGCCGACCTTCTGCTGCGCCGCCACGTTCTCACCTGGGGGCTGGCCGGCGGGCTGGGGCTGGCGCGTGCGGCAGACGACCCCGCGCAGCAGGCCGAACAGTTCGTCGGCGACCTGGTCGCCGCACAACGCCTGCCCGGCCTGGCGCTGGCGGTGATGCGCGAGGGCCGGCCCGTGTTTACGCGTTGCTGGGGCAACGCCCGGCCCGGCGCGCCGAGTGCGATCGACGAAGACACGCGCTTTTGCCTGGGCTCGTTGTCCAAGCCGTTGCTGGCGCAGGCCGTGCTGATGCTGGTGCAGGACGGGCGGCTGCGGCTGGACGATCGCGTCCAGCGCCACCTCGGCCCTGTGCCTGCGCACTGGCGGGCCATCACCGTGCGCCAGCTGCTTAACCACACGTCCGGGTTGCGCAGCGCGGGCGACCCCACGCAGCCCGACGACATGCTGGCCGACGCCGGCCTGCGCCGGCAGATCCAGGCGCGGGGCGGTGCACCGTTTTCCGAGGCCGAGCAACTGGCCGTGCTGCAAGGCTTCCCGCTGCGCACCCGCCCGGGCCAGCGATTCCAGTACAGCAACGCCGGCTACAACGTGCTTGCCAGCGTGGTGGGCCGCGTGACCGGCGGCGCGTACGACGCCTTCATGCAGCAGCGCCTGTTCGAACCGCTGGGCATGACGTCGGCCCGCTTGCTGGGCGCCGACACCGACTTCGACGACATGGCCGCCCCCTGCGATGTGGCACCCGATGGCCGCGTGCTGGATGCCCGGGCGCAGCTGCCGCCCGTCAACAAGGTCTTCTACGCCGGCGGCTGCGGCGGCCTGCAGCTCAGCCTGCGTGACCTGATGCGCTGGGACGCCGGCCTGGGCGGCCGCACGCTGGCCGGCACGGCACTGCCGCCGCGCTTTGCCGCCCACCTCGCGCGGCTGCCGCAGCTGTGGGCTCGCCCCGTGCCCATGGGCCAGGGCCTGGGCGAAGACGGCCGGCCGCTGGCCTACGGCCTGGGCTGGACCGTGGCTCACAACGCCGCGAGCGGGCTGCGGGTGGGACATGGCGGCTTCATCCCCGGCTTTCGCGCGGCCTACCTGCGCGACGTGGGTGGCTCCGGCGCGCCCACCCGTTCGGTGCTGGTGTTGACCAACCAGCAGGCCGTCGACCCCGGCCCGGTCGCCGCGACCGTGGCCGGCATCTTTGCGCGTACCGCGGCGTGACGGCTTAGCGACAATCGCCCCATGCTCGCCTACCGCCACGCCTTCCATGCCGGCAACCATGCCGACGTCCTCAAGCACCTGGTGCTGACCCGCGTGCTGCGCTACATGGGTGAAAAGGACAAGCCCTACACCTTGATCGACACCCACGCCGGCGCCGGCGGTTACTCCGTCGAGGGCCGCTACGCGCAGAAGAAGGGCGAGTACGGCGAAGGCATCGCCAAGCTCTATGACCGCAAAGACCTGCCCGCGCCGCTGGCCGACTATGTTGGCCTGGTGCGTGCCTTCAACCCCGATGGCCAGCTGCGCCAGTACCCGGGCTCGCCGGCCATCGCCAACTTGCTGCTGCGCGAGACCGACCGGCTGCGCGCCTACGAGCTGCATTCGACGGACCACCGCATCCTCGCCAGCTACCTGGAGAGCCGGCCCAACACCCAGGTCAGCGACCGCGACGGCTTCTCGGCCATCAAGGCCGAGCTGCCCTCGCCCACGCGGCGCGCGGCGCTGCTGATGGACCCGTCCTACGAGATCAAGACCGACTACGGCAAGGTGCTGACCGCGCTGCGCGAGGCGCTGGAGCGGGCGGCCGACACGGTGGTCATGATCTGGTACCCGCAGCTGCAGCTGCTGGAGTCCACGCAGCTCGCCGCACGCCTGAAGGCCAGTGCCGACGCCGGTGCCAAGAAGGGCTGGCTGCACGCCCGCCTGACGGTCGCGCAGGCGGACGAGCGCGGCTTTGGCATGCTGGGCAGCGGCATGTTGGTCGTCAACCCGCCGTTCACGCTGCACGACGAGCTGGCCGAGTGCCTGCCGGTGCTGGTCGAGCGGCTGGGACAGTACGACGGCGCGAACTTCGTGCTGGAACAGAAGGCCGGTTGATCCCTAGGCCGCTGCCCGTGCGGCGATGCCTTCCCGCACGAACAGGCAGTCGCCCTGCTCGAACACGCGCACCTCTCCGGGCTGGAAGGCCTCCCAGGCCTCGTCGTGCGTCAGCGGCTCGGTGGCCACCAGCGTCATGCGGTCACGCGGGCCGTTCAGCGTCGCCAGGTCCACGCTGAGGTCGCCGTCGCGCAGCCGCACGTGGGTGAAGGGCGGCTGGCGGCGCAGCCAGTGCAGCCGCGTCGATGCGTGCGCCAGTAGCGCGCGGCCGTCGCTCAGCAGCAGGTTGAAGCGGCCGTGCTCGGCGATCTCGTGCAGCCAGGGCGTCAGCGTCTCGGCCAGCGCAGGCCAATCGGGCAACTGCTCGCCGAAGCGCTGCTGCAGCCGCTGCATCAGCCAGCAGAAGGCGCGCTCGCTGTCCGTCTGCCCGGCGGGTGTGAAGGCGCCGCTCAGCGCGGGGTGGAAGTCCTTCAGGTCGCCGTTGTGGGCGAACACCCAGGTGCGCCCCGCCCAGTCGCGGCGAAAGGGGTGGCAGTTCTCCATCGCTCGCACGCCCTGCGTGGCCTTGCGGATGTGGGCAATGATGTTGCGGGCGTGCACCGGGTGATGACCGAAGTGGGAGGCCAGGTCCGAGTGAGCCGCCGGCTGGTCCTCCACGACCACCTCGCAGTGGTCGCCATCGTGGAAGGCCACGCCCCAGCCGTCGACATGGTCCGCCGTGCGCCCGCCGCGGGCCGCGAAGCCGCGCAGCGAGAAGTTGGCGGCGGCGGCCAGGCGGCTATTGAGGGCGAAAAGCTCACACATCGGGGTGGTGGGGCAGCGCGGGTCAAGGTTGAACGCTGCCAGTCTGGCGGCGGATGACAAAAAGACCAACGAAGTGTTTGTCATGAGCTCATGCCGTGCGTTGCATGTGCACGCGTTTGGCCAACTCCAAGACGACCTGGTCCGCAATCCCTATGTTTGCTCCTGACGTCCCAAAGACGCCACGCCGTAATTCGTTCACATACACACCCTGCAACATTTACAACCAGGCACCGGCGCGGCCTCCTACGCTTTGGGGATGGCTCGCCAGTCCGACGAGCCGAGGAGCCCTGCGATGTGGATGACCGAACTTGCCCAACCGGGTCAACTGCCCGGTACCCGCCCCGCCGAAAGGCGCGCGGCGGCTTCCCTGTCCAGCCAGTGGATGGGCCTGGTGCTGGAGGAGCTCGACCATGGAGTCGTGCTGCTCAACGGCGCCGGCCGCGTACTGCACACCAATCTGGCGGCCCGCGCGTCGCTGGACGACAACCACCCGCTGGAGCTGGTCGGCCCGCACCTGCGCGCCCGCCTGTTGACCGACGCCGTGCCGCTGGCCGAGGCGCTGGAGGGCGCCGAGGCAAGCGGGCGCCGCTGCCTGCTGCGCCTGGGCGATGACCGTGCCGAGTGCGGCCGCGCCAACGTGGTCGTCGTGCCGCTGAACCGCGACGTCAGCCAGGCGGCCGTGCTGCTGATCCTGGAACGCCGCCAGCTCTGCGGCGACCTGGCCGCGCAATGGTTCGCACTGCGCTATCAGCTGACACCGGCCGAGACCGAAGTGCTGAAAGCGCTGTCCAACGGCGTGAAGCCCACCGAGGTGGCGGCCCGCCAGGGCGTGGCCATCTCGACGGTGCGCAGCCAGATCCAGAGCATCCGCGCCAAGAGCGGCGCTGACAGCATCGGCGAGCTGATGCGCCAGCTGGCGCTGCTGCCGCCGCTGGTGTCGTCGCTGCGGCCGAACCGGCTGTCGAGCTGACGCCGGGGGCGCCCAGGTCGCCCCGAATTCGGGGTGCAGCACGGGTTGCCTAGAATCCGGCGCGTCGCGGGCCCATTGCCCGCAGCGCCGCCTGGATGCCTGAAGCCACTCTCGACACCGAATTCCTGGCCCTGCCGCCGTCGCTGCGGCTGCTTGCCGCACGCGGCATGGCGCGCAGCTACCGCAAGGGCATCGTGCTGATCGAGGAGGGCTCGGTCGGCGACAACCTCTACCTCATCCTGTCCGGCTCGCTGCGGGCGTTCAGCAGCGATGCGCGCGGCCGCGAGATCACCTACGGCGTCTACGGCCCCGGTGAATACGTCGGCGAGATGAGCCTGGACGGCGGGCCGCGCTCGGCCAGCGTCATCACCGAAGCAGGCAGCCGGCTGGTCATGGTCACGCGAGCCAGCCTGCTGACGCACATCAGCGAGCACCCCGAGTTCGCCTTCGAGCTGCTGACCAAGGTCATCCGCCGCGCGCGCGCTGCGACGCTGTCGACCAAGCAGCTGGCGCTGAACGACGTCTACGGCCGGTTGAAGAACCTCGTCGACGACTTCACCGGTGACGGCCAGCACCTGGCGCTGACCCACCAGGGCATGGCCCAGCGGCTGGGCTGCTCGCGCGAAATGGTGTCCAAGCTCGTGAAGGACCTGGAGCTGGGCGGCTACCTGCGTCGCGTCGCCGCCGGCGAGTACCAGCGCCTCAAGAGCCTGCCGGCCCGCTGGTAAGGCGGCGAGGGCGGTCAGCCCTGGCGTGCCTTGAGCGGCAGCGCCACCGGGAAACGCTGCTCCGGCTTCGGGGCTCGGGCGTAGAGCCCCTCCACCTTGGGCAGGTTGGCCTGGATGTCGCGGATGCGCGTGGCATTGGCCGGGTGGGTGGACATCCACTGCGGCGGCGCACCCTTGTTGGCGCTCATCATCTTTTCCCACAGCCGCACGGCGGCCGAGGGGTCGTAGCCGGCGCGGGCGGCCAGCTCGATGCCGACCAGGTCGGCCTCGGTCTCGTCGTCGCGGCTGAATTTCAAGCTGAACAGTTGCGCGCCCATGCCCGCCGCGGTGCGGCCCAGGCTACCCAGGCCCAGCAGCGCCGAGCCCAGCTCGACCACCGCGTTGGTTGCGGCCGACTTGCCCACGCGCTCGCGGGCATGCTCGCGCAGCGCATGCGCCACCTCATGGCCCATGATGGCGGCGACCTCGTCGTCCTCCAGCTTGAGCTTTTCAAGGATGCCGTAATAGAAGGCGATCTTGCCGCCCGGGATGCAGAAGGCGTTCAGTTCGGGGCTGCCAAGCAGGTTGACTTCCCACTTCCACTGCCGCGCGCGGTCGTTCCATTCGTAGCTGAACGGGATGATGCGCTGGGCGATGTACCGCAGCCGCTGTGCCTGCGGGTGATTCATCGGGGCCAGCGCCTGTTGTTGACGGGCCTGGTTCATCATCAGCGCGTACTGCTGGCCGCCGTCGCGCTCCAGTTGCTCGGCCGACACAAAACCGGTGAACTTGCTCTTGGGCCCCACGTCCACGCCCTCGCGCGCCCAAGCCGGCATGAAGGCCGCCGTACCCGTGACGGCCAGCAGTCCGGTGAACAGGCGCCGGCTGCGCTGGCTGGGCGGCGCGCAGCGGCCTGCGGCACAGTTGGCGCAGGTGCCGAAGCGGCGTGCCGGTGCGTGGGTCAGCTGCAAATCGTGGGTAACGATGAAGTCGTCGGCGTCCATGCCGGCATTGTGCGATGGCAGCGCGCAACCGTTCGCAGGACGAGGCCGCATCTCCTGGCGACAATCAGGTCCCATGGACAGCCAGCAATTCCGCGCCGCCCTCGGCATGTTCGCCACCGGCGTGACCATCGTCACCGTACGGTCGGCGGACGGCGGCCTCGTGGGCCTGACGGCCAATTCCTTCAATTCCGTGTCGCTGGACCCGCCGCTGGTGCTGTGGAGCCTGGCGCGCCGCGCCGGCTCGCTGCCGGTGTTTGCGCGCGGCACCCACTACGCCATCAACATCCTGGCGGCCGACCAGAAGGACCTGGCCCAGCGTTTCGCGACGCGCGACATCGATCGCTTCGCCGGCGTGCCCTGGCGGGAGGGTGCGGGCGGCGCGCCGGTGCTGGACGGCACGGTCGCCACCTTCGAGTGCGCCAACCGCAGCCAGTACGAGGAGGGCGACCACGTCATCTTCGTGGGCGCGGTAGAGCGCTGCACGGCCCGACCCGGCGCGCAGCCGCTGATCTTCCACGGCGGGCGGTATTTCACCGAGTTGCCGCTGTAGGGCGCCGCGCTGTCGATTCAGGCACGCGTGGATCGTCGTCACTGCAGAGGGTCGTCCTCTTGCTCCCAGGAACACACCATGACCCACACCGTCACCCTGCACCGCGTGCTGCGTTGCCCGCCGGACCGCGTCTACCGCGCCTTCACGACGCCCGCGGCCATGGCCAAGTGGCTGCCGCCGCACGGCTTCACCGCCACCGTGCATGAGATGAACCCGGTGGTGGGCGGCAGCTACAAGATGTCGTTCACCAACTTCACGACCGGCGGCGGGCACAGCTTCGGCGGGCGCTACCTGGAGCTGGTGCCCGGCGAGAAGCTGCGCTACACGGCCACCTTCGACGACGCCAATCTGCCTGGCGAGATGCAGACCACCGTCGAGCTGCGCGCGGTGTTCTGCGGCACCGAGGTCCACATCCGGCAGGAAGGCATCCCGGCCGTGATCCCGGCCGAGGCCTGCTACTTGGGTTGGCAGGAGTCGCTGACGCTGCTGGCCCAGCTCGCCGAGCCGGAGATCCGGCAGTAGGCGGTGCGCTCCGCCTTATTTCTTGCCCGGCATGGGCACGATGGCCGTCATGGCGGCCCTGAAGGCAGGGTCGGCCTGCAGTGCGTTCCACGCCGCCATCATTGATGCATAGTCACCGGTCGAGACCTTTTTGGCGCTGATCGCGTTGGTGAGCGCCGTGTTCAGGCGGACCACCTCGTCGTACTTCGCATAGCCCTTGCCCTTGAGCTGGGTCACCGCGTAGTTGCTGTAGCCCCAGGCGGTGTTGAGGTTGTTCCAGTCACCGGAGCCGGGCTGGATGTAGACGACGACGGGTGCCGGCGGCTTGGCGACCGGTGCGGGAGCAGGGGTCGGCGCCGGCGTCACGGCGGGCTTGCCGCAGGTGCCGGTCACGTTGATGCGCACCCAACCCGTGCTGGGCGTGGCCGAGTCGGCGTTGACGACGATCTTCACGTTGTTCGCGCCGGCCACCAGGTAGGGCTGGGTCCAGATCGTCTTGACGGCCTTGGGCGTGAGCGCGACCTGCGTGTTCTGAGCGATCAGCGCGTCGTTGCTGAAAAGGCGATTGGTGCTGCCGGCGACGGCCGTGGCGCTGACCTCGTCGTACTGGAAGTTGAAGGCGCAGCGGCCCAGGGCGGTCAGGAAGGCGTCCTTTTCACTGACGTTGAACTCGGGCAGCTTGCTCGTCGTCATGTTGGCAGTCACCAGCAGCGGCGCGGCTTGGGCGATGACGGTCTTGCCGTCGCTCTTGACGATGCGCACCACGCCCGTCAGTTGGGCGGTGGGCGCGTCGGCGGCGAAGCCGGCCTGGGCAAGCAGGGCAAGGGCGATGGTGGTGAGGGCGGTCTTCATGGCGGGGTTCTTCCGGGTGGTTGCGAGGTTGGGGCTACGGGCAGTAGCCGGCACCTCCCCGTGTGCCACGCTGCGGACATGTCCTTGTCCGCCCAGGGCGGCCCCGCTGTCTGTTGCCCTTGGGAGGGCACGAAGACCGGTGGCTTTGCGTCCCCGCCTTTCGACGGGTTTGCCGACTGCATGGGTCGCAGTGTGCAGATGCAAGCGTTGTCACGTCCGTGAGCCAGTTCACGAACCGGCACCCCCACCCGGTGAGCGGTGGGTAGCTTGCGACGGGCGGTTTTCCAAGCTTGCGGCGGCCTTGCTCAGGCCGCGCGGCCGGCCGGCAGGGCCGATGGCGCCTGGCTGATCGCGCGCCAGCGCCAGGCCATCAGGGTTGCGCTCAGCATCAGGCTGATGCCGGCCAGCGGCCAGACCAGGTCGTCCAGCCAGGTGCACAGACCCCACAGCACGCCGGCCAGCAGGAAGAAGCCGAGCACCGGCTTCGAGGCCGACCAGCCGGTAGGCGCCCGCATGGCTGCTGGCGGGCGCATCAGGCTCAGCACGCCGATGGGCAGCGCCGCGATCGGCAGGCACAGCAGCGCGGGCTGGCCGGCCAATTGCACGACAACCAGCAGCAGCGAGGTTGTCAGCGCCGAGGCGACCAGGAAGTGGCGCAGCTGCATGCGCGCCAGCGCCTGGTTCAGCGCGCGGCCCTGCGGCATGCCGGGCAGCAACGCCAGCAGCGCCTGCTCGCGCCGGGTGTGCCAGAGCATGTTGTGCAGCGCGAAGCCGGGGTTGAAGCCGGCGGCGGACAGGCCGATGGCGATGCCGAACGCGCCGCTCTTCAGGCCCATGGCCGTCGCGTGGCCGACCAGCGCGAAAGTCATCGCGAAGCCCAAGCCCACGCACAGGACCGTCAGGCTCAGGCCCAGCAGTTGGCGCAGCCAGTGCTGCAGGCCGTGCAGCGCGATTTCGGCGCGCGCCATCACGCTGGCCTGCCTGGGCCGCGCGCGAGCCAGCAGGTGCGCCAGCCAGGCGGCGCAGACTTTGTCGAAGGGTCGGCCCAGCCATTCGCCGGGCCGGCCGAAGATGGCGATGCCGGCGCGGTTGCCCGTCATGCCATCGAGGGCGGCTTTCTGCATGCGCTGGCGGCGTGCGTAGAAGGCCCGATGCGCGGCATCGCCGCTGCCGAACGATCGTGTCAACAGCCAGCCCATGATGACGAGGCACACCACCAGCCAGGCCCAGGGCTGCTGACCCCAGGCGTCGGCAAGCGCGCGCCATAGAGGCGCCCAGCGCTCCCGCTGGTGAAGCGAGCCGAGGAAGGTCGGCCCGAAGATCAGCAGCAATGTCGCTACCCAGTAGCGCTGCGCCCAGGCCGTGCAGAAGGCGATCGTGGTGGCACAGAGCAGCACGAAAGGCAGCGACACGACCTGCATCGTCGTGAACCAGATGAGCAGGCCTAGCGCGCAGCTCGGTACCAGCCAGGCCAGCAGTACCGCTTGGCGCAGCCGGCGCAGGTGGCCAGGCACGAGGCGGGCTGCCTGGGGCTGGTTCTGCTGCATCAGGTTGATGAAGAGTGCGATCCAGAACCCGACAGCGCAGGCGGCGAGCACGCACCAGATGATGATCAGGCGGGCCGTCATGTTCGGCATGAACCAGAGCGCGACGGCCAGGCCGGCCAGCAGCAGCCCGTAGAACACGCGTCGGCCCCAGTTTTTTTCAGTGTCCATCTGGCGCCAGAACGCCAGCAGGATCTGGTGGAGGCTTGCGTCCATGGTCAGGTCAGCTCCGCGAACAGGTCGTCCAGGTTGACGCGGTCGGCCGCCACGCCGGCCGGCAGCGCGGCGTTGGCCGGCAGCCGCGCCAGCACGCGCTCGCGGCCGGCTTCCAGCGGCGTGCGCTTGAGCGGCACGGCACCCAAGCGGCCCATCAGGCCGGCCATCTCGGAGACGCTGCCAGTGAAGGCGCGCACCTGGTCCAACAGGTCGTCCAGCGGCGCCTGCAGCGCGATGCGGCCACGGCTCAGGAAGGCGAGGTTGAAGGCCACACGTTCCAGGTCGGACAGGATGTGGGTGGAGAACACCACCGTCGTGCCGCGGTCCAGCACCTGGTCGACCAGCTCGCGCAGGAAGTCGCGCCGGCCCACCGGGTCCAGGCTGGCGACGGGCTCGTCCAGCACCAGCAGGTCGGGCTCGTGGGCCAGCGCCCGGATGATGGACAGGCGCTGCTGCTGACCGCCGGAGAGCTTGCGGATGGGCTTGTGGCGGTCGATGTCCCAGCGCGACAACAGGCCCTCCACGCGCGACTCGTTCCAGCGCGGGTAGAAGCTCTTGAAATAGGCCAGCAGCTGCGCCGCGGTGAAGGCCTCGAACAAGTCGTTGTGCTGGGGCACGTAGCCGATGCGCCCGCGCGCCGCGTCGTCAAGCCGCGCGGCGTCTTGGCCGAAGACCTGCACGCGGCCGGACTGGGGCTCGCGCAGGCCCAACAGCGTCTCCAGCAGCGTGGTCTTGCCGGCGCCGTTGCGGCCCAACAGGCCGACGACCTGGCCGGGCAGCAGCTGCCAGTCGAGGTTGTGCAGCACGCTGCTGCCCTCGGCATAGGACAGGCTCACGCCGGCCAGTTCGGCGCTGGCGGTCTCGGTGTGGGGGAAGTGGGGGCTGGTCATGGGGCGTCCTGGTCGAGGATGTCTTTGAACAGGCCCAGGGCCTGGGCCTTGGGCAGTTGCAGCTGGCGGGCCTCGGCAGCGGCCTGCTCCAGCGTCGGGCGCAGCAGCTCGACGCGGTCGGCGGTGGGCTGGGCGCCCTGGTGCTGGGCAGCCACCACCATGGACAGGCCGCGGCGGCGCTCCAGCACGCCGTCGGCCTCGAGCATCGAATAGGCCTTGGAGACCGTCATCGGGTGCACGGCCAGCGCCTGGGCCAGCTCGCGCACCGACGGGATCTCGTCGCCCGCCTTCAGCTGGCCGGCTGCCACGCGCCGCCGGACCTGTTCGATCAACTGGCGGTAGATGGGCTCGGGCGAGCCGGTGTTGATGTGGACGAAATGGGTGGGGTCCATGGGTACTGACAATGTGTACTAGTACGATAGTACACGTGGACAGTGCCCGTCAAGCCCCAGGGCTGCGCACAATGCAGCCTTCCTCTTTCAGTCCATCGTCATGCGTCGCTTGCTCATTGCCACCGCTCTGCTCGCCTCTTTTGTCGCCCAGGCGCAAAGTCCTGTCGTCAAGGTCGACGACCCCTGGGTGCGCGCCACAGTCGCGCCGCAGAAGGCCACGGGTGCCTTCATGCAGCTGACGGCGGCCAAGCCGCTCAAGGTGGTGTCGGCCAGCTCGCCGGTGGCGGCCTCGGTCGAGATCCACGAGATGAAGATGGAGGACGGCGTCATGAAGATGCGCGCCGTCGACGCGCTGCCGCTGCCGGCCGGCCAGGCCGTCGCGCTGAAACCGGGCAGCTACCACGTCATGCTGATGGGCCTGAAGGGCCCGATCAAGGCCGGCGAGACCGTGCCGCTGACGTTGACTGTGGAGAGTGAGGACAGGCAGCGCGCAACGGTCGAGATCAAGGCCGAGGCGCGCACGCCCCGCTGACCCGACCGTGCGGCAAGCCGCGCCCTGCGGCGCGGCTCAGGCTCAGCCGCGACGGCGGCGGGCGGCGGCCACGCCAGCCAGCGCGGCCAGCGTCAGCGCGATGGAGGCCGGCTCCGGCACCGTGGCGCCCGGCGAGAAGGCCGTGATGACGCGCACGTAGTCGCCCGGCGAGGTGGCGAAGGTGTCGAACTTGATCTGGCGCGTGTTGCTGATGGTCACCGAGTCGCCGGCCTCCAGGCCGCGTTGCGCCGGGTTCTGGTAATGCACGCTGGTGTTGGCCAGGATGTCGCTGGCCAGCAGCAGGCCGGTGCTGGTGATGATGCCCAGGATGTCGGAGTCGAAGTCGACGGTGCCGATGATGTGGCCGGCCGGATTGGTCGTGGCGGGGTCGAAGAAGACGTAGTGGCTGGCCACCTGCGTGCCGGCGGCGACGGGGCCGCCGATGTCCATGTTCAGCGTGGCGGCGAGCAGGATGTTCTGGCTCTCGTCAAAGCCGTAGAGATTGGGCGAATTGAAGTCGTCGTTGCCGACCGAGTTGGAGCCGTTGATGGGAATGGACAGCTTCACGAAGATGCCACCGGTGTTGCCGCCAGTGACGGCGCCGCTGACGATGGTGGCCGAGGCGGACAGGGCCGCGAAGGCCATGCAAAGGCCGGCGGCCAGGGGCTTGAGGGCAGTGAAACGAGGCATCGTGACTTCCTTTTGGGGCCGGCGGCCGGCCCATGGGGGGTGGGAGTCCCGCTAGAACAGCCACGGGGTCGCTGTTAACCCACGCATAAGGCGTGCCTTGCCCTGCGACCAGCGCCAAGTCCTTGATGCCATGGCAGTTTCTGCGCATGCGCCGCCCCGGTGCGGCGCCGTGTGTAAAGCGCGCCGACGCGCTCAGGCGTGTTCAGGCGCGCCTGGCGGTGGCGGCGACCTCGGCCGCCAGGCGCGGCCACAGCGCTTCGGGCAGGTCATGGCCCCAGCCCGGGATGATCTCCAGCCTGGCGCCGGGGATGCGGTGCGCCAGGTCGTGCGCGGCAGCCACGGGGATCAGCGCGTCGTGCTCGCCATGGATGACCAGCGTAGGCGCCGTGATGCGTGGCAGCCGTTCGGCGCGGTGGCGGTCAGCGGCGATGGCGACGAGCTGGCGCGCCACCGCCTGCGGCCGGAAGGCGCGCCGGATGCCGCGCGCGATGCGCTCACGCAGCTGGCGCGGCTCGGGCGGGTAGCCGGGGCTGCCGATGACGCCGTACAGGCTCACATAGTGATCGAGGACGTTCTCGAACTTCTGCTCGGGCGTGGTGCCCGGCCGGGGGCGCGACAGCATCGCACGACGCACCTTGAGGCTTTCCTTGGGCAGGCTGCGGTGGCCGCTGGTGGTCATCATCAGCGTCAGGCTCTTCACGCGCGAGGCGTGCGCGAAGCCCAGGTGCTGGGCCACCATGCCACCCATGGATGCGCCGCAGATGTGGGCCTTGGGCAGCCCCAGGGCATCCAGCACGCCGACCGCGTCGCGCGCCAGGTCCGCGATCTGGTACGGCGCCTGCACCGGCAGGCGCAGCGTGTGCAGCAGCGCCGCCAGCGGGATGTTGGGCACGCCCAGCTGGTCAAAGGGCTGGGACAGGCCCACGTCGCGGTTGTCGAAGCGGATGACGCGAAAGCCCTGGGCCACCAGCTGCTCGACCAGGCCCTCGGGCCAGGCGATGAGCTGCATGCCCAGGCCCATGATCATCAGCAGCGGCTCGCCGCTGTCGGGGCCGTGGATGTCGACTTCGATGCGGACGCCGTTGGCCGAGACCTGCATCGGATCAGCCGAGATCCGACTGGCGTTCGATGACGCGGGAGACCAGGCCGTACTCGATGGCTTCGTCGGTGCTCATCCAGAAGTCGCGTTCGATGTCGACGGCCACGCGCGACAGCGGCTGGCCGGTCTCCTTGGCGATGGTGGCGGCGATGCGTTCGCGGGTGCGGATGATCTCGCGGGCCTGGATGGCGATGTCGCTGGCCTGGCCGCCGGCGCCGCCTGCGGGCTGGTGGATCATGAACCGCGTGTTGGGCAGCGCGAAGCGGCGTTCCTTGGGCGCGGCCAGGTAGATGTGGGTGCCGGCGCTGGCCACCCAGCCCGTGCCCACCACGCTGACCGGTGCGCGCACGAAGCGGATCATGTCGTGGATGGCGTCGCCGCTCTCCACGTGGCCGCCGGGGCTGGAGATCAGCAGCGTGATCGGCGCGTCGGACTCCTGGGAGAGGGCCAGCAGGCGGCGGCAGGTGGCCAGCGCCATCTTGTCGTCGATCTCGCCGAAGATCATGACGAAGCGGCCCTTGAAGAGCAGCTGCTCTTCGTGCTTCTCGGGAGCGTCTTTCTTGGCGGCCTTGTCTTCGGCGGCGAGGGTGTGGTGTTGCATGGGGCGGGTCCGGGTTGAGGGCGATACCTTACCGCGAGATGCGGCAGCGGCGTGAGCGAAGGGTCAGGCGTCGCCCAGGCGGTGCCACCAGGCCAGGCTGACGGCGACAAAGAGTGCGGTGAAGCAACTGGTGCTCCAGACGACCGTGCGCACGATGAGATGCGAGGTGTAGGCCGGCAGGGTAGCCGGCGTGAGGGCGTTGGCCGACAGCGCGCCCACGGTGACCGCGACGGCCAGGCAGGCGAGCAGCAGCCGAATCCGCTGGGTGTCGTGCCGCGCGTCATGCCGGGGTGGCGCGGCCATCGCCCGGGCGGCGAGCGCGCGCCGATAGACGACGGCCAGCGCCACCACGCCCGCGAACGTGCTCAGGTGCTGCAGCAGGGTCACGACGCGGAACTCCCGGTCGTCGGCGCCGACGACCGGTTGCTCCAGCCAGGGCAGCAGCTCGGCGCCCCAGCGGCCCGGGTGCGTGAACGAGTCCCACAGCAGGTGGCTGGCCGCGCCCAGCAGGATGGACAGCACCGCGACCGCCAGGCTCGGCCAGATCGCACGCGCCGGCGGCTGCAACTGGTGGCGCACGAGGGCCCGGTGGGGCTGCGGCAACAGGACGGTCAGCGGCATTGAAAACCGCAGCAGCAGCGCGAGCAGCAGCAGGCCTAGCGGCAGGCAGACGGTGGCGACGCCCTCCGGTGTGTGGCAGAAAGCCGACCACTTGCCGTGCAGACCCACGTAGTAGCTCATGTCGGGCGCCATCGCACCGAGGATCAGGCCGGGAAACGAGAGCCACCGCGGGCAGAGGGACCGCAGCGGCAGGATGGCTGCGGGATGGGCGAAGGTCCAGGGCACGGTTCGGAGGCGCTGCGGGCGGAGGCGGTGGAGGTGCGCCACCTTGCCACGAGATGCGCAGGGCAGTCGGGACAGTGGCGCTTCAGCCCTCAAGTGTCTCCTGGGTCGGCGCACGAGGCGGCCGATGGCGTCATGCCCGATTCGCCCCCGAACTGAGGCTGGCCATCGCAGATGGTCTGCCAGGGCGCCTTGTGATCAACGAAGTAGTGCACGCTGGGCGGGCTCAGGGCTGCGCCTTCAAGGGCGCCCGCCGGCACGCCCAGGATCGTGGGCAGGCGAACGTCGGCCGTGAACACATGCGATCCACAGACGCGACAGCTATACCGCGTGACGTTGGCGGTGACGGCGAACGATCTCAGCGGCTCATCGCCGGTGGTGGCGATGGCGGTTCTCGGAAAACTGGCCCAGGTGGTGAAGGCGGCGCCGCTCAAGCGGCGGCACTGGCCGCAGTGGCAATCGACCACGCTGCTTGGCGCAGCCTCGGCCTTGAGGCTCACGGCCGAGCAATAGCAGCGGATCGAGAAGGTGGGCGGGTTCGAGCTGTCCATCGCGCTGAGGCTCCTGGCGCATGGCCCTGGATGCCGTGGTCAGTCCGTCATTCGCCCGAACTGGCCGGCGTCCTGTAGAACCACCGCCGCGCGCCTTTGGGCTCGAAGTGCTTCCACTGCCCTTCCGGCTGCGCCAGCCGGTCCGCCAGCGCGTAGAGCGCGATCGGGTTCACGCCCAGCCCGATGTGGCTGGCCTGGACCTCGATGTTCTCGGCCAGCGGCGAGGGCTCGTTGACGCTGCAGCGCCAGGCGACGACGCCGTCGCTCTTGGAGTAGATGGAGGTCGTCGGCACCGGCGGGGCCTGCCGGATCTGTGCCATCAGCTCGGGGTCGTTGGAGGCGTGGCCGCTGACCATCTCGAAGAAGCGCCAGGCATTGGTCGCCCGCGGGTGGCCGGTGAAGGGCGTGCCCAGCGTGACGACGCAGCGCGTCAGCTCCGGGCATTCCTTGGCCAGTTCGCGGGCGTAGATGCCGCCCAGGCTCCAGCCCAGCAGGCTGACCTTGCGGTGATGGCGGCGGTACAGCGCCTGCAGGTCGTTCTTGCACTGCTCCAGCACGCCGGCACGCGGGCCGAAGTTGAAGCCCTGGCCCCAAGGCTGGGTGGCGTAGCCCAGCGAATCCAGCATGGCGCGCAGCGGGGCCGTCGTGAAGTCGTGGGCGCCCAGGCCGGGAAAGACCAGCACCGGATGGCCGTCGCCGTGGGGCAGCTTGCGCAGCCAGGGCGTGGTGGCCAGCAGCGCGGCGTATTCCCACGGCGCGCGGCCCTCCAGCATCAGCAGCCAGGCGTTGGGAGCGCGCAGGTCGGACCAGTCGGGGTTGAGGGAGGGCGTCTGTTGCCAGCGCGAGAAGCGCGGCGAGCGGGAGGCGGGCATGCGAAAGGCGGGAGCAGGCAAAGCCCAGTCATGTTAGCCAGCTGTGGCTGCGCGCCGGGGCGTGCTTGCCCGGGGCTGGGGTGTCGCGTTGGCGACGGCGCGCAGGGCCGGCGTGGTGAAGTCAACGATTAGCGCCCGGGCGCCGCTCGCAGGCTGCGGCGGACTCGATCACGTCCGGCGTCTGGCCGGCGCGGCGGCTTTCGCGGCGGGCGCTTTCTTCGCCGCCGTCCTGGTCGTCGTCTTCCTGGCGGGCGCCCTCTTCGCCGGTGCGCGCTTGAGCACCACCGGCGCCGGCTCGGCCTCCACCTCCGCCACCGGCAGCGCCTGGAACTCCATGAACGCCGCCTCGACGTAGGCCGCCAGTTCGGCCGTCTCGGGCAACGCCTCGCCGCAGGCCATCAGACCTATGTCCAGCGACTGGTTGTAGGTCTGCACTGTCACGTTCAACGCCAGGCCATGCACGGCGATGGAGGTGGGGTAATTGGTCAGCATTTGTGCGCCAGCCAGGTACAGCGGCACCTGCGGGCCAGGGACGTTGGAGATGACGACGTTGGCCACCACCGGCAGCTTCTCGGCCACCTTGGCGCGGCCATAGAGCATGGCGCCGGCCTGCATCAGCCAGGGGATGCCCAGGCTGGGGAAGTCGGTCGGCATCAGGCTCTTGAGCTGGCTCATCTGCGCCTTCATCGCCTTGCTGACCTCGATGACATGCGCCAGGCGTTCGCCAGGGTTGCTCAGGTGCGTGCCCAGGCTCATGAAGGTCATGGTGGCCTGGTTATTGGACGTGGTGTCGCCAGCTGCGCGGGTGGACACGGGCACGGCGGCGATCAGACTCTTGCGCGGCAGCGGGCCGTGCTTGGCGAAGTAGCGCCGCAGCGCACCGCCGATGACGAAGAGCACCGCGTCATTGAGGCTGGCCTGGTGACGCTTGCGCGTGCGGTTGAGCTCGGCCAACGGCAGCGTGACGCCGGCGAACGAGCGCGTGTCGGACAAGCTGACGTTGAAGCGCGTGCGTGGCGCCGGGCCCAGGCTGGAAACGGCCTTCTTGCCGCGCACGACGGCCGTGGTCTGCGCGGCGACGCCGGCCAGCAGCGTGCGCAGCTTGTCCACCGAGGCCTCGGCCGCGGCGCCGCCCAGCGACTTGACCGCCATGCCGCCCAGGATGCTGGCCGCGTTGGGCAGCGAGCGGGCCAGCTTGACGGTCTGCTTCCACTGCTGCGAGACGGCCGCGCGCAGCATGCCCACGGTGCCGAGCTGGCCGCGCTTCCTGCCGCGCGCCGCGAGGGCTTCGATGCTGCGTGGCTCGGGGCTCAGGTCCAGGATGACCTGGGCCAGCGCGACGGCGGCCTGGCCGTCCACGGCAGCGTGGTGCAACTGGGTGTACAGCGCCACGCGGGGCTGGCCCTCGGGACCGGACTCCACCCCGGTGAAGACATGGAACTTCCACAACGGCCGGCTGCGGTCCAGCAGCACCGGGTGCAGCGCGCCGACCTGCGCCTCCAGCTCGGCCATGCCGCTGCCCTCGGGCAAGGGGATCTCGACGATGTGATCGTCGAGGTCGGGGTCGGCATCCACCCAGCCGGGGTTGGACAGGCCCAGCGGCATCGCGACGAGGCGGCGGCGCAGGGCCGGCAGCAGCGGCATGCGGGCGCGCATGTGCTCGCGCAGGTCTTCGACGTAGTCGCCGTCGTAGCCGACCGGCAGCTCCAGCAGGTGCAGCGCGCCGACATGCATCGGCATCTGCGGCGTTTCCAGGTAGAGGAAGCTGGCGTCGAGGCCGGCGAGCTGTTTCATCGAGGCGTCTCCTGGGCTCTTCTGTCAGCCCAGCATACCCGCCGAATCCGGGCCGGCCCCTTGGGGCCGACCCCGCCCGATCATTCTTCCGGTACGAAGATCCAGAGCAGGATGTAGACGAGGATGCCGCTACCGAAGGCCAGGAAGAGCACCGTGAAGATCAGGCGCCAGACCCAGGAGTCCAGCCCCGTGGCGCGGGCGATGCCGCCGCAGACGCCGCCGATCCAACGGTCCACGCGGGCACGGCGCAGGCCGTTGACGGCGCCCAGGTTCGGCGCGGGTGCGGCGCCAGTCGTGTAGCCACTGGGTTGGCCGGCCAGCAACCGGGCCTTGGCCTTGGCGAACTCTTCATCGTTCAGCACGCCGCGGGCATGCAGGTCGGCCAGTTTGCTGAGTTCTTCTGCGTCGTTCATGGTGGGCTCCTTTCGGTGTTGATGGAGCGAAGCCTAGCGGGCTTGCAGCGCTGGACGAGTGGCTTGCGACAGTCGGTCGAAATCGTGGGACGCGTCCGCCGATTTCAATGGACAGGCCGTTTGCTTTCGTCGATGTCGACGAACTGCCAGAAGTCCTGCCAGAACAACGGGCGGCGGAAGCCGCTCATCCATGGCTGCTCGATGTCCGTGAGGATGCGGTGGACGTGGACCTTGTACGGCATATAGGCCACCGCCAGTCGCTTGGCCTCCTTGAACAGCGCCTCGCGTGCGGGGCCGTCGGGAATGGACTGCATGCGGTCGTAAAGGGCGTCGAAGCGCGCATCCTTGAAGCGCGGCAGGTTCTGCGTGCCGCTGGCCGGGCCGTAGTAGCGCTGCAGCGCACCTTGGCCATCGGACTGCGCCGCCGTGGAGCCCACCGGCCACATCTGGAAGTTGCCGGCCTGCACGGCCTTGAGGTTCTCAGGCCACTGCTGGATCTTGATCTGCATGCGGATGCCGATCGCGCGCAGCGCCTTGTCCCACAACTCGTCGATGGCGCGGCTCAGCGAATCAGACTGCGTGTTGCGCGTCAGCACGAGCGGGCTGCCATCCGGCAGATCACGCCAGCCATCGCCGTCCTTGTCGACGTAGCCGTACATGTCCAGCAGCGCGCGGGCGCGGGCCGGGTCGTAGTCGCTCATCTCGCTCTTGAACGCCGCGTCGTAGCCGGTGGTGTGCGGCACGATGGGGCTCTGCGCCGGCACGGCCTGGCCGCGGCGCACGATGGGGATCTCGCGCCGCACGTCGTACGACAGCGAA
This sequence comes from Burkholderiales bacterium, assembly GCA_016195825.1. Lineage (GTDB taxonomy): Bacteria > Pseudomonadota > Gammaproteobacteria > Burkholderiales > Burkholderiaceae_C > Pelomonas. Next base: position 7,344 of record JACPYV010000139.1, on the reverse strand, counting down.
AGCGCCCGGCGCAACGCGACCTTCTCCGGCGCCATGCCGCCCACCACGGGGTCTTCCATGTTGAAGCAGGTCAGCGTCATGTCCGGCGCGACTGTGAAGATGCCGGTCATGCCGCGCTTGACGAGGTTGGGGGCCAGCTTGCCGCCCGGCGCCGCCTGGGTGATGAACTCCTCGGGCACGCGTTCGATGAAGTCGTGCTCGTTGTTCAGGAAGGCCAGCCAGCGCGGCTGGCGCTCGGCGATGACGTCGATGACGACGCGGTCGATCATCGGGAGGCGCCGGCCCTTGAACCTGGCGAGGATGGCCTGGCCTTCGGCGTCATCGGGCGCCGGCTGGGCCTCGTAGTGGCGCTCGCGGTAGCTGGCGTTGCGCTCCAGCACCATCTGCGAGCTGCGCCGCCAGTCCTTCAGCACGAAGGGGCCGGTGCCCACCGGGTGCTCCATGATGGTGTCGCCGTAGAACTCGACCACCTCGCGCGCGACGGCGCCGTAGAGGTCGTTGCCGGTCAGGATGGATTCGACCAGGCGCGGCCGGGCCTCGTGGGTCCGCAGTTGCAGCGTGTAGCGGTCCAGCGCCTTGAGGCCCGCCACCTCGGTGTCGTAGGGGAACGGTTTCTTGCTCTTGAGCACCTGCTCGCGCAGCTCGTTCAGGCCCACGAGGCCGGCCTCCTCGTATTGGGTCCAGCCCTGGGCGTTGTTGGCCGGGTCGGCGTAGCGCTTGATGCTGTAGACGAAGTCCTGGGCTGTGACCTCGCGCTTCCTTCCGTTGAAGGCCGGGTCGTCCGAGAAGTGGATGCCCGGTGTCAGCTTGACGGTGAAGGTCTTGAAGTCGGCGCTGATCTCGGGCTCGCCGGCGGCGATTAGCGGCACGACGCGCGTGGGCCGCGCCAGCGGGTCGTAGGTGAAGAGGCTCTCGAAGATGTGGGCCGTGACGCTGCGCGAGTAGATGTCGGAGATGCGCACCGGATCGAAGCCGGTCTCCGCAATCATGAAGGCATAGCGCAGGGTTTTCGGCGGCGCCGTGTGGGGCGTGTCTGCCGCGCGGGCCGGCGAGATCAGCGCGGCGAGTGCGGCACAGGCGGCCAGCGCGGCGAGCAGTTGTTTCATCACTTGGCCTTCGGGCTGGCGGCGGGCTCGACGTCGATGTACTTCCAGAAGTCGCGCACAAAGATGTTGCGGCTGTAGCCCCTGACCCAGGGCTGGGCCATGTCGGTCCAGATGCGGTGCACGTGGAACTTGTACGGCGCGTAGGCCACCAGCAGGCGCTGGCCCTCGGTCATCAGCGCCAGCCGCTCGGGGCCGTCGGGCAGGGACTTCTGCTTCTCGTAGAGGGCCTCGAAGGCCGGCAGGTCGAAGCGCGCCTTGTTGGCCTTGCCCTTGGCCGCGCTGGAGCCCAGTGCCAGGAAGGTGTCGCCATCCGGCGTCGACCCCACCCAGCCCACGCCCCACATCTGCAGCTTGCCGGCGTTGGCGGCCTTGAGCTGCTCGGGGAACTTGCCGATCTTGAACGTCATGCGGATGCCCAGGGCCGTCATGTTCTTCTGCCACTGCTCGGCCAGCTGACGGCGTTCGCCGTCGGCCAGCGTCGAGTATTCGATGGTCAGCGGCTTGCCATCGGGCTGCTCGCGCCAGCCGTCGCCGTCGACGTCCTTGTAGCCGTACATGTCCAGCAGTGCTTTGGCCTTGGCGAGGCCGTATTCGCTCATCTCGGACTTGAAGGCCGGGTCGAAGCCGAACACCGTGGTCGGCACCGGCCCCTGGCTCTTCAGCGCCTGGCCACGACGCACCAGGCGGATCTCCTTGTCCAGGTCCACCGCCAGGTTGATGGCCCGGCGCAGTGCGATGCGCTCAGGCGTGTAGCCGCCGACGACCGGGTCCTCCATGTTGAAGTAGCTCAGCGAGATGTCGGCGCGCGGGTAGCGCGTCATCGTGATGCCCTGCTTGGCCAGGTTGGGGGCCAGGTGGTTGCCGGGCATGGCCACGCTGGCGAAGTCGATGGGCACCTCTTCGATGAGGTCGGCCTCGCCGCGCAGGAAGGACAGCCAGCGCGGCTGGGCCTCCTCGATGATGTCGATCTCGACGCGGTCCACCAGCGGCAGCTTCCTGCCCTGCAACGCGGCGACCTCGGCCTTGAGCTTGTCGCTGGCGTCCGGCGGCGCGATCTCGGCGTAGCGCTGGTCGCGGAAGTTCGGGTTCTTCTCGAGTACGACGCGCGAGCTGCGCCGCCATTCGCCCAGCCGCCAGGCATTGGTGCCGACCGGGTGCTCCATGACCTTGTCGCCGTAGAACTCGACCACCTCGCGCGCCATGGCGCCCAGGAAGCCGGCATCGCTGAACTGGTAGATGAACCGCGGGTCGGCCACGCCAAGCTTGAGCTGGAAGGTGTAGCGGTCCAGCGTCTTCAGCCCCTCCACCGGGCGGTCGTAGTCGAAGGGCTTCCTGGCCTTCATCAACTCGCTGCGCAGCTCCGACAGGCCCACGATCTTGACGTTCTCCAGCAGGTAGAGGTTGCCGCTCTTCCAGCGCGGGTCGTAGTGGCGCTTGATCCTGTAGACGTAGTCGGCGGCGGTCAGCTCGCGCCTGGCGCCCTTGAACGCCGGGTCGTCGGAGAAGTAGATGCCGGGTTTGACCCGCATCGTGATGGTCTTGAAGTCGGCGCTGATCTCCGGCATCTCCGCCAGCGTGGCCGGGCGCAGCTTGAACGGGCGGGCGCCGAAGTCGTATTCCAGCGGCGCGTCGAAGATGCCGGCGGCGATGGCCTTGGAGTACAGGTCGGTGATCTGGGCCGGGTCGAAGCCGGTCTCGGCGACGTTGAAGGCATAGCGCAGTACCTTGTCCTGGGCTTGTGCGGCGGTCAGCGCGCAGGCCAGCAGCAGGGCGGTCAGCAGGGGCGGGAGCTTCATCGGAGGGCGCGGCGTGGGCGGGAAAGTCGCGGAGTCTAGTGAAACCGGCATGCCGGCAGGCGTCGGCGCTCGCATAGACTCCGCCCCGTTTTCTCGTGCAACCCCGCTGCCACGGCGGGGTTCGTGGTTTCTGGAGCCCTGAATGGCGGCCTATCTCGTCCGACGCCTGTGGCAGATGATCCCGACGCTGCTCGGCGTCGTGCTGCTGGTGTTCTTCCTGTTCAAGTATTTCGGCAGCGATCCGGCCATCATCCTCGGCGGCCTGAACGCGAGCCCCGAGCAGATCGATGCCATCCGCGAACAGCTGGGCCTGAACAAGCCTGTCTGGGAGCAGCTGTGGATCTTCATCAAGCAGATCGTCAGCTTCGACTGGGGCAAGAGCTGGGCTACGAACGAGTCGGTCGCCAACCTGTTCGCGACGCGCCTGCCGGCCACGCTAACGGTGACGCTGCCCATCCTGGTCCTCGAAGTGATGCTGGCCATCCCGTTCGCGATGGCCGTGGCCACCGTGCGCGGCAGCCTGACCGACCGCGCCGTGATGATCTGCACGACCGTGGCCGTATCCATCTCGCTGCTGGTCTACGTCATCCTGGCGCAATACGTGTTCGCCTTCCGGCTCGGCTGGTTCCCCGTGCAGGGCTGGACGGGCAGCCACTGGACCAACCTGACGACCTATGCGCCGCTGCCGGTGCTGGTCGCGGTGGCCGTGTCGCTGGCGCCTCAGATCCGCCTTTACCGCAGCTTCTTCCTCGACGAGATCGGCCACGACTACGTGCGCACCGCGCGCGCCAAGGGCATGACCGAGGGCACGGTGCTGCTCAAGCACGTGCTGCGTAACGCGATGATCCCGATCCTGACCAATGTGTCGGTGCTGCTGCCCGGCGTGTTGGTGGGGTCGTTCCTGATCGAGGTGTTCTTCTCCATCCCCGGCCTGGGCCGCGAGCTGCTGCTGGCCGTCAACCGCGGCGACTACCCCGTCATCCAGGCCTTCGCCATCTACCTGGCCGCGCTGACGATGACGGTCAACCTTCTTGTCGACCTGCTGTACAAACTCGTCGACCCACGGGTGGTCCTCAAATGAGCGCCGTGTCGAATTCTTCCGGCGGCGTGTGGGCTGCCTCCTGGCGGCGGCTGAAGACCGACCGCGTGGGCGTCATCTCCATGGCCATCGTCGGCGCCTTCCTCGTGCTCGTGCTGCTGGCCGCGACCCAACTGGTCGCCTCGGGCTGGCAGAAGGAAGTCGGCGTGCCCAACGCGCCGCCCACGCTGCTGGGCCCGCAGCCGGCCGAAGATACCGGCACCATCGCCGCGCCCAAGGGCCCGAACGTGGACCTGTCGGACATCGACCCGCTCAGCCCCCGCTACGCGGAATGGGCCGAGCGGGCCAAGGCCTTCAAGACCGACGAGATCACGAAGGCCGAGACGCTGCCTCTGGGCGGCGACCGCCTGGGCCGCGATGTGCTGGCCAAGGTCATCAAGGGCGCCGAGGTGTCCATCTTTGTGGGCCTGGCCGCGGCCCTTGTGGCGACGCTGATCGGGACCATGCTGGGCGCCGTGTCGGGCTTTTTCGGCGGCAAGGTCGGTGACCTGCTGGAGTGGGTCTACAACGTCTTCACCGCCATCCCCAGCATCCTGCTGATCTTCGCGTTCGCGGCCATCTTCCACCGCGGCGTGGGCTCGGTGGTGCTCATCCTCGCGCTGACCGGCTGGACCGGCATCTACCGCCTCATCCGCGCCGAGTTCATGAAGCACCGCGTGCGCGAATACGTGCGCTCGGCCGAGGCCATCGGCGCCAGCCAGTGGTCGCGCATGTTCAGGCACATCCTGCCCAACGTGTCGCACGTGGCGCTGGTGCAGCTGTCGCTGCATGTGGTCAGCTTCATCAAGAGCGAGGTCATCCTCAGCTACCTGGGCCTGGGCGTGGGCGTGGACCAGGTGTCCTGGGGAACCATGCTGGCCGAGGCACAGAACGAGCTGATCCTGGGCTACTGGTGGCAACTGGCCGTCGTGGCCGGCTTCATGGCCGTTTTTGTCACCGCGTTTGCGTTGTTCACGGATGCGCTGCGCGACGCGCTTGACCCCAAGCTGCGAGGTCTCGAATGAGCATGCTCCTCAGCATTCAAGACCTGAAAGTCGCCTTCCGCATGGGCCGCGTCGACGGCCAGATGCAGCGCCAGGCTGCCGTCAAGGGCATCAGTTTCGACGTGCCGGAGAACAGCACGGTGGCGCTGGTGGGAGAGTCCGGCTCGGGCAAGAGCGTGACTGCCATGTCCATCCTCAACCTGCTGCCCAGCAACGCCGAGCGCGAAGGTCGCATCCTGTTCCAGGGCCGCGACCTGCTGCAGGCGGGCCTGCGCGAGCTGCAGGCCATCCGCGGCAAAGAGATCGCCTGCGTGTTCCAGGACCCGATGAGTTCGCTGAATCCGGTCTTCAACGTCGCCACGCAGATCTGCGAGCCGCTGATGAAGCACATGGGCATGAGCCGCCGCCAGGCGCAGGTGCGCGATGAGGAGTTGCTGGGCGAGGTGGGCATCCCCGAGCCCAAGCGGCGCCTGAAGGCCTACCCGCACGAGATGTCGGGCGGCCAGCAGCAGCGCGTGATGATTGCCGTGGCGCTGGCCTGCAGCCCGAAGCTGCTGATCGCCGACGAGCCGACCACGGCGCTGGACGTGACCATCCAGCGCCAGGTCATGGAGCTGATGGCTCGGCTCAAGGAAACGCACCGCATGAGTCTGCTCTTCATCTCGCACGACCTCGGCGTCGTCGGCGAGATCTCGGACCAGGTAGTCGTCATGCGCCACGGCCAGGTGCGCGAGAACGCGCCGGTCGCACAGATCTTCAACGCCCCGCAGGACGCCTACACCAAGGCCTTGCTTGCCTGCCGTCCGTCCCTCACCGAGAACCCGGCTCGGCTGATGGTCATCGACGACCATATTGCTGGAAGGACTGCGGGCCGCGCTGCTGGCAATGACGCCCAGGCCAAGGACGACAGCGCGCCCGTCGTGCTGGAAGTGACCGGCCTGCGGAAGAGCTTCTGGCTCAAGGACGGGCTGTTCGGTAAGCGCGAGTTCAAGGCCGTCAAGGGCGTGAACTTCAAGCTGCGCAAGGGCCACACGCTCGGTGTCGTCGGCGAGTCCGGCTCGGGCAAGACGACCATGGGCCTGACGCTATTGCGCCTGCATGAACCCACCGGCGGCCAGGTGTTGTTCGAGGGCAAGGACCTCCTGAAGATGGGTGGCGCCGACTGGCAGCAGATGCGCCGCCGCATCCAGGTCGTGTTCCAGAATCCCTACGCCTCGCTGAATCCGCGCTTCACCATCGGGCAGACGCTGCGCGAGCCGATGGAGATCCATGGCATCGGCACCAGCACGGCCGATCGCGAGGCCCGTGCGGTTGCGCTGCTGCAGAAAGTGGGCCTGGACGAGAGCGCGATGGGTAAATACCCGCACGAGTTCTCCGGCGGCCAGCGCCAGCGCATCGCCATCGCACGCTGCCTGACGCTTCAGCCCGAGGTGCTGGTGCTGGACGAGGCCGTGTCGGCGCTGGACGTGTCGGTGCAGGCCCAGGTGCTGAACCTGCTGAAGGACTTGCAGGACGAGTTCGGCCTCAGCTACATCTTCATCAGCCACGACCTGGCCGTCGTCAAGTTCATCGCCGACGAGGTGCTGGTCATGCAGAACGGCGACGTCGTCGAGCAGTCCCCCACTCAGGCGCTGATCGCGGCGCCGCGTGAGGATTACACGCGCCGGCTGCTGGGAGCCGTGCCGCGCGGCTACCAGGGCCCTGCGGCCTGACGGCGATCGGGCGGCACACGTGGAATTTGAACGGTCCTGGGCCTGCCATCCGCGACAGTCGGGCCGAACCGCGCTGAAATGAGTGGTTCGGGACCACAAGTTCCTGCCGTCGCAATGACTCGACCCTTGGCCTCACGATCGACGCTGTGCGCGGCGCTGGCCGCGCTGCTGCTGTGCTGTGCCTGCTCGCCCCGTGGCGACGGCGGCTCCGGCGTGCCCGCCGTGCCTGCCGCGGTGCCGGGCGACGCGGGCCTGGCGCATGACCTCGAACGCATCGAGCGCGCCGCGCGCGCCAAGCCGGCGCAGTACGAGTTGGAACTGCGCACCCGCGGCGCAGCCATGGCGCCGGGCAGCGCCGGCCAGCTCGACGTGATCGCGCTGCGCGGCCTGCTGGCGGCCTACGCGCGCGACCGCGCGCTGAGCGACCAGCTGGCCCAGCAACTGCGCGACTGGCCCGCCGGCGAGCAGCGCGCCGCCGCCAGCGTCGCCGCGGCCAGCATCGGCGCCGAATACCTGCGCGCCCATGGCGACCTGCGCGAGGCCCGCAAGCAGCTGATGGCGGTGGAGGCCGCCCAGCTCAACGGCGCCGGTCTGGTCTACCGCTGGCGTTACTACCGCCAGCTCGCGGGCATCAGCGGCGACTCCGGC
>JACPYV010000143.1 GCA_016195825.1 Burkholderiales bacterium | reverse complement strand
GGTGCAGCAGGCCTGGCTGGATCGCGACGTGGCGCAGTGTGGCTTCTGCCAGCCCGGCCAGATCATGGCCGCGGTGGACCTGCTGCAGCGCACCCGGGCGCCCACCGATGCCGACATCGATGCGATCGAGAACATGTGCCGCTGCGGCACCTACGGCCGCATCCGCGAGGCCATCCGCGCGGCGGCCGCGCAGATGCCCTGAGGCCCGGCCCGGCGGCTACTTGATCGTGTAGCCGCGCCCGTCCATGCACGCCTCGACCGCGCGGCTGAACACGCTGGCGTCGGCCTGTGCATTCGGTTGCGTCGTGGCCCAGCGGTTGCACTCGCGGCGGTCATTCTCTAACTGCTCTGCCGTCTGGCCGTTGCGCGGGTAGATGATGGGTTCCGCCTTGGGCGGCGGGGGCGGCGGCGGGGCGGGCATGACCTGGGCGGTCACGGCCTCGGGCGGTGGTGTCGCGACGACATAGCCCTCGGGCACCGGCCGGTAGTACACGCCGTTGGCGTAAAAGTAGGGCAGGCCGCCCAGCGTCAGCGTCACATAGGCCGGCGGCAGCAGCGGGATGACGACGCCCACCGGTGGCAGCACGACGCGGTAGCGCGGGCCATACGGCTGGTACCAGACGCCGCCGTGGAACCAGTAGCGCCCGGGGCCGGCGCCCACGATGATGGCGCCATGCGGCACGTACGGCGCCACGTAGCCGGGCGCCGGGTAGTAGTGGTCGTGGTGGTAGCGGTTGTCGAACACCATGCCGATGTTGGCGCGCACGCGCACGTCGGCGTGGGCCGGGGCGGCAGCCGCGAGCGCGGCGCACAGGGCCAGCAGGGGAAGAGAGAGGACAGGCTTCATGGGGGTCATGCAAAGAGCCGGGGTGGGTACCCAACGCCGTCAGACTGCCGGGCGTGCACTGCGCGACGATTTCGGCCACGTAAAGTTCGCCGCTTCCCGTTCCAGCCGCCGTCGCCCGCCATGATCGAACTGCACTACTTCCCCAGCAACGCCAGCTTCGCGCCCCACATCCTGCTGGAGGAAATGGGCATCCCCTTCACGCTGCGCGAGCTGGACCGGGCCAACAACGAGCACAAGTCGCCGGCCTATCTGAAGCTCAACCCCAACGGCCTGATCCCGACGCTGGTGGACGGCGACCTGGTGATCTACGAGACCGCCGCCATCCTGATGCACCTGGCCGACTGCCATCCTGGCTTTGCGCCGGCACCCGGCACCGCGGAGCGGGCGCACTACTACAAGTGGATGGTGTGGCTGACCAACACGCTGCAGGCCATGCTCATCCACTACTTCTACCCCGACCGTATGGCCAGCAACGCGGAAGAGGTCAAGGCCCGCGCCGAGGCGCAGGTGGCGCCGATGCTGGACCAGATGGACGCCGAGCTGGCCCGCCACGGCGGCGACTGGTTCCTGGGCGAGCAGTACACGGCGGTCGACCCGCTGGCGTTCATGCTGTGCCGCTGGACGCGCATGCAGGCCAGGCCGGCCAAGACCCGGCCGGCGCTGGGCGCCTACCTGAAGCGGGTCTTCGACCGGCCGGCGACGCAGCGCGTCGTGGCCAAGGAAAAGCTCGCAGACCCGGTCTACTGAGTCAGCCTGCGCTCAGGGCGCGCCGCACAGGCAGTGCACCGCGGCCGCCCGCTCCCAGCGGCCCTGGGCCGACAGCCGGGCCAGTTCCTTCAGCGCCGCCAGTTCCTCGATGACCGGTGCCGGCAGCGCGTCCAGCCCCAGCGCCTGCCCGACGGCCTGGGCCAGCGGCGGTGCGACCACGTCGGTCAGCGATGCCAGGAGGCGCTCGCTGCGGCTCAGGTCGCGCTCCACGTAGACGATGCGTGGCTTCTCGCCGTCCTTGATCTCCAGCTTGGCGAGCTTGGCAGCCGTCTGCACCGCGTCGTCCAGGCTGCCGATGCGGTCCACCAGGCCGCGCTCCCGGGCCTGCGCGCCGGTCCAGATGCGGCCCTGCGCCACGGCGTCGATCTTCTCCGGCGTGCTCTTGCGCGCCTGGGCCGCCAGGCCCGTGAAGCGGGCGTAGACGTTGTCGATGCCGGACTGCACGGCTGCCTGCAGCCGCGGGTCCAGCGGGCGGCGCGGGTCGTAGCCGCCGGCCAGCCAGGTAGTGCGCACGCCGCCCGTGTGCAGCGACAGCTTGTCCATCAGCCCCTCGGCCGTCGGCAGGATGCCGAACACGCCGATGCTGCCGGTGATGGTGCCGGCGTCGGCGATGACGGCGTCGCTGCTCATGGAGATCCAGTAGCCGCCCGAAGCCGCCACGTCGCCCATGGACACGACCACCGGCTTGCCGGCCTGGCGCGTCAGCTCCAGCTCGCGGCGCACGATCTCGGAGGCAAAGGCGCTGCCGCCGGGCGAGTTCACGCGCAGCACGACGGCCTTGATGGCGTCGTCCTCGCGCGCTTTGCGGATCAACCGCGCGGTCGAGTCGCCGCCGATGCGGCCCGGGCCGGCATCGCCGTCGACGATCTCGCCCTCAGCCACGACCAGCCCCAGGCCCGGCTGCAGCTTGGTCGGCGCGCCGCCGTCCTTCACGTAGGCCAGGTACTGGTTCAGCGACACCTGGCGGAAGCTCTTGCTGTCCTCGTCCTTGGCACCCTTGGTGATGAGCAGCTCGCGCATCTGGTCGCGCGTCTTCAGCCCGTCGACGAGCTTGGCCTGCAGGGCCAACTGGGCCGGGTCGCCCTTCACCGCGGCCAGGCGCTGCGGCAGCTCCTCGATGCCCTTGGCGATGCCGCCCGCCTCGATCTTGCGTGCGGCCTCCAGCGTGGCCGTGAAGCCGCTCCACAGCTCGCCGTAGACCAGGCCCTCGGCCTCCATCGTGGCCGGGCTGGGGCCGGTGGCGGTGTAGGGCTCGGCAAAGCTCTTGTAGGTGCCGACCTTGATGACGTGGGCCGTCACGCCGATGCGATCCAGCGCGTCCTTGTAATAGACACGCGAGCGGCCGAAACCCTCCAGCATGACCATGCCCATGGGGTGCAGGTAGACCTCGCCCGCCTGCGCCGCCAGGAAGTAGCTGCGCTGGCTGTAGCTGTCGGCATAGGCCAGCACCGGCTTGCCGCTGGCCTTCTTGAAGCGCTGCAACGCCGCGCTGACCTCGTGCAGGCCGGCAAAGCCCGCGCCGCCCAGGTCCTCCACGTCCAGCAGCACGGCGCTGATCTTGTCGTCCCTCGCGGCTGCGTCCAGCACGGCCAGCACGTCGCGCAGCCGCGTCTGCCGCGGCGTGCTGCTGCCCTGCGCCTGCGCCATCAGCTGCTCGCGCGGGCTGCCCGAGAACTGTTCGACGAGGTTGCCGTCGAGCTTGAGTACCAGCGTGGTCTTGTCGGCCAGGGCTTTCGGGCCACGCGTCCATATCGCCGTCACGACGATGACGATGAGCAGCAGCACGAACAGGTTCATCAGCGCGCGGCGCGTGCCGTCGAGCAGCCACCAGGTCTTTGAGAACAGCCAGCCGAGCTTGGAAAACAGGGACTTCATCGACAGCTACCTTGAGGGTTGATGCGCGGCGATTGTGCGGGTCTTCGGCCTTAGCATGGCCAGTCACGGTTTGTGAGGACACCTCATGCTTGCTTGGCCCGGCTGGTTGCGCAGACTCAACGAACATTTTCCGCTGCGCTATCTGACCTGGATGCTGTGCGGCCTGCTGGCGCTGCTGTTCGCCGTCGGATGGATGGGCGGGCTGATCGACGGCGTGCTGGTGCTGGTCTTCCTGGCGCTGGCGCTGCTGGGCCTGCGCGACGTGCGCCAGCCGCGCCACTCCATCCTGCGCAACTACCCGGTCATCGGTCACCTGCGCTTCCTGCTGGAATTCATCCGGCCCGAGATCCGCCAGTACTTCCTGGAGGGCGACAACGACGCCGCACCGTTCTCACGCGCGCAGCGCTCCATCGTCTACCAGCGCGCCAAGGGCGACCCCGACCAGCGCCCGTTCGGCACGCAGCTGGACGTCTCTGCGCGCGGCTACGAGTGGATCAACCACTCGCTGGCGCCCACCCACCTGACCAGCCACGACTTCCGCATCACCATCGGCGCTGGCCGCGCCCAGCCCTACTCAGCCAGCGTTTTCAACATCTCTGCGATGAGCTTCGGTGCGCTGAGCGCCAACGCCATCCTGGCGCTGAACAAGGGCGCCAGGCAGGGCGGCTTCGCGCACGACACCGGCGAGGGCTCCATCAGCGTGCACCACCGCGTGCATGGCGGCGACCTGATCTGGGAGATCGGTTCGGGCTATTTCGGCTGCCGCAACGCCGACGGCTCCTTCAGCGCCGAGAAGTTCCAGGCCAGCGCCATCGACCCGCAGGTCAAGATGATCGAGCTCAAGCTCAGCCAGGGCGCCAAGCCGGGCCACGGCGGCGTGCTGCCGGGCCCCAAGGTCACGGCCGAGATCGCCGCCGCGCGTGGCGTGCCGGTGGGGCAGGCCTGCATCTCGCCGGCACGGCACAGCGCCTTTTCGACACCCGTGGAGATGATGCAGTTCATCGAGCGGCTGCGAAACCTCTCCGGCGGCAAGCCCACCGGCTTCAAGCTCTGCATCGGCCACCCCTGGGAATGGTTCGCTGTCTGCAAGGCCATGTTGGAGACTGGCATCACGCCGGACTTCATCGTCGTGGACGGCGCCGAGGGCGGCACCGGCGCGGCGCCGCTGGAGTTCACCAACTACGTCGGCGCGCCGCTGCAGGAAGGGCTGCTGCTGGTGCACAACACGCTGGTGGGCCTGAACCTGCGCGACAAGATCAAGCTGGGCTGCGCCGGCAAGGTCACCACCGCCTTCGACATCGTGCGGCTGATGGCGCTGGGCGCGGACTGGTGCAACTCCGGGCGCGGTTTCATGTTCGCGCTGGGCTGCATCCAGGCCCAGGCCTGCCACACCGGTCACTGCCCCACCGGCGTGACCACGCAGGACCCGCACCGCCAGCGCGCCATCGTCGTGCCCGACAAGGCCACCCGCGTCGCCAACTTCCACCAGAACACGCTGAAGGCGCTGAAGGAGCTGGTCGAGGCGGCCGGCCTGTGCCACCCGCAGGAGATCACGGCCCAGCACATCGTGCACCGGCTCGACAAGCACGAGGTGCGGCTGCTGGCCAACCTGCTGCCCTTCGTCGAGCCGGGCAGCGTGCTGCGCGGCGACATGCCGCACAACACCTTCAAGGTCTACTGGCCGCTGGCCAGCGCGCACAGCTTCGCGCCGCAGGGCGCCATCGCGCGGTCCGCCTGAGCGGGTGGCAACCGCCCGGACGCGGGGGGTGACGGCTTCAAATTAGGGGTATCCCGGGCAAAGCGCGCACAATCGTGCCGGTTACATCCGCCCCACATGCCCACCGTCTACCTCCTCCGTCTCGGCGAGTCCACGCTGCAGCGCACCCGCTCGCTGCTTCTGCAGGCCAGCGGCGTGGAACTGGCCGGCAGCTGCGGCAACCTGACCGACGCGCTGCAGGAGATCACCGCGCTGTCGCCCGACATCGTCGCCAGCGACCTGCGCCTGGTGGACAGCCACGCGATGCGCGTGGCCCATGAACTGGGCCGCCTGCCGGTGCGCCCCCAGCTGCTGCTGCTGACGCCGACCGCCGACGACCTGCAACTGTTCGCCGCTTTGAGTGCGGGTGCCAATGCGTATCACGTGGACGATGGCAGCGGCACCGGCCTGGTCGAGGCGCTGATGCGGCTGCACGACCGCCGCGCCATGCTCAGCCCGCAACTGGCCCGCCAGGCGCTGGCCGCCTTCGGCATCGAGCGCAGCCCGCTCGCCATTGCGCACCAGGCGCCCGCTGCGCTGGATGCCAGCCCGGCGGGCCGTCAGATCGACCAGGCCAGCCGCCATCTGCTGACGCTGCTGGCGCAAGGCCTGTTGCTGGCCGAGATCGCGACGCTGTGGAAGCAGGACGTCGCCGAGATCGAACGCCGCGTCTGGCGCCTGGTGCGCCTGCTGCACGTGCGGTCCAGGGAACTGCTGATCGCCTGACGCCCCGAGCGGCGCGCGACGCTGCTTCCAGCGGTGACCGTCAGGCCGACGGGGTGGTGTCGATGAAGCTCTGGCGCTGCGAGAGCTTGTCCATGTGGCGCGCCAGGTTGGGGTAGCTCTCGCGCCAGGTGATTTCCGGGAAGCGGAACGACAGCCAGCCCAGCGTGCAGCCGACGGCCACGTCGGCCAGCGAGTAGTGGATGCCGGCGCAGTATGGCGACTCGCCCAG
>JACPYV010000141.1 GCA_016195825.1 Burkholderiales bacterium | reverse complement strand
GCCGAGCGCCGCACGCAGGTCGTCAACTGGGACCCGGTGGACCAGACCGTGCTGGCCAACGAGCAGGTCATCGACGGCCGCGGCTGGCGCTCGGGCGCGCTGGTGGAAAAGCGTGAGATCCCGGGCTACTACCTGAAGATCACGCAGTACGCCGAGGAGCTGCTGTCGGCTGTTGCTGATCCCACAGACCCCAACTACCTGAGCGGCTGGCCCGAGCGCGTGCGGCTGATGCAGGAGAACTGGATCGGCAAGAGCCAGGGCGTGCGCTTCGCATTCCCGCACTCCATCGAAGGCGGTGGCGGGCGGCTGTGGGTGTTCACGACCCGCGCCGACACCATCATGGGCGTGACCTTCTGCGCCGTGGCCCCGGAACATCCGCTGGCCACCATCGCTGCGAAGACGAAGCCCGAGGTGGCTGCGTTCATCGAGGAATGCAAGGCCGGCGGCACGACCGAGGCCGAGCTGGCCACGCAGGACAAGAAGGGCGTGCCCACGGGCCTGTTCGTCACGCACCCGATCACCGGTGCGCAGGTCGAGGTCTGGGTCGGCAACTACGTGCTGATGAGCTACGGCGACGGCGCCGTCATGGGTGTGCCGGCGCACGACGAGCGCGACTTCGCGTTCGCGCTGAAGTACCAGCTTCCGATCAAGCAGGTCATTGACGTCGAAGGCCAGGCCTACGACGACAAGCAATGGGCCGAGTGGTACGGCGACAAGCAGAAGGCCCGATGCATCAACTCCGGCGTGCTGGATGGCCTGTCGCACGTCGACGCCGTCAACAAGGTCGCCGAGCTGCTGGCCGCCCAGGGCCTGGGCGAGAAGAAGACCACCTGGCGTCTGCGTGACTGGGGCGTCAGCCGCCAGCGCTATTGGGGCACGCCCATCCCCATCATCCATTGCGATGACTGTGGCGTCGTGCCGGTGCCGGAGAAGGACCTGCCGGTCGTGCTGCCGGACGACCTGATCCCGGACGGCAGCGGCAACCCGCTGAACAAGCACGCTGCATTCCTGAACGTCGCCTGCCCGAGCTGCGGCAAGCCGGCCAAGCGCGAGACGGACACGTTGGACACGTTCGTCGATTCGTCCTGGTACTTCATGCGCTACTGCGACCCGACCAACGACCAGGCGATGGTCGCGGACGGCACGAAGTACTGGATGCCGATGAACCAGTACATCGGCGGCATCGAGCACGCCATCCTGCACCTGCTGTACGCGCGCTTCTGGACCAAGGCGATGCGCGACCTGGGCTTGGTGACGATCAGCGAGCCGTTCGAGAAGCTGTTGACTCAGGGCATGGTCCTGAAGGGCGCGTTCTTCCACAAGCCCGAGGGCGGCGGCAAGGACTACTACTGGGACCACGAGATCGACGTCATCCACGACGACAAGGGCGCCATCGCCGGCGCCAAGCTGAAGAAGGACGGCACGCCGCTCGAATACGAGATGACGACCATGTCCAAGTCCAAGAACAACGGCGTGGACCCGCAGGCGCTGATCGACCAGTACGGCGCCGACACGGCCCGCCTGTTCGTCATGTTCGCGTCGCCGCCGGAGCAGACGCTGGAGTGGAACGACGCCGCCGTGGAAGGAGCGCACCGCTTCCTGAAGCGCGTGTGGAACTTCGGCGCGCGCAATGCGGATGCGATCAAGGCCGGTGGAGCCGACTACGCCGCCCTGAATGGCGACGGCAAGGCGCTGCGCCGCGAGGTGCACAACGTGCTGAAGCAGGTGAGCTACGACTACGAGCGCATGCAGTACAACACCGTCGTTTCCGGCGCGATGAAGCTGCTGAATGCGCTGGAAGGCTCTAGTTCCAAGTTGATTGCTGAGGGCCAGTCGGCCGCCGTGCGCGACGGCTTCTCGGTGCTGCTGCGCGTGCTCTACCCCGCCACGCCCCACGTCGCCCACCAGCTCTGGCAAGACCTGGGCTTCGCCGCCGAGCTGGGCGACCTGCTGGACGCGCCCTGGCCCACGGTCGACGAGGCCGCGCTGGTGCAGGACGAGATCGAGCTGATGCTGCAGGTCAACGGCAAGCTGCGCGGTTCGGTCAAGGTGCCGGCCTCGGCCGACAAGGCGGCCATCGAAGCCGCCGCGCTGGCCAACCCCGAGTTCACCAAGTTCAGCGAAGGCAAGGCGCCCAAGAAGGTCGTCATCGTGCCCGGCCGTCTCGTCAACGTGGTCGTCTGATGATGGACCGCCGTCTTGCACTGCTCAGCCTCGCCGCCCTCGCCGGCTGCGGCTTCGAGTTGCGCCATGAAGCCGAGCTGCCGTTCAAGACGCTGGCACTGACCGGCTTCGAGCCGAATTCGCCGCTGGCCGCCGGGCTGAAGCGCCAGATCAAGCGCACGCAGGTCCAGCTGCTTGACGACACCGCCCGCGCCGAGGTCGTGCTGGAGGTGCTGCACGAGTTCCGCGACCGCACCGTGGTCGCGTCCACCAGCGTGGGCCAGGTGCGTGAATGGCAGCTGCGCCTGCAGTTCGACTACATGATCCGCACGGCCGCCGGCGAGCTGCTGGTGCCCAAGGTCGAGCTGCGCCTGGCGCGCGACATGAACTACACCGAGACCGCCGCGCTGGCCAAGGAGCAGGAGGCCGCCAACCTCTACGGCGCCATGCACTCCGACGCCATCGCGCAGGTCATGCGCCGGCTCGCCGCCGTCAAGTTGCCCAGCTGATGCAACTCCGCGCGGAAGGCCTCGGTGCCCACTTGAGCAAAGGCCTGGCCCGTGTCTACACGGTCCATGGCGACGAACCCCTGCTCGCGCAGGAGGCGGCCGATCAGATCCGCACCGCGGCACGCGCCCAGGGTTTTGGTGAACGGCAGATCTTCACGGTCGCCGGCGCCTACTTCGACTGGGCGCCGGTGCTTGCCGCCGCGCAGGCCATGAGCCTGTTCTCCGAGCGCCAGTTCATCGAAATCCGCATCCCCGGCGGCAAGCCCGGCAAGGAGGGCTCTGAGGCCTTGCAGCGTTACGCCGAGGCCGCGCCCGACGACGTGCTGACGCTGGTGACGCTGCCGCGCCTGGACAAGACCCAGCTCTCCAGCGCCTGGTTCACGGCGCTGGACAGCAACGGCGTGTCCGTGCGCGTGGAGCCCGTCGAGCGGCGCTCGCTGCCGGCCTGGCTGGCACAGCGGCTCAAGGCCCAGGGGCAATCGGTCCCCGAGGGCGAGGACGGCCAGCGGGCGCTGACCTTCTTCGCCGACCGTGTCGATGGCAACCTGCTGGCCGCCCACCAAGAGCTGCAGAAGCTGGCGCTGCTGCACCCCAGGGGCGAGCTGACGCTGGCACAGATCGAGGCCGCCGTCATGGACGTGGCGCGCTTCGACGTCTTCAAGCTCAGCGAGGCCGTGCTGTCCGGCGCCGTGCCGCGCCTGCTGCGCATGCTGGACGGCCTGGAAGCCGAGGGCGAGGCGGCAGTGCTGGTGCACTGGACACTGGCTGAGGACATCCGCGCGCTGGCCCGTGTGCGCGCCGCGCTGGACGCCGGCCGGCCGCTGCCACTGGCGCTGCGCGAAGCGCGGGTCTGGGGCGTCAAGGAGCGGCTGTTCGAACGCGTCGCGCCGCGGCTGGATGCGACCCAGGCGGGCGTGCTGGTGCAGGCCGCCCAGGTCTGCGACGGCCTCGTCAAGGGCTTGCGCCACCCGGACTGGCCCAGCGACCCCTGGGCCGCGCTGCGCCGGCTTGCATTAATGCTCACCGAGGCGGTGGGCGGTCGTACGGGCGTTGTTCTGGCTGCTCACTGAGCGTAATTCGGGCTATCGTTGCAGCGCCCGGAGCTTGGCTCCGTTTTTGAGACGCCCGATGCCCACCCCATTCCAGACCTTGACCGCCGCCGCGCTGGCCCTGTGCGCGCTGCCGGCCCTGGCCGTGCCGGTGACCGTGCAGGTGCGCAATGCCGCCGGCCAACCTGTGGCCGGTGCCGTCGTGGCCGTGGAGGTCAAGGGCAGGCCCGCCAAGACGACCACGGCCAAGGCCGAGATGGGCCAGCGCGACCGCCAGTTCACGCCGCAGCTGCTGGTCGTGCAGACCGGCACGGCGGTGAACTTTCCCAATTTCGACACCGTGCGGCACCACGTCTATTCGTTCTCGCCGACCAAGGTCATCGACATCAAGCTCTACTCGGGCACGCCGACCGAACCGGTCGTCTTCGACAAGCCCGGTGTCGCGACGTTGGGCTGCAACATCCACGATCGCATGAGCGCCCACATCATCGTCGTCGACACGCCCACCTTCGCACGCACCGACGCCAAGGGCCAGGCGAGCTTCGACCTGCCGGCCGGCGAGCATGCGGTGAAGGCCTGGTACGACGGCCAGAAGTCGCCCGCGCTGCAAAGCCTCAAGCTGGACATTCCCGCGAGCGGTGGCACCAGCGTGCTGACCCTCGCCGAGTGACCCACGCCCGATGCGCTGGCCAGGTGGGCCTGTCGCTGGCCGAGGCGGGCACCGTGGAGACCATCAAGGACGCCCTGGTCAACCAGGGTGAACGGGTGGGCGCCTCGGTGGTGGCCTATTTCGATGACCAGCAACACCTGATCGCCGCCACGCGTGATGGCGCGGCCGCATTCGGCCCGGCCCTGCAGCGCCTGGTGAAGAACCCGGACGGCGCGGAGCTGGCCGTGCAGGGCGATGCCGTCTACCAGGTGGTGGCCGTGCAGGTGCGCACGCCGGCCCCAGTGGGCTGGGTGTTGATGGGCTTCGCGCTGGACCGCGGCGTGCTGGACGACCTCAAGGCGCTGTCCGAGCTGCAGAGCGTCGTGCTGCTGCAGGCGCCCGGTCGCCCCTGGCTGAACATCGTCGGCAACCTGGACACCGAGGCCGCCGCCGCCCTGCCCGAACGCCTGGGAACGACGGCGCCGGTGGACGGTGTCGTCGAGCTGGCCGGCGAGCGCATGCGCGCCCGCTTCGTGCCCATGCTCGACGGCGAGACGCGCCTGGGCGTGACCGATATTTTTGGCGAAGACGTCGGGCCGCCGTTGGGCGGCGTATTCACCGCCACGCAAGGTCTGCGGACGGCCTGGAAC